>JAYTUZ010000161.1:0-141203 GCA_043744295.1 Gammaproteobacteria bacterium | reverse complement strand
CCCCTGACCAGATACTCATCTGCATCCGGAACTCCATTGGTGGCTCAAGCGTTACTGAACTGCTCGCCATCTATCCGGCCGTACCCCGTCGCACGATGCAGCGATGGCTGCGCGAGCTGATAGATGCGGGAAGCGTTAAGGCCAAGGGCCAAGGACCGGCCCGTCGCTATTACACTGACCAAAGACCATCCGCTCCAGCACCGGAGGCGAATGAGTTTCCGGACTTCATCCCGCTGTCACAGGACAGCAGAGATGTTCTCTCCTATGTCGATCAGCCAATGGAGGCGCGCAGACCCGTCGGTTATCGCCGGGATTTTCTAGACGCCTACGAGCCGAATCGCTCATGGTATCTCTCCGAACCCCTGCGTCGCCAATTGCGCAAGATGGGTGATACAAGGCAAGGCGGCTTGCCTGCAGGCAGCTACGGACGCGAGATTCTGAATCGGCTGTTGATTGATCTCTCCTGGGCTTCGAGTCACCTGGAAGGCAACACGTATTCGCGTCTCGACACGCGCGCGTTAATCGAGCACGGCAGAGTGGCGCAGGGAAAGGCCGCCACCGAAACGCAGATGATCCTTAATCACAAGACCGCACTCGAGCTGATCGTCACGAATGTAGAAGCCGCGGCTTTCAACCGTTACACGATTCTCAATCTCCACAGTGCGTTGTCGGAAAACCTGTTGCCCAATCCGGCGGATGAAGGCCGGCTCCGTCAGCACGCGGTAGCTATCGGCAAGAGCGTCTACCATCCACCCGAAATTCCGTTGCAGATCGGCGACTTACTCGACGTGTTATTGGAAAAGGCGGCGCTCGTCCAGGATCCCTTCGAGCAGTCCTTCTTCGCATTGGTGCACATACCCTATCTCCAGCCGTTCGCCGACGCGAACAAGCGAACATCCCGGCTGATGGCTAATCTTCCATTGATCCGCGCGAATCTCTGCCCTTTGACGTTTCTGGACGTACCCGAGCGCGCCTATACGCGCGCCGTGCTCGGCGTCTATGAGCTCACCCGCGTCGAACTGCTGCGTGACCTATACGTGTGGGCGTACGAGCGCTCAACGCACGAATATCTGGCCATCAAGCAGGATCTCGCAGAGCCGGATCCGCTTCGCCTTGCTTACCGGGAAGTCATCAAGCGAATCATCCAAACCGTCGTCACAAATGCCGACGACGATTCGCTCAGCGTGATCCAGCGCGCCGTCACCGAGCAGGTAACTGATGTTGACCGACAAAATGTACAGGCCTTGGTGATTGACGAATTGCGCCGGCTGCACGAAGGTTCGTTGAGCCGCTACGGCTTGCGTCCGGCGGAATTTGCGCAGTGGCGGGAACGACAGAGGACGCCATGAAGATCCGAATCCCGCTAGCGATGCTGCTCGGCTTGCTTGCCGCCTGCACTCAGCCGCAACGGCCGCCGCTCGCGACGACGGTGTGCGAACTGTCGGCGAAGCCCGGGCGCACCGTGCAGATCGATGCGACGGTCAGCGTCGATGCCGAGGGCAACGCGATGATTGGCGATGCGCACTGCCCTGCGAAACGCCTGGCGCTGCAACTTTCCACTGCCGCATCGCGTGCCGGCGCTGACGAGCTGCTGCAGTCGGCTGCGAAGCGGGCCGTCAGCAGCGGCCAGTCGAGCTTTGTCGTCACGCTGGTCGGCGTTTATACGGACACAACCCAGGGTACGCAGTTCGTTGCCAGCAGCGTGTCAATCGCTGCACCTCACTGATTGGCGCACGCTACTTCGATTTCGCCGCTGTCGCTCGACCGCAGGCCATCCCTAGGGTTGCAGTCGCGGTGTCGACACCACGCTTGACGGCAATCTCGGATATGCGAGCGTCGGCTGCTCACCGGTCAGGCTCTCGAGAAAACTGGTGATCTTGTCGACCTCGTCCGCCGTCAGCGCAATGTTGCGCAACGTCGGTACCCGGAACACCTACTCATCGCTCAACCTACCTGCGTTGTTTATGGCACCCATCATGAACGCGGGCAATTCGGAAAGCTACGTAGTACCTGCCCCCCGGTGGCTTCCGGAACTGTGAATGGCGACAAAGCCCGTGCGCCTCAGACCTGCTTCAATCAATGATTGAAAAAAAGCGGAGGCAAACGCGAGTCATGCACGCCCAAGACCCTGTCAATCGCCTGATGACCGAGGCTGTGCTTCCCATCGACGTCAGCGCCCCGCTCAGCGAAGCGCTGCGGTTGTTCGCTGAGTATCCGGTCCATCACCTACCGGTGGTTCGCGGGGCCACGCTGGTTGGCATGCTCAGCTCGGCAGATGTGATGAAGCTCGAGGGCTTCCTGCCAAAGAACGGCAAGGCGAGCCGCGACTATCTGGATCAGCGCTTTCGCATCGACATGCTGATGCGCCACCCGGCGATCTCGGTACTACCCCATCAAAGCGCCGAGGATGCGGCGCGCAGGACCCGAACGGCATTGCGCAGGCATTGCTCTATCTGCACCAAGGGGTCGCATTGCTCGAACAGCTGCAGCAACTGCTGCGTCGTTATCTCGCCACGGGGCAGAATGAGACCGTGCATGCGCTGATGACTAAGGCGCTAGCGCGCGCGGAGCACATGGAAGAGCGCCAGGACGTTCACCGCTAACTCCCTGGTTTACCCGCAGCGCTGAGACGCTGCACCTCGACGAGTGCCTGATCGACATTCAGCTTAGGGGCGAGGCCGCCGATGGTCGCGGCAATCTTGCCGTCCCGCGTGACGATGAAAGTCGTGCGTTCTGCGAATCCGTGTCCGATCTCGACGCCGCGCGTGTCCTTGAAACCCTTCGCCTCGGCGCCAACCTTCAGGTCATAGGATTTCGCGATCTTGCCGTCAGCGTCGGAGGCGACCGGCACCTTACCCGCACAGTACATGGGATCTGCAGAGAACGCGTTGAGGCGGGTGATGTTATCCAGTGACACGCCGATCACGGTCGCACCGGCAGCCTTGAACTTGTCCATCTTGACCGCGAACTCATGCGCCTGCACGTTGCAGCCTTCGGTGAACGCCGATGGGTAGAAGTACACGACCACGGGCCCGGTGCGGCGTGCCTCGGCGAGTGAAAAAGCGAAGGCCTTGCCCGCCAGGGATGCCTGGGCGGAAAAATCGGGTGCGCTGGCGCCGTTATTCAGCGCGGCGAAGGCCGGCAAGGCACAAAGGATTACCGGAATGGCCGCCAACATGGGATGTTTCATGCAAGTGCTCCTACTGGTGGGGGTATAAGGCCGGACTTAGCGGCGGCCGTCCGCCGTTAGACCAGCATAGCCGACTGCACTAAACAAGCAAACCTCGCGGTGGGGTTATACTTGCACCCCTAAGAAAGAATAAGGCGTACCCATGCCAACCAGAACCAGCAGCAATTCGGGGAAAGTGCCGCTCCACAAGCAGCGTCTGAGCCAGCTGCGTTTCTATCTGTATACCGTGGAGGGGAGGCTCGAGCATGTGCGCCAGACATTCCGCGTGGTCTGCTGCCATGGCTCGGACGCGCGCGCCATGATTGTGCAACGCTTGCCCGCGATCGACAAACTGAAGGTGACGCGCGGCAAGCCGGTGGATTTCATCGCCGTCGGCGACCACCTGTTGCATCAGTCAGTGGGAGAATGATGAAAAACCAGACACCACTTCGCCGCACTGCGGCGCCGTCGAATTCCTGGCATGCGGTAGAGATTGTCAGCGCGACCGAATATTGTGCGGCGGCCACCGGGTGCCGTGGCAAGCGCTTCCTGTCGGCCGAGACCCCGCGCCTGCCACTGCCAGCATGCGATCGGCCGGAGACCTGTCCGTGCCGCTACCGGCATCACCAGGACAGGCGCGCTGGCCCACGCAGATCGAGCGAAGCGGGTCGCCCGCCGCGTGCGGGACGCCCGAACGTAGAGCAACGCGTTCGGCGCGGACGACGGCAGACGGACTTGTGAAAACCATTGCCGACGGCGAACACTCGGCGCCCCGATTTGAAAAAATCACCGCGCGGAATTTCTGAACAGCGCTGACGGCGCGTTCAGATTGGGCGCACCGATGAGCTGCTCGGCGGACAGCGCATAGATTCCGTGGTTGGTGAACACCCAGATTATCTTCCGGTCCCACTCGACGTACACGCCGTGGGTCTGATTGCCGTAGGCATAGTCCGGCGTGTCCTTGCCATAGGCTTTGGGCACAAAGTACGCCGCGATGCGCGGATGGGCCGGATCTTTCACGTCAAACAGCTGCACCCCAGCGTTGTAGAACGCGTACACCAGCAGACCCTGCGGCGGGTCGCCCGGTGAGGTGTAGTAGCCACTGCGCTTGGGCCCGAAGCTGCCGCGTCGTTGGCAGTAGTCGGTAATTCCCGCCTCGGCTGGTGGCAGCGGCCGCGGCAGCGTGCCGACGATGCGCGGCTTGGCCGGATCGCGCACATCGATCTGGAAGATATTCTTGTACGGCTCATAGCAGTCTTCGGTGAGCGGATAGCCGCTCACGTAGATGAGCCCGGTTTTCTGATACTGCGAGACATCGATATTGTCCGCCTCGGTGCCGGAGACGGCTGGCGGCAGATCGACATGACCCACCTCGTGCATGTGGGCCGGATCAGAAATGTCGAGCACCGACACACCAAACCCGGCCAGGGCCGCAAAGCCATACTTGCCGCCCTCTTCAACCGGCTGCGGTATGAACAGCGGCATGCGCGAACCCATCCAGGAGGTGCGATTGCCACAGCGCGGGTTGCTGCGGTAGGCCGCAGCCTCGTCGCGCCGCTGGCCCGCACGGTGCCAGGTGCCGAGCAGCCTGGGTGCTTTCGGGTCACTCATGTCCCAGGCCTGGTAACCCGGCGAATAGAGATAATTCGGGTACTCGGTATTGCTGTAGCTGTCGTTTGGAGCGACGGCGATGAACAGGTATTTCCCCCCGGTGTAGTAGGGCACATCGAGCGAACCCGAGCCTTGCTGTGGCGTATGTCCGAAATCGGAATGCAGCGCATCAGCCTGGGTGTCATCGGTGCTGACATTGGCGAGCAACTGCCAGTCCTGCCGGCGCGGCCCGCGCAGCGCGAAAACCTTGAAGCCTTTCAGCTGCGGGCTGGCGCGCAGCGCGGCGACACCCGCCATGTTGTTGAATTTATCCTGCGGTGGCATGGCTTCCACATCGTGCACCTGGCGCTTCTGCTCGAAGCTCTGCACCATCACGTACTGCTGCAGCGGCTCGTTCCACTGAATGCTGGAGGCGCCCCAGAAGTCATAGGGTGGCCAGTCGTGGCTGGCCAGTTTTTCGTTGTTGACGCCGTAATCCACCTTGACATCATCGCGCGTCAGCTTCTGCACTACGGTCACATGCTTTACGTCGGTGATGTCGTAGACCCGGCCCTCGCTGCGATCATACTGAAACAGGTAGCGCCGCCCCTTGAAGTCGACAATGTTCTGCCACGTGTGAAACGGATCGGGGACAAAGTCCGCGCCCTCGTAAGTGGCTTCCACTTTCACGCCGGAAAGATAACTGTTGGTGTCGTACTGTTCGCTGCGGCCGGGAAACGGGTGCGGCGACTCCTCGTCGACGGGCGTGGCATAGGGATGACGGAAGCTGCCGTCGAGCTGCATGCCATAGCTGCCCGCATCGATCGCCGGCGGGAGCCGTTCCTCGCAGATGAACGGCACGTTTGCGTCGACCACGGGGCGACTGATCGTCGCAACGTCCGGCTGCTGCGCTGCTGCCACCAGAACGCCGGCAAATCCCAGCACTGCCATCAGATATTTCATGACCAGGTTTCCATTGAAAAATTATTCAGGCCAGGGTGCGATACAGCATCCGTGCGGCCACAACCGCCAGGAAGACTCCGAATGTTGCACTAAGCGTGCGTCGGCTGAGACCGTGTGCAATTCGCGCTCCCAGGGGCGCGGCCAGCACGGTGGTCGGCGTGATCAACGCGAAAGCGGTCAGGTTGACCAGCCCGATCGTTCCCAGAGGCAGCAGCGCATGATTCGGTGTCGCCAGCAGGTAGCCGATGGTGCCCGGAATGCTGATCGCCAGCCCGAGCAGGCTGGCCGTGCCGACAGCGCGATGTACCGGTTGGTTCATGAGCGTCAGCGTCGGCACACTGAGCGTGCCGCCGCCAATGCCCATCATGCAGGAAACCAGGCCGATTGCGGCTGGCACCACCCAGTAAAAAGCGCCACTGGGTGGTCCATCGCTCAGCGTGCGACTCTCCAGCGGCAACAGCATCTTGATGGCAACCCCGGCCGCCACGGCCGCGAACAAGGCGCTCAGCGCCGCCGTATGGATGCGGCTCGCGAGTACACTGCCCAGCGCAGCGCCGATGATCACCGCCGGCGCCCAGCGGCGCACCAGAGCGAAGTCGACCGCACCCTGCTTCATATGTGCCCTGGAAGAAGCAATCGAGGTCGGGATGATTGTCGCCAGCGAGGTTGCCACCGCCAGCGGCATGCGCACCGATACGTCGACGCCAAGCACACCCAGCACGGCTTCCAGAACCGGGACGATGATGATTCCGCCACCCACCCCGAGTAAGCCCGACAACACACCGCCGAGACTGCCGGTGACAGCGGCGAGACCAGCAAGAAGCACCCATTCCGTCAGCATTCTGGGTGACGATCGGCGCCAGGGTTGTGTTTTTTTGTATGCACTGATGTATTATTGCATATAGAAAAGATACATTGTGTACAATCTAGCGGGTGGCACCTGACAGCGAGGCGAGTCCATGGCATTTCTGGATAACCACGGCTCACAGCTCTACTACGAGCGCCACGGTGCGGGTCCGGCTCTCATCATGGCGCACGGCATCGGTGGCAATCATGCCGCCTGGTATCAGCAGGTCCAGGCGCTGTCGCAAAGCTACGAAGTCATCACTTTCGATCATCGCGGCTTCGGCCGCTCCACCGATCCGGCACAACGCGGACGCAGTGCTTTCGTCGACGACCTCGAGGCCCTCATCGATCATCTGAGCCTGCCACGCTGCGCGCTTATCGGACAGTCGATGGGAGGTGGAACCTGCGTCGGCTATGCGGCCCGACATCCGCAGCGCGTGGCGGCGCTGGTGCTCGCCGATACCCTGCAGGGGCTGGTCGAATCACCACGGGCCAGCGAAATCATGAACCAGGCACGAGCGGCCACCGCCGAACTGGGTCAGCTCGAACGCGTGTTGAGCGAAGCCACCCGGACACAGCGCCCCATGATTGCGCTGCTCTATTCACAGCTCGCGAGTTTCAATGCCACCCATCGCCGCAGCCTGCGCGGCGAGTTTGCACCGCTGCTGGCACCCGAGGCCCTGGCGCAGCTGAAGATCCCGACGCTGTTCATCGCCGGACAACACGACCTGCTGTTCCCGCCTGCTGCCATCCAGGAAATGCATCAACGGGTTCCCGGATCGTTCTACATCGAGGTCTCGGACGCCGGTCATTCCGCTTACTTCGAGCAGCCTGCGGCCTTCAACGATTCGATACTGACTTTTCTGCAGGCGGCGGGCTACCGCGGCCGCGCCCGCCCCGCGCACAGCAACGCACCAGGCTACGTGCCGGTTGGTCCATAAACGCCACCACTCAGCTCACTGCTTGGCCCCGACCCAGCCACGCTGCGAGATGTCGATCATCAGGCCGTTCGGCCCGATCAGCTTGTATTCGGCATTGTCCTTTTGCGGATTGGCGCCGAGACCCTGGGCGATATTCACATCGTGGCGCGGTTCGTAGCCTGCGGCACGATTGCGCGCCACTGCAGCATCGAGATCGTCCACTTCGAAGCCGAGGTGATGCAGCCCCTCGTAATCCAGGGCACAACCTGCAGCGGGCTGGTTCTTGAACTTCAGGATCGCAATGTTCACCGTGCCGTCGCTGAGATAGTAGCCGCTCGCGTTGCGGCTATCGATCTTGCCGCGGATCTGCATCTCAAACACGTCGACGAAATATTTCGCCGACTTATCGGGGTCCTGACTGGCAATCGCAATGTGTCGCAATCTGGCCATGGTGATTCCTCGGTTATCAAGGTAAAACGGCTTGCCCCTGGCGTCGTTCAATCAGGTGCCAACACGCAGCGTTGCGGTCAGGGACCTGACGCAGGCAATGACGCTCAGTGCAGTGATCTTGCCGGTACCCGGATGTTCCTCTGAAGGGACATTCTCAATTTTCATTTCAAGGCGGGCACTGTCGGCATCGACCACGATAGTGTGGGTATTGCGAGTGCAGGCCGGATCCGCCCAGATCTCGAGCCGGGTGCGGTCCGGCCCGATGCCAGCCAATCCCAGGGCCGCGGCAACGTTGACGTTAGCCGGAAACAAGCGGGCACCATCGCGCGCATTGCCGGAAAACAACTGCAGCGGCGCGTCAAGCGCGCCAAGATCAATGCCCATTTTCTGCACCGTGGGGGCATCGGCCAGTGAGCGTGGCGGCTTGCGCGTAACGATCGAGACCGAATGGATCTGGCCCTCGGCCGCGGCACGCACGGCGTCGAGGCCCAGCAAGGCGCCGGTCGCCAGTATGATGCGGCTGCCGGTGCGGCGCGCCTCCGCAATGAGTTCGGGATGCTCCAGCAACGCGGCGCCACTCACCGTGACCAGCAACTTGCCGCGCGCAATGACTTGCGGAGCAACCTCTGCGAAAGCCTGCTTGGGTACGCACTCCACCACGACATCGGCCACCGCGGCGAGCTCCGCCATGCTCATCACCGGCACCGGCCGCTTGAACTGGGCCAGGGCGGTGCGAGCCGCCGCCACACTGCGGGTGTAGACACCGCACAGCTCCACGCCTTCCATACCCTGATCCAGCGCCTGGGCCACTTTCTTGCCGATCGTGCCGAAGCCCGCAATCCCGACTTTCATCCGCTAGACTCCGCTGCAGCGAGCTGCAAACCTTTTCGTGGCCACCATCGTACTAATTTGAGCACAAAACGACGTTGACGTATACAATCTTGAACAATTTCTCTACCGCATGCTGCTTAGCGCCGTGTTCAACGCCGCCAAACCTATCCCGGACCAGGCGCGCCAACCTATGACGCAGCCTGGTTTCCGGCGCGTCTGTGTGTTTTGCGGGGCTCAACCAGGGCGGCAAGCCCGACACATGGCGGTCGCCGCAGAACTTGGCCGGCAGCTCGCTGCTGCCGGCATCGAAGTCGTTTTTGGCGGCAGCGCCACCGGCTGCATGGGCGCACTGGCGGACGGCGCGCTCAACGAAGCGCTCGAGGCCATCACGCTGAAGCGCCTGGCCGTGATTGCGCACCCCATCGTGCTGATCAACACCGACGGCTATTTCGACACACTGCTGCAGATGCTGCAGCGCATGGTCGCGCAGGGGTTTGCCGATCCCGCCCAGTTTGCACTGCTGCAGGTGGTCGAGAATCCGGGCGCTGCGCTCAGCGCGCTGCGGCGGCATTGAGCTGCGCCACCGCACGACGCGCCATGACCACGATGAGATGGGCCCGATACGCGGCACTGGCATGCAGGTCGCTCGCCAGCGCGACCGGATCGACGCGGCAGCGCGCCAGCGCTTCCACCGAGAAAGAGCGCAGCAATGCCGCTTCCATTTCCGGGACACGAAATGCGCCCCGCAATCCCGCCCCGGTTACGGCCACGCGACTCAGGCCGCCGGTTTCCGCGACGAATACGCCGGCCAGCGCGAAGCGCGAGGCCGGTTGCCGGAACTTGATGTAAGCGGCTCGCTTCGGTACGGGGAACGACACGGCGGTAATCAGCTCATCGGGTGCCAGGCAGGTCTCATACAATCCGTGGAGAAACTCGTCTGCTGGCACGCGCCGCCGGCTGGTCTGCACCGTCGCATCCAGCGCCAGCAGTGCGGCCGGATAACAGGCCGCCGGATCGTTGTTGGCGAGACTGCCGCCAATGGTGCCGAGATTTCTTACCTGGCGATCGCCGATGCCAGCCGCCAGGGCTGCCAGCGCGGGGATCAGCCGACGGACCTCGGCCGATGCCGCCACCTCGCAATGACAAGTCATTGCGCCTACCCGTATCTCGTTCCTGCCAACGTGAATGCCGCGCAGCTCATCGATATGCCGCAGATCGATCAGATCCGTGGGCGCCGCCAGCCGCAGGCGCAGAGTCGGCAACAGGCTCTGGCCACCGGCGAGCACCTTGGCGTCGGCGTGCGCCGCCAGCAATGCCACGGCTTGCGCTACCGAGGTTGGGCGGTGATAGGTGAAAGGCGACATCGTCAGCGTTCGGCGCTCACTGCTGAGCCTGGCGCCGCGCGCGTCTGGCGCGCCTGCTGCAAACCTTCTGCGACTGCGGCGACGATGCCCTGGTAGCCGGTGCAGCGGCAGAGATTACCTTCCAGGGCCACGCGAATCTGCGTTTCATCAGCGTCGGGATTGCTGTGCAGCAGCTCGGTGGCGCTCATGATCATCCCGGGCGTGCAGAAGCCGCACTGCAGGCCGTGATGGCGCTTGAAGGCGGCCTGCATCGGGTGGAGCGACCCGTCCGCTGGCGCCAGACCTTCAATGGTGGTCACCGATTGCCCCTGCGCCTGCACCGCCAGCAGGTTGCAGGACTTGATGGCCCGCTCGTCCAGCAATACCGTGCAGGCTCCGCACTGGGCGGTATCACAGCCGATGTGCGTGCCGGTCAGACCAAGCTGGTCGCGCAGCAGCTGCACCAGCAGCAGGCGCGGGTCGACCTGGAGGCGCAGCGGGCGTCCGTTGACCGATAGCTCCAGATCGACGGTTGTCATGCTTCTTTTCCCGGTAGCCGCGCGCCGCTGCCGGCCGGCGAGCGGGCGAGTTCGCGCTGCCAGGTGTGCGCATCGGCGCCGGCGTGCACATGTCCGCAGCCGCTGCAGCGGCGCTGTGCGTCGCTGCGCGCATAGAACTGCGCATACACGCGCGGCAGATCATCGACGATGCTCTGCAGCTGCACCGCCACGCGATGTACGCAGTGTCCGCACTGGCTGCAATACCATTCAAAGCCATCCAGCTGCCCGGCGGGCCGAGCACGCTCGATGACCAGGCACAGGCTGCCGGGCTCGGGCCGCTGCGGCGAGTGGCGCACATGCGGCGGCAGCAGGAAGATGTCGCCTTCGCGCAGCGGGATGCGCTCGAACCTGTTGTCGGCCACCGTCAGCAGCGAGGCATTGCCCTTGAGCTGGTAGAAGAACTCTTCGAGTGGATCGTCGTGAAAGTCGGTGCGTTCATTGGGCCCGCCTACGACCGTCACGATGAAGTCGGAGTTGGGCCAGACCTGCTGGTTGCCGACCGGCGGACGCAGGCGCTGCGCATGCTCGCGAATCCAATCCGGAAAATTGATGGGCGGACCGTTGCTGAGCATGTCAGGGCCTCCGTTGGCGGCGCTCACGGGACCAGACCGCTGGCTGTGAACGCACTTTTGATTGTCTGCCGTTCGGCTTCCGAGAGGTTCAGCAGCGGCCGGCGCACCGGCCCGCCGACCTGGCCGAGCAACTCCTGCCAGTATTTCTGCTGCGCCTGCGGCGTGCCGGCGGGCCGGCTGTCGCGCAGCGCGCGCCGCACCGGCTCGAGGCTGGCGCTGATGCGGCGCGCCGCCGCGACTTCACCCTGGAAAGCCAGATCAGTGTAGCTGCGAATCCGCCGATCGGTCGCAGTCTGATAGAGAATCGGGGGAATTGAGCACAGGTAGAGTTTCCAGCCCAGTTCGACGATGTTGTCCAGCCATTCCGCTTCCGAGGCCGTGCTGACAATCAGCTTTCCGGCGCTCATGCGGCTGAGGCGCGTGTACATGTCGCGCGGCACGCTGTACTTGATGGCCACCACGTTCGGGCAGTCGCTGGCGATACGGAGGCACAATTCCGGACTCATCAGGTAACCCGCATCCGGGTGACTCCACATCGCGATGCCGATATTCACCTGCTCGGCTACGTAGCGGTAGTACTCGTAGACAGTGGATTCCACATCGTGACCGAAATGCAGCACCGGGCTGTGGACCACAATGTAATCCGCGCCGAGCTGTTCGGCATGGTGCGCGAGGTCCAGCACGACGTCGAGATTCTGATCCGAGCAGGAAAGAATCACGCTGCCGGGTCGACGCAATGACTCCAGGCCGGCGACCGCCATCGAGAACAGACCCTTGCGTTCGGCCACCGACAGTGCAAAGAACTCGCCCTGCTTGCCGCCGACGAATATGCCATCCACTTCCAGGACTTCAAACCAGTGGCGCAGGTTGCGGGCGAAGCCAGCCTCATCGATCTGCAGCTCTCCGGTGAATGGCGTGGGCACGGCAGCCCAGATCCCGGTGAAGTTCTGCTGTGCAAATTCCCTGGCTTCCCGCTTCGCATATTTCATCATGGTGCCCGTTTGAGTGGTGCGCGCTGCATCGCCAGCCAGATGTTCTCACTGCTCAGCGGCAGCGGCAGGTCGGTGATCCCCCATGGGCTCAAGGCATCGAGCGCCGCATTGAGCACGAGCGCCGGCGCCACGATGCAGCCGGACTCGCCGACGCCCTTGGCACCCAGAATGTTCGCGTCGGTGGTGGTCGCGACGCTGTGCAGTTCGACATCCGGCATCTGGTCGGCGCGCAGCAACGCGTAATCCATGAGCGAACCGGTCAGCAGCTGGCCGTCGGCGTCGTAGTGAATTCTTTCGCACAGCACCTGGCCCAGCCCCTGAGCGAGTCCGCCGAGCAGCTGTCCTTCAACCAGCAGCGGATTGATCACCAGTCCGGCATCATCGACCCACAGCAGTTTCTCGACGCGCAGCTCGCCGGTTTCCGGATCGATCGCCACGGTGGCCACGGCACAGCCGCAACTCCAGGCCTCGTGCGCGGCGGTGTAGACGGCCGTCACTTCCAGCGGCCCGGCCGGCGCTGCGCCGGCGGCGGCGGCGGCGATCCTGGCGAGCAGTTCGGTCGCCGCGCGCTTGATGGCACTGCCGCCGATGGCGATGCTGCGGCTCGCCAGCGCGCCTACTCCTTCGGGAGTCATGGCGGTATCGCCTTCGACCATTTCAATGCGCTCGAAAGGTACGGTGAGGCAATCGGCGGCGATCTGCGCCAACGCGGTGCGATGACCCTGGCCCTGCGAGCTGGTGCCGCTGGCGACCAGGAAGGTCCCATCACCGCGGGCGCAGATGCGCGCACTCTCCCAACCTTTGCCGCAGGGCTCGACATAGACACACAGGCCGATGCCGAAAATTTCACCCGCCGCGCGGCGCGCTACCTGGCTGCTGCGCAAGCCGGTGTAGTCGATTGCCCTGAGCGCGTGTTCAAGCAGGCCGTGGTAATCCCCGGAGTCGAGCCGCTCGCCGGTCGGCATGGCGTAGGGCAGGTCCTGCACGCTGAGCAGATTGCGCCGGCGCGCCTCAACCGGATCGAGCCCGCTCACCGCGGCCACTTTTTCAATCAGCCGCTCCATGACCAGTGCCGCTTCCGGGCGTCCGGCGCCGCGGTAGATGCCGACTGGAGCGGTATTGGTCACCAGGCCGCGCATGTGAATATCGAGCGCCGGCACGCGGTAAGGCCCGGGCAGGATGCGCGCTGCGTTGAGCGCCGGCACGGCGGCGCTGAAGGTGGCCCAGCAACCGAGCGGAAACTCGAGCCTGGCACGTATCGCCAGCATCCGACCCTGCGAATCCACGGCAGCTGTGGCGCTGATATGTCCGCCGCGCCCATGGGATGCCGAGACGAAATCTTCGTTACGGGAGGCAATCCACTTCACCGGTCGGCCGAGGCGGATCGAGGCCGCGGCAACCAGCACATCCTCGGGGTAAATGGCCGCCTTGCCGCCGAATGCGCCGCCTACGTCCGGCGAGATGACCTGCACCGCAGCAGGATCGAGCTCGAGAATCCGCGCCAGTTCTGCGCGCGCGCGGTGCGGCGTCTGGGTGCCCAGCCAGATTGTGAGGATGCCGGTCTGCGCGGACCACGAGGCCAGCGTGCCACGCGTTTCGAGCGGCACCGGCGCCACCCGTGGCATATCGACTTCGACCTCGACGACGCGCGCGGCGGTGTCGAAGGCAGCCTGGACATCGCCGCAACTCCAGTGCTGGGAAAACGCTTCGTTGCTGGTCCAGTTGGCATAGAGCGGCTGGCCGCTTGCGGCGCTGGCCAGCGTGGCCTGCGCTTCTTCAGGGTCATAGTCGAGTTCGACCAGTTCGGCCGCCTCTTGTGCCGCATCGAGCGTTTCAGCGACCACCAGGGCAACCGCCTCCCCCACCGAATTGAGCCGATCGTGCGCCAGCAGGGGTGCCCGGAAATTCTGGAAATCGGCCACCACGCAATTGACGGACAGCGGACCCAGTGTGGCCACCATCGGCCCGGTCAGTACCAGCAGCACGCCGGGATACTGCTCGGCAGCGCTGCCGTTGACGGCTTTCAGCGTGGCGCGCGCCACCGGGCTGCGTACGAATGCGGCGTGCAGGACCCCCGGCGGACTGAGGTCGGCCACGTAGCGCCCCTGGCCGCGCAGCAGGGCCTCGTCTTCGACGCGCGACATGGACTGGCCGATGTAGCTCGATTGCACTGCCCGCAACAACTTGGTCGCTCCGTAACAGGGTTTTCTGGCCGGGGGCGCCATTACAGCCCTTTTCACAGTATAATTCCAACGACTTTCTCAACTGAATTAATCATTTTTCCTTATGAATCCAACACTGCGGCAATTGCGTGCGTTCGCCGAAATCGCCCGCCTGGGCAGCTTCACCGAGGCCGCCGGACAGCTGAACCTCACTCAATCGGCAACCAGCGGTCTGCTGCGTGAGCTGGAGCGGCAACTGGGCCTGCCGCTGGTCGACCGCACCACGCGCCGGGCGACGCTGACGGCTGCCGGCAGTGAGTTTCTGGTTCACACCCAGAGAATTCTTGCCGATGTCGAGCAGGCGGTCGCCTCCACGCAGGGACTGCTGAGCAAGAGCCGCGGACGCGTGGCCGTGGCCGCATCGCCGCTGATTGCCGCGACACTCATGCCGGAGGCCATCCGTCAGTTCCGGTTCAGCTATCCGGGCGTGAGCATCGCGCTCCACGACGTGCTCACCGACCAGATCCTGCAGCACGTGCGCAGCGGCACCGCTGACTTCGGCGTCGGCACTTTTCAAAGCCCGCATTCCGAACTGGAACTGGTAACGCTGTTTGAAGACCGGCTGGGCGCGGTGGTCCCGACCGCCTCGGGGCTGGGCAGCAAGCGTCGCCTGAAGTGGTCCGACCTGCAGGACCAGCCCAACATCGCCCTGACCGCTACCAGCGCCTTCCGATCACTGATCGATGCGACCTACCAGCGGCTTGGCGTGCGCATGCCCGCGCCGCGCTTCGAGGTGGGCTATATGGGCACGGCAGTCGCACTGGTCGAAGCGGGACTGGGGCTCAGCGTGCTGCCGGAGCGGGCCGCCGCGCTGTTTCGAACCGGCGGCGCGCGCTGGCTCGCGCTGGGCAGACCGCTCATCACGCAGTCGGCAACGCTGGTCAAGCGGGCCGGAAAATCCCTGTCGCCGGCAGCCGGCGCATTCGCTGCGCTGCTGGCCAAAAGACCCTAGCAGCGCGATCAGTGGCCGCGCAGCAGCCACCAGACCAGTGCCGCCAGCAGCAGCGCGGCAACGGCCAGCCAGACCCGTGACACGCGCCGGCCCGAGAGCGCCAGCGCCGGCACCGTGCGCTGCGCGGCGCTGTCCAGGCGGGTTGAGAAACGCGCAAAGAATTCATCCGCCAACTTGCGCGTGGTGCCCTCGAGCAGCCGGGAGCCAAGCTGCGCGAGCTTGCCGCCGAGTTTCAGATCGGCCGTGTACTGCAGCAGCGTGGCGCCCGGCACCTCGCTCAGCGTCACCCTGGCCTCGCCGCGGCCGAAGCCTGCGGTCCCGCTCTTGCCCTCGCCCGACAGGGTGTAGCCACTCGGCGGATTCAGATCGGCAAGCGTGATGCGCGCTGCGAACAGCGCCTTTACCGGCCCGAGCTGCGCCAGAATCGAGGCTTCAATCCCGGTATCCGAAAGCCTGTTGAGGCTCTGGCATCCGGGAATGCACTCCTTCAGCACCGCGGAATCATTGAGCGCTTCCCAGACCTGCTGGCGCGGTGCAGCGATGCGGTACTCACCGGAAATATTCAATTTGAAACTCCGTGCTCAGGCATTTCAGTAGCCACGACGCCGGTCAACGACATTCACCGGTGCTGCACCGGCCAGGCAACGATTGAGGTTGGCGGCCAGGGTCCGCGCCGCAGTCTTGACCTGGGTGATCGCCGCGATATGCGGCACCACGGTGATGCGCGGATGCACCCAGAACGGATGCTGGCCCGGCAACGGCTCCTCGCGAAAAACATCCAGCGTCGCTGCCGCCAGCTGCCCGGAATCGAGCGCCGCGAGCAGATCGGCATCGACGACATGTTGACCGCGGGCAACGTTGATGAAATAGGCGCCGCGCGGCAAGTGGGCCAGCGTCGCGCTATTGATGATGTTTTCGGTGCTGGGCGTGAGCGGCAGCAGGCACACCAGGATCTCGGTGCGCCGCAGGAATTCCGGCAACTGCTCCACGCCGGCAAAGCTGCGCACGCCCTCGATGGTGCGCGCACTTCGACTCCAGCCGGCCACGTCGAAGCCGAGCTTCACCAGCGTGCCGGCGCACAGACCACCCAGCTCGCCCAGTCCAAGAATGCCGACGCGCCGGTCCTGTGGCAGTGGCGGCACGAGCCTCGTCCAGTTTCGCTGGCGCTGATTCTCGGCGTGAGCATCCATCTGCCGGTGGTAATGCAACACGCACATCAGGACGAATTCGTTCATGCCGATCGCGAGCGCCGGGTCAACCATGCGCACCAGTGGCACCTCGCGCGGCAGCTCCGGGTCGCGCAATATGGATTCGACCCCCCCCCCCAGCGAGAAGATGGCACGCAGGTTCGGCAGGCGTGCCAGCAACCCGGGTGGATAGCGCCAGACGAAGGCGAACTGGATGTCCGCGAGATTGCCGGCCTCCGGCCAAACGCGCAGCTCGACCTGCGGCAGCTCGCGGCGCAGCGCCTCGAGCCAGGCCGCAGTGTCGACGCCCGCACAGGCGTACAAGAGAACTGGACGAGTCGTTTCAGTCGCCATGGTCGTGCATATCCTCAGGCTCGGGAAATCATACCGCCAACCAACTCACGCGGCCGGTGCTTCGCCGGCGCCACCCACGCCCCAGCCGTGATGCGAGATATCGAAAATGATGCCATCGGGATCGCGATACTTGCGCTCGTAATAGAGCGTGTCACGGGAGGCCGGCAGGTCTTCGACGACGAAGCCAAAGTGATGCACGCCGGGAAAGCGCTGCAAAGAGCCATACGACCCGCGCGACCAGCTCGATCCGCTCCTGCTGCGAGAGCGCAAAGAACTCGCCCTGGCTGCCCGCCACTGAAATACCGTGCACGCCGGCCGCCAGGTATTCATCGATCGCCGAGCGCAAGGCCCGGTAATCGATGTGGTAGTGGCTGTCGACAGGGGCCAGCGTCGGCACGCTGGCCCCTGCAGGGCCGGCTATTTGCCCACGCTACGGCGAACGGTGATGCCGAAGGTGCGCGGCGCCAGATAGCTGTCGAAGCGCGTTTCGTTGGTGCCGATAAACGAGAAGTTGGTGTATTCAAAGGCCGGCAGGCCCACCAGCGAGCGACCACTGATGTTCAGCTCGTCGGTGAGGTTCTTCCCCCACACCGACACGCTCCACGGGCCGTCGCCGAACTGCAGGCCGAACGCCGCGTCGAGCGAAAACTGCGAGTCGATATTGGTCAGCGGGTTGTTCTCGTTGTCGAAGAAGAACTTGTCAGTCCAGGAGTAGTTCAGATCAAAGCTGGCGGTACCGAGGCCGCCCGCCCGCCACTCAGCCCGGGTGCCGAGATTGAATGAACCCTGCGGTGAACGGCGGCAGGTGTTGCCCTTGAGGTTAATGGTCGAACCATTAGGATCGTTCAGCAGCAGGTCGCCCGTGAGTTCGCAGTTCAGGTAAGCGTAGCTGCCGGAAATCTGCCAGCCCTTCACGGGCAGCGCCGTCAGCTCGAGCTCGGCGCCTCGTGCCCTGGCCTCGCCCGCGTTGACGATCACTTCATCGGGCGGACTACCGGTCGTCACCGTGACGAATTGCTGGGTCTGCAGGTCCGTATAGGTGGTCTGGTAGATCGACCCGTTGAGGCGCAGTCGACGATCGAGAAACTCCAGCTTGGCGCCGACTTCGAAATTGAGCGCATATTCCGGGTCGAACGGCACCCTGGCCTGGGCCGGGTCAAGGGCATCGCTCTCCGCCGCGAAGCCGCCGCTCTTGTAGCCACGCGCCGCACGGAAGAAGTAGAACTGGTCTTCCTGTGGCTTGTAACTCAACACCAGATTAGGCGTCAGTGCATGCCAGTCGCCCGAAGTGTGCGCGGTGAAGCCAGTGGGAGCTGTGTACGGCGGATGATAATCGCCGTTGACCGGATCACCGCTGTGCTCATAGTCGTAGTGCTTCTTGTCGCTGCTGTAGCGTGCGCCAACCGTCAGCCCGAAGCCGTTCTGCCATGTATAGGTCGTCTCGCCGAAGATGCCGAAGCCATTGGCCTTGGTATTGCCCACGGTGTTTTCGGTGCCCCCGTACCAGAAGATGTCCGGGAACAGGAAGTCGACCAGCTCCCGGCGATCGATCTGCTCGTGCAGGTAGTAGACGCCGCCCAGCCATGACCAGGGACCAGTGCCGGTCGAGGTGAGGCGAAACTCCTGCGAGAGCTGCTTGGCATTTTCCGACTTCGTCTGGAAATAGAAATCATCCGGCACGCTCAGGTTATCGGTGTCGAAGGGAATGATGTTGGCGAAATCGAAGAACGTGGCCGCGGTATTTTCCTGGCCCACCAGCCGCGAGTTTCGATAGGCGGTCAGCGAAGTCAGCGTTCCCAGGGAATTCTTCCAGTCAAAGCGCAGGCTCAGACCACCATCGTCGACATCCGCGCGACCGTCACCGCTCGGGCCGCCCAGCGGGCCGCTGATCGGACCGCGGCGCCGGTCCGGGTTGATGAAGGCGGCGTTGCGCGGTGAATAGGTGATGTCGTTATAGCGCCCGGTACCGCGACGGCGCGTGAAATCACCGCTCAGCAGCACATCGAGATCGTCGCTGACCGTGAAGCGCAGATGCGCGCGGGCGCTCTTGGCATCCAGGTCCTCCATGTCGTTGCCAGACGCGGTGTTCTGCGCATAACCGCTGTGGGTACGGGTACTCAGCGCGATGCTGCCCGCGACCCGATCGCTGATCGGACCACTGATCGCACCACGAACCGTTAGCAGGTCATAGTTGCCGAACGTCAGGTCGAGCTTGGACTGGAACTCCCTGGTCGGCTTGTGGGTGATGAAGTGCACCAGGCCACCCACCACATTCTTGCCGTACAGCGTGCTCTGCGGTCCACGCAGCACTTCGACGCGCTCGAGGTCCCATAACTCGCCGAGTGTGCCACCGGCACGCGAGATGTAGACGTCGTCGACGAAGATCGCGACGGACGGATTCGCGGCCGAGGCTTCGATGTCGGTGCCGATGCCGCGCATGAACATGTTCGGCTCGGTAATGTTGTCGGCGTTCATCATGAACCCTGGCACCCGGGCGACGACTTCAAAGAAGTCGGTAACGTTCTGGTGCTCGAGCTGCTCCGCGCTGATAGCCGTCACGGCGATCGGCACGTTCTGCAGGTTTTCACTGCGACGCGTGGCACTGACGACGATTTCCTCGAGACCGCCCGACGCCTGGGCAGCGATGACCGGGCTGGTCGCAAATGGGCTGAGCAGAATCAGCGTAATCAGTGAAATCAGGCCAGTGTGCCAATGACGAAACCGCATAAATGCCTCCCACGTCTTCTATATGTATTCGAAATCCGAGCAATCGGACAAATAATCACCAAGATGTATACATGACACCTTAATTTTATGCAAATATTTGTTATTGTGTGCGTTGAAACCAACAGCATTGCCCGATCCGAACCTAGCGAGCTCTTGCGATGACTCTACCGTGTGAACAACGCGCACGTGACGCCGGGCTGGTCACCATGATCGCAGCCAACGAGTATCGCGTCCGCGCGGGTCCCGAGACGGTATCGCACGAGGGCTTGATGCCCGACCAGGGTTCGCCACTCGATTTCTTTTCACGACACGGCATCGAGACCTCGATGACCGGCAGCTTCCGCCTCAATCTCCTCAAGCGTCATGCGCTGAGCTTGCCGCGTGCCGAAACGCCAACCCATTGGATCACGCTCGGGCTGTCGCGCCAGGATGCCTATGCGCTCGCCAGCATTGCCGCCGACTTCGAGATTTCACAGGTGGTCAACGGCGTGAAGGGTGTGCACGCGATGATCCCTAAAGCGATCTTTCAGGACAGCCGCGCCACCACTCGCTCAGTGCCAGCCAAAGAGGGCCGCCGCCTCAGCGAGCAGCATGCCGTCGGGGCGCGCGAATGTTTCGAGCACGCTGTAATAATTGCACGCCGCCACCATGCTGAGTTTCGTGGGCAGATGAGCGTTGCCTCGCACCTCAGCTTAGTGCCGCGTCTGGCGCTCCGTGGGCGCATACCGCAAGGCCAAGAAATAGTCGGGATGAGTCGGCACCGCACGGCGATTGTCGAAATCAGGTGCCAAAGTGACCCCCACAGCCCTTAAATGAGCACATTAAACTAATATTGTATGCATGTTACGTTTAAGATACTCTTTACACAGCAATACAAGTGCATGAATTGACGCCTCAGATAGGAGCCACCCCGTGACCTGGTACGCCTTGGCGACTTACCGTGCGAAAGCAGGACTGCGGCCCGCAATTGTCCTCAATGGCCAGGTCTACGATCTGGCCGCGACCTGGCGGGGCTCCCTGCAAGATACGCCGCCGGCGTGGCTCGACCAGCCGGTTGCCGCACTGCTGGGCTCCTGGGCGAATGTCGGTCCGGAACTCGCCCGGCTCGCCGCCGCCAGCCACCCGCGCCGCGGCGAACTGACGCCTTGCGATCCCGCCTCCCTGGCCGCACCGTTCGTGCCCGCGCGAATCTTTGGCGCGGCGTCGAACTACGTTGAACACGCGAATGAAATGGGAACCGTGCTGGCTGCCAAGGCGGAGAGCCAGCCCTACATGTTCATGAAATCGAGCACCAGCGTCATTGGTCCGGAAGAGACCGTGTGCATCCCGCCCGAGACCCAGCAGGCCGATTGGGAAGTCGAGCTCGGCGTCGTGATCGGCAAACGCGCGCGGCGCGTCAGCGTGGCAAACGCGCTCGAGTGCGTTGCCGGCTACCTGATCGTCAACGATGTAAGCGCCCGTGACCTCAACAAGCGCACCGACTATCCGTTCAAGCACGACTGGTTCCGCGGCAAGAACCATGACACCTTCTGCCCGATCGGTCCGTGGATCGTACCGGCGCAGCTGATCGCCGATCCGCAGCAGGTACAACTGCAGCTCACCGTCAATGGCGACACGATGCAGGATGGCTCGACCGCTGAGATGATCTGGTCGGTACGCGAGCAGATCGCCTACCTGTCCACCATCGTCACGTTGTTGCCCGGGGATGTGATCGCGACCGGCACGCCGACCGGGGTTGGCATGGGTCGCGGCATATTCCTCAAGCCCGGCGACGTGATGGTAGCGTCCGTGGCGGGCATCGGCTCGATCCGCAATCCGGTGGCGGCCGAGCGCGTGTGAAGACACCGGGCAAATTCACCGCCCTGCTGTCGCTCGCCGCCGTTGCGCTCGCGCTGGCATCCGGCTGCAGCCAGAAGCACGCGGCGCTCGCCAGCTCTTTCACCCACGTCAGGTACAACATGGCCTGGCTGCCGCAGGGCAGCCAGGCCGGCGTGATCGTTGCGATCGACAAGGGGTTTTACGCGGCGCAGAACCTCGAAGTCGAGGCCGTGCAGGGCTTTGGCGGCACGCGTACCACCAACGAAGTCGACCAGGGAATGTTCGAATTCGGCTACGGTGATCCGATTTCGGTGGTCCTCAATCGCGCCAATGGCGGCACGGCCCGGCTGGTCGGTCCGATCAACCAGCGCTGGCCCGCCGGTCTGTGCTTCCTGCGCGAGCGCCACAAGTTCGTCGCGCCGCCGGATCTCGCGGGGTACACCGTGGGCGGGGGGCAGAACTCTGCCGTGCAGGCGCTGCTGCCGGTCTGGCTGGAGCGCAACGGCGTGCCGCGCGCGTCGGTGCGCATTCTGCAGCTCAATCCCTCTGTCATCGTGGCATCGCTGATCGAAGGCAAGATCGACGCCGCGGAATGCTGGCTCGGCAACAGCCGGCCGTTGTTCGAGCGGGAAGCCGCCAAGGCTGGCCTGACACTGGACTGGCTGGAGTATGGTGCTCACCATCTGGACGCCTATGGTTCCGGCATCATCACCTCCGATCGACTCATCCAGAAGAACCCGGCGCTGGTCGCCGCGTTCGTGCAGGCGACCTACCGTGGCTACGAATATATGACCCGGCATCCCGACGAGGCCCGCGACATCATGCTGAAGCGCTATCCCACGCTCGATCGTGAGGTCACCGCGGCGCAGATTCGCGATCTCACGCCGCTGCTCGGTAGCGCGGCGGATCGGGCCACAATTGATCCCGCCAGAATGGCCAGCTCCGTGGAGTTCATCACGGCAGGCTATGGACTGGCGGGCCGCGTGCTGCCGCAGGATATTTATACCAACCAGTTTCTCGTCGCGCGCTGAGGCGCGGCGCCAGGAGCACCCCATGTGGACACCCAGACCCCGCAAGCTTGGCCATCTCGTCCTCAAAGTGCGCGATCTGAGGAAATCGTGCGAGTTCTATACCGAGGTGGTCGGCCTGACCGTATCCGACTGGATCGAGGGCCGCATGGTGTTCCTGCGCTCGGCCAGCGACCATCACGATCTGGCGCTGGCGCAGATGGACCCGGATCAGCTCGCCGCGCAGCCCACCGAGGCCACGGTGCTCGACCACTTCTCCTACCTGGTAGACAGCTATGAGGACATGGAGCGCGCGGTCGTTTGGCTGAAGGAGCGAGGCATCCCTATCGTTCGAGGGCCTGGCAAGCATGGGCCGGGCGAGAACTGTTTCCTGGTGTTCAGGGATCCTGACGGCAACTGCGTCGAGTTCTACTGTGAAATGGTCCAGATCGATGCGGCACACCCGTACCAGGCCAGCGTCTGGAAAGACGAAGTTGAATCACTGGATCAATGGCGATTCGAGCGCTGGGCAGTCGAACCTCCGGCGGCGCTGAAAAAGAAATACGGCCTGTAAAGACCAGCAGAGCGCCGTGAGCCGGATCAACTACCGCACCTTCCTCGACGCGACACTGTCGTTCGTCGTGCTCGCGCTGCTGGTCGAGATTGCCGTGCACGTGTTCGACATCAAGGCCTACCTGCTGCCGGCCCCGAGCGCCGTATTGCGTGAAACCTGGCTGTCACGCGCCACGCTCGCCCTGCACAGCTGGGTCACGCTGAAAGAAGTGCTGATCGGCTTCGTGCTGGCAGTGGTCTTCGGCCTGATTTTCGGCGTGATGATCTTCTTCGTACCATTCCTCCGGCGCACACTCTATCCCCTGCTGATTGCGCTGCAGAGCGTGCCCAAGGTCGGCCTGGCGCCGATCGTGGTCGTCTGGTTCGGCTACGGGCTGTCCTCGAAGGTGCTGATGGCCTTCCTGTTCGCGTTCTTTCCGGTTCTGATCGCGACACTCGGCGGACTGCGGGCCATCCCTGAGCACCTCGAAGAGCACTTCCGTTCGCTGCGGGCTTCCTTCTGGCAGACGCTCTGGCACCTGCGCCTGCCGGGCATGCTGCCGGGTTTCATCGACGGCTGCAAAGTCGCGATGCCGCTTGCGGTCATCGGCGCCGTGGTCGGGGAATTCATCGGTTCGTACGAAGGCCTCGGCAATCTGATCATGCTCGCGAGCGGCTCGGCCAACAGCAGCCTGACCTTCGCAGCGCTGCTGGTCGTCACGCTCCTGTCGCTGGTGCTGTTCGGCATCGTGGAAATGCTCGGCCGGCTGGTCTGGTGGCAGGCGCGTTGAGTCACCAGGGCCTCAGCGCCGCGATCGAGCTACGCGAGCTCTCGAAGCGCTATGGCGGTGAGGATGGCGTGGTCGCACTCGACCGGATCAACCTCAACGTGGGCGCCGCCGAGTTCGTCTCGATCATCGGGCCGAGCGGTTGCGGCAAGAGCACACTGCTGCGCGTCATCGGCGGCCTGCTGCCGCACGACAGCGGCCAGGCGCGGCTGCTGGACAAACCTATCGACGGACCACCGCCGGACGTCGGCATCGTATTCCAGAAAGCCAACCTGCTGCCCTGGCGTACCGTGGTCGGCAACCTGCGCCTCGGCGTGGAGCTGCACGGTGGCGGCAGCGCTGCGGGCACCGCCGAGCGCGTCCGGCAAATGCTCGAGCTGCTCGGTCTGCAGGAATTCGGCCAGCGCTATCCGCACGAGCTGTCTGGCGGCATGCAGCAGCGGGTCGCGATCGGTCAGGCGCTGATGCGCAATCCGCGCGTGCTGCTGATGGACGAGCCGTTCGGTGCGCTCGACGCACTGACGCGCGATCGCCTCAATGTCGAGTTGCTGCGCGTCTGGCAGGCTGATCGCAAGACCGTGGTGCTGGTCACGCACAGCATCGCCGAGGCGATTTTTCTATCCGACCGCGTGATCGTGATGTCGCCGCGCCCCGGGCGCATCGTCGAGGAGATCAGCATCGATCTGCCGCGGCCGCGCGATCCGCGCAGCACGCGTGAATTGCCCGGCTTCGGTCACTACGTGGTGCAGCTCAGTGAGCTGATGGGTATTGTTTGAATACTGCTCCAATGGAGGACAGCAACATGACAGGCACGCACTATTGGACTCACGGCAGATTCACAGCGCTCCTCCCGACGCTATTGCTCACGGCGGTCGCAGCGAGCGTCAGCGCGCGCGAAGTGCGTATTCCGGTGCCGGCATCGAGCGCCGCGCCCGAGGTGCACCTGCCAGGTCAACCGCCTGATCCGTCGCCGGACTCCTACGGCTACGATGCGCGCACTGGCATCTTCCATCATCCGGCGGCAACCCCGGCCTCCGACGCGCCGCACCCGTTCGCCGCGAGTCTCGATTACCTGGACCAGAAGGAGTACCGGCTCAACACTTCACTGGTTGCGTATTACCCCCTGGTCGTATCCACCGGGCACAGCTGGCAGGCGACCTTCGACCTGAAGGGCCGTCGCTACATGTACCACTACTACCGCACCGCCTATAAGGTCTACGACACGACCGACGTGCGCAACGTGAAAGTGATCGCCGAGCACAAGATCGACAGCGCCGGCGGCGAGCATCCGTTCGGACCGTTCGTGGCCCGCTACAACGCGCGCCTCAAGAAGCTGATCGCGATTCAGTGCTATGAAGTGCCGCGCTTCGGCGTGCTTGAAAACAAGTACCTGCAACCCGACAAGGTGCGCGTGATCCGCGGGTTGCCGATCCTGCGTGGCTTTCGCATCTTCGAGATCGTCACGCCGACCGAGTGGAAGATGCTGTCCGAAACCACGCTCGATCCCTACCACTCGGCGAGTTTCCGCCCGCAGCAGGGCTCCGGCTGCCTCGACGTGCCAGTCTACTTCGGCGACAAGTATCTGTTCGTGGCCGGCGCGCCCGATGATTCCTTCGCGCTGCAGGAATACAAGAGCGTGCTGTACTCGGCTGCGCAGCTGGCCTACGACGTCAGCGACCCGGAACACCCGCGCCACCTGTCCACCTGGTGGGTGCCGGGCCAGCGGCTCGGTGAAGAGGAGGCCTACCAGCGCAACCCGCGCGCCGGCAACAAGACCGCCTGGATGGGCGCGCGCATGCCGCTGTTCATTCCGCGCGCGGTCGAGGATGGCGGGAAGTACGGTTACGCAGCGATGGGCGGGCTGGGCTTCTATGTAGTCGATATTTCGGATCCCGCCAACATGCGCACCGTCGGCCATCTCGATCTGCCGCCCTCAGTGGCCGGCAACGAGGGCGACAACATCGACATCACGAAGGTAGAGAGCAACGGTCAGGTGTACTTCAGCGGCTACCCGATGAACGACGATTGCTACGAACCCTACAAGGACATCTACGAGATCGACGTGCGCGAGCCTGCCAATCCGCGGATCACGGCCACGCTGCCGCGGCCCACGCCACCGCGCGATGCCGCGTTCACGGATTTCTGCCAGCGCCGCGGCAGCTTCGGGCCCAAGCGCACCGGCTACTACATCCAGCAGCCGGGCACGCCGAGCCCGCGCTACCTGCCGTACGCGTTCTACAACGCTGGCCTGCAGATGTTCGACGTGGCCGATCCCCTGCATCCGAAGGTCGCTGCGTACTTTGTGCCGAAGATGGTGGATCCGAAGATCAATCTCAATTTCGAGGACCCGGTGCACGGCGTCTATATCGAATGGGACCGCAACCTGATCTGGATCATGAGCAACCATGGCATCTACGTGGTCTCGAGCCCATTGCTCGGCAAACCCGTGCTCACCATGCCGCCGGCGCAGTAGCCGTGATCGCTCCTGCGGGAACTGCAGCGCCCGGCGGACGCTACGCCTGGTACGTGGTGTTCGTGCTGATGCTGGCCTACACGCTCTCGTTCATCGACCGGCAGATCCTCAGCCTGCTGGTTCAACCCATCAAGGCTGAACTGCAGATCTCCGACACCCAGGTCGGGCTGCTGCAGGGCTTCGCCTTCGCGCTGTTCTATACCGTACTGGGCCTGCCCATCGGCCGGCTCGCTGATCGCTACAACCGCCGCAACCTGATCGCCGCCGGCGTGTTTCTGTGGAGCCTGATGACGGCCGCCGCCGGTGGCGCGCGCAGTTTCGGCTCGCTGTTTGCCGCACGCATGGGTGTCGGCGTCGGCGAGGCCACGCTGTCGCCGGCGGCATTGTCATTGATTACCGATTACTTCAGGCGTTCCCGGCTCGCCACGGCACTCAGCATCTATTCGCTCGGCATCTTCATTGGTGCCGGCACGGCCTTCATGGTCGGTGGCGCGCTCGCGGGCGCCCTCGCGGGCCTCCCTGCTGTGAGTGTGCCGGTGCTAGGCGAGGTCGCGGCCTGGCGGCTCATCTTCTTCATCGTCGGCGCACCCGGCCTGCTGCTCGCCCTGGTGGTAGGCCGGTTGCGTGAACCCGAACGCACCGGCACGCTGCTGGCGCACGATGGCAGCGCGCAGCGACTCAGCATCGCGGCGGTCATGGCAGAAGTGCGCACGCGCTGGCGGCCGGTCGCCGCAGTCACGCTCGGCATGGCCTGTCATGCGATCTGCCTGTACGGCGTGTTCGCCTGGATGCCGACATTCTTCATCCGCAGCCATGCCTGGTCGCCGGCCCGGGCCGGACTCGCAGTCGGCGCCTGCGTATTGATCTGCGGCTGCGCCGGCATGGCGTTCGGTGGCCGACTGTGCGATCGGTGGCGTGCCGCCGGCATGAGGCATGCCGTGATGCGCATCGGCGTGCTCGCCGCAGCGCTGGCCGGCTTCGGGGTCGTGGCAGCGACCGGCGTAAGTGCGGCGCCGCTGGCGATCGCCCTGCTCGCTCCGGCGATCTTCGGCCTGGCGCTACCGATCGGCAGCATGTTCGCCGCACTGCAGTTGACTTTTCCCAACCAGATTCGCGGCCAGGTGTCAGCCCTGTTCCTGTGCGTGATCAGCCTGGTCGGGATCAGCCTCGGCCCGCTGCTCCCGGGCCTGCTGAACGACCGCTTCTTCGGCGGTGGCGCCGGCATCGGTCCTGCGCTGGCCGTGACCGTGGGCGCAGGCACGCTCGCCATGGCGGCTGTGTGCCGCGCCGGCTACACACCGTTCGCGCGGGCGCTCGACACCGACTAGAACGCTGCCAGGCTCGCCACGCCCTCGCGCAGAGCCCTGGCCTCATCGCTGGTCAAGCCGAGCAGCGGCGGGCGGGTTCGCATCCACCCGGCACTGGAGTGGATCTGCGCGAGCATGGCCTTGACGTTGCTGATTCCGCGCGCGCCCTCGAGGAGCTTGCGCAAGGCAGCGACCTGCGCCTGCAACCCGGCCGCGGCCGGCGTGCCCAGGGCCGTCTCGAGGCGGCGAATCGCAGCCGACTGCACATTGGCAGTGGCCGACACACAACCGGCGCCGCCTGATTCACGGAATTCCAGGTAGCGCGCTTCGGTCGCCACGAATACATCCAGCGTCGGAAAGGCCCTGGTAATGGCCATGGTGTTGGCGAAGTCGCCCGAGCTGTCCTTGTAGCCGGCAATGATCGCCGGATAGCGCTTGAGCAATCGCGCCGTCAGTTCCGGCGAGACGCCTACCCCCACGGTCTGCGGATAGTGGTAAAGATAGAGGCGCAGGCGCGCGTCGGCGACCGTATCGATGAGCCGGCAATAGAAATTCTCCACACCCTCATCGCTGACGCCCTTGAAGAAGAACGGCGGGTGCACCAGCGCCCCGGCACAGCCGGCGGCAATCGCCATGCGGGTCAGGTCCACCGTGTCTTCAATCGCGCAACAGCCGGCGCCAATCAGCAGCGCTGAGGGCGCAATGCCAGCGGCGCCCAATTCATTCACGATGCTATGCCGCTCGGCCAGGGTGAGCGACGCCGACTCACCCGTGGAACCGAACATGACCAGGCCGTCGCAACCGTTCGCCAGCAGCCACTTGGCATGGCTGACCACGCGCGGGCCGTCGACTCGCAGGTCCTCGAGAAAGGGCGTCGCCGCGGCGGCAATAACTCGGGCGAAGGGAGCCGGTTTTGGCATAGGAGTGGGCCTCGATCTGCTTTTATGTGTCCTTAAAGATGTTAATTGTATACATTTCTGGGCGTTTTGTTTGTATAATCACCGCAACTGTTGCGTAGCGACCATCCACGAACTGCGGAGCAATGACGATGACCGGCACGATCGCGGAACAGATTTACGATCACCTCGTCGGGCAGATCATCAAGGGGGCAATTCAGCCGGGTGAGCGCGTGGAAGAGCAGGCGGTCGCAACGCAGTTCGGCGTCTCGCGCACCCCCGTCCGGGATGCCCTGCGGCAGCTGGCCGGAACCGGCCTGGTGGAGTTTCGGCCGAACCGCGGGGTAACGGTAGTCGATCTGAAGTTCGACGAACTGATGGAAATGTTCGAAGCCCTGGGCGAGCTCGAATCGCTGTGCGCGAAAATGGCTGCCCAGCGCATGACACAACTGGAACGCCGTGCCCTGGAAAACCTGCAGAGTGAAGCGGCCATCGTGGTCAAAGCCGAGGATGAAGCGCGCTATTTCGATCTGAACAATCAGATCCATCAGGCGATCTATTCCGGCGCCCACAACCAGAGCATTGCCGCAGTGACCGAGAATTTCCGCCAGCGGCTGATGCCGTTCCGTTCATCGGCCGGCATTGTTACGCACCGGATGCGCGATTCGCATGAAGAGCACGAGAAGCTGGTCAGCGCGATCGTGCCTGGTGACGCTGCCAAGGCGCACGAAGCGATGCGCAGTCATGTGGCCAGGTCCAGCCTGACGGTGCTCAATGTCCTCAAGGACCGGGAAACACGCGAAAAAAGCTCGGCCTGAGCGTTCAGGTCACCGGGGCGCGCCGGCCGAGCTCGGCCGATTTCCATTCCCCGCTCCTGAGCACCTGCGACAGCGCCTCGATGGCATTCCACACGTCGCGATAACGCAGATACAGCGGTGTCAGCCCGAAGCGCATCACATTGGGTGCGCGAAAATCGCCAATCACTCTGCGGCGGATCAGCGCCTGCATGATTGCAAAGCCATCGGCATGCGCGAGCGCTACGTGTGAGCCGCGCTGCGGGTTGTCGCGCACGGTGATGGCCCTGAGGCCAAAGCCCGCGCATTTCTCGGCCACCAGATCCAGGAACAATGAACTCAGCCGCAGCGATTTATCGCGGATGGCTGCCATATCGACGTTATCGAAGATATCCAGGGCGGCGTCGAGCGTTGCGAATCCCAGGATCGGGCCGGTGCCGGTCAAAGTGCGGCGCATGCCGGCAGCCGGGCTGTAATTGTCGGAAAACTCAAACGGCTGCTCGTGCCCCCACCATCCGACCAGCCCGGGATTCATCGCCGCGTGGTGCCGTTCGGCGGCAAATATGAAGGCCGGCGCGCCGGGCCCGCCATTCAGGTATTTATAGGTGCAACCGACCGCGAAATCGGCATTGCAGGCATTCAGATCCACGCAGACGGCGCCGACGCTGTGTGAGAGATCCCAGACCACCAGTGCGCCGCGTGCATGCGCGCGCCGCGTCACCTCGGCCATGTCGAACATCGCGCAGTCCTTGTAGTGCACATGCGTCAACACCAGCACAGCCGTGTCCTCGTCCACGGCGTCCAGGACTCGATCGCGTTCCACGGCGAGATATTCGGTGCCGGGCCCGAGCAGTTGCGCCAGGCCCTGCAGGACATAGGCATCGGTGGGAAAGTTGCCCGTCTCGGTCACGATCCTGCGGCGCTGCGGACGCAAACCGCGGGCGCAGCAGGCCGCCTTGAACAGATTCACTGAAGTGCTGTCGGCCACCGTCACCTCGTGCGCCTGCGCACCAACCAGGGCGGCCAGTCGAGCGCCGAGTCGCTCGGGCATCGCGAACCAGGAGTGTTCGTTCCAGCTGCGAATCAGCGACTCACCCCATTGCCGCTGTACGACCTCCGCCAGGCGCAGGCCCACGTTGCTCGGCAGCGGGCCGAGCGAGTTGCCGCACAGATATATGGTGTCGGCCGGGAGATCGAAGCTGGCGCGCAGGTGCCGCAGCGGATCGGTCCGATCCATCTCGGACACGTCGACGCCAGGATCTACGCTCAAGGCAGCCATTTTGTGGGTCATGCGGGTCTCGGAATAAAACGGATACACATTTAGTGTATTGTACACAATTCATAAAATCTGTGCTCATCTATGCGCCGGCCGCTTGAGTTCAAGGTACTTACTGAGCAGACTTCCGGTCAGAATTCGAAGTTCGCCCCCAGCGACCTGACTAGCGGGAATGACGGAGAAGCTCCTTGCGACCGACACTCAACGTCCTCAGCCCCGACATGATCGCCTCGATACTTGGCGAGGCGAAACGGATCCTCGCCGAAGTCGGCCTGGAGATTCGCGGGCCACTGATGCGCCAGCGCCTGCTGGAGCACGGCCTGAAGACGGATCAGGACGGCCTGCGCATCCTGTTCCCGCCGGAGGTCGTCGATCGCGCCATCGCCAGCGCGCCCAAGTCCTTCACGCTCTACAACCGCGACGGGCAACCCCACGCCGAGATTGGCGGCAATAACGTTCACTACGTGCCGGGTTCCAGTGGCCTCAAGATCATGGATCACCGCAGCGGTGAAACGCGGCTTGCCAACTCGACCGACTTTGTCGAGTACGCGCGCTTGTGCGACGGCCTGGAGCATATCGCCTATCTGGCCACCGCCTTCTCCACCAACGATGACATCGAATCGCAGGTCTCCGACGCCTGGCGACTGTACCTCGTGCTGAGCAACTCGAAGAAGCCCGTGGTGTCGGGCGCCTTCGGCGAGCACGGCGTGCCGCGCATGGTGCAGATGATGCAGCTGTTCCGTCGCGACCATGCCGAGCTGGTGGCCAAGCCCATGTCCATCTTCACGGTAACAGCCACCGGCAATTTCCGTTTCGGCGAAGACTCCTGCCAGAACCTGATCGACTGCGTCGAGGCCGGCATCGCGGTGGAAATCGTCCCGGTCACGCTGATGGGCCTGATCGCGCCGGTGACGCTGGTCGGCGCGCTGGTGTTTCACTGCGTCGACACACTTGCCGGCATCACCATGGCGCAGATCATCAAGCCCGGCGCACCGGTGCTGTTCGGCGGTGCGCCGGCCACCTTTCACATGAAGGCGGCGAGCTCGCCGATGGCAGCCATCGAAGCGCAACACCTGAACATCGGCTATGTCGCCATCGCCAAATCACTGGGGCTGCCGACGCAGGCCTACATGGCACTGAGCGATGCCAAGCTGCTCGACGCCCAGGCGGGCGCGGAAACCATGACGAGTGCGATGCTCGCGGCGCTCGCCGGGGTCAATTCGGTCTCGGGCCCGGGCATGCTGGACTTTGTGCTCACCTTCAGCCTGGCGAAGCTCGTGTTCGACAACGAGGTCTGCGGGCAGTGCCTGCACTTTGTGCGCGAAATCAGCGTCATTGAAGACCTGCCGTCGCACGATCTGGTCAGCTACCTGCGTGCGAACGATCACCTGATCACGGCGCCGCATACGCTCAAGCACTGGCCGCGGGAACTCTACCTGACCGACCCGGTGATCGATCGTGGCAGCCGCGAAGACTGGTCCAGGACTGGCTCGAAGGACGCCTACCAGCGTGCCTGTGAGCAGGTGGACCGGCGCCTCGCTGCCTACCTACCCGTTGAAACCGATCCGGCAATCGAGGCGGAGATGCGCCGTCTGGTTATCTCTGGCCTGCAACAGCAGACCCAGTTGCCGGAGCTGCCGCCGCTCCCGCCACCGCAGGCGGCCCCGGCCGCCGGGCGCGGCCGTATCGGCCGGCGTGCACGGCCCTGATGCCCTCGAGCCCAGCAGCCGTTCAGGAATATTCCACTTTGACCACGTCGCGAACCGGGTGGGTGTCGTACACCAGCACAATCGAGGCGATGTGCCCGGTGTCCCCGTCAAAATTGAATACGTCGGCGCAGTCGAACGATACCCTTGAACCGTCCTTGAGCGACCAGTCGTAGAGATAATACGCCACCGCCCGCAGGTGGCCTTCAGCGCTGACCAGTACATCGTGCACCGTGAGCTTGGCGCCACTCGAGGCGCCGGCCACTTTCGCAAAAAAATCCCGCACCGGCAGCCGCCCCAGAAACGGTGACTGCACCCAACCGTTGGGAACGAAAAGTGCCGCGGCCTTGTGGGCGTCGCCCGCTTCAAGGGCCGTCAGGTATCTGCGCACTACTTTCTGCATACGACTCTCCCATTGCCTGAGCGCTGGCTCATCATAGTACCGCTGGCGGGCGTGTGCTAATCAGCTTCACGCTTAGACAATCGCGCAGAACTTGCAGTACCCTTGAAAGTCAGGATCTTCATAGCCGCGCGGCGGAGCCCCCATGACCCAACTCACGGTGAACGGCAAATCAGTGTCGATAGACGCGCAAGATGACACACCGTTGTTGTGGGCCCCGCGCGAGCAACTGCAGTTGACCGGCACCAGATTGAAAGCGCCATCGTCTTTGGCCTGTCAGCGGCGCTATACGGCCAGATTACCTTCAAGGATGGTCGCGTCGAGCAAAGCAATTTTCACGACTACCCACTGCTGCGCATGAGCGAGATGCCCAGGGTCGAAGTGCATATTCTGCCCAGCACCGAAGCACCGGGCGGCATCGTTGAACCGGGCACGCCGCCGATCGCGCCAGCAGTCGTCAATGCCATATTTGCGGCGACCGGCAAGCGCCTGCGCTCACTGCCGATCGATACCTCGCTGTTGCAGCAAGCCTGATCGACGGGCGCCTGCCCATGGATGCCCTGATCAATTCACTATTGCCGCTGTATGAGCGTGAACGTGCCGCCGGTCGGCCATTGGCGCTGGCGGTGGTCGTCAGGACGGCTGGCTCAACTTACAGCAAGTGGGGCACGCCGCTGCTGCTGGCTCAGGACGGCGACTATGCGGGCCTGCTTTCCGGTGGCTGCCTCGAGAGCGATCTGCTCGAACATGCACAGCAGATAATCGCGGACGGTCGCGCACGTCTGTTCAGCTACGACATGCGCGGTCCGGACGATGCTTTGTATGGCCTGGGGGCGGGTTGCGAGGGCGCCATGGATATCTTCATGATGCGCGTCGGACCGGTGAATGACTGGCAACCGCTGCGCGCTTTTCAGGCCGCGCTGCGGGCGCACCAGCCGCTGGCGGTCGGCCTGGTTATCGAGTCCAGCGCTACGAACCCGCCCAGCGGCGCCGTGCTGTTGCCCGGCGGCGCGGCAGCGTTTGAAGCCGGCCTCGCGGCGGCGGCGCGCACTGGCACACCGGCCTGGTTATCGCAGACTCCGCAACTGCGGGTATTTGCCTTGCCACTGACGTTGCCGCCCCGCATCCTGCTGCTGGGCGCCGGCCCCGATGCCTGCCCGGTGCTGGAATTCGCGGTGCGCATGGGATGGAAGGTGACAATCTATGATCATCGGGCTGCGCTGGCGACGCCTGAGCGGTTGCCGGGCGCCGAGCAGGTGTTGCTCGGCCGTCCAGAATCGCTGGCGGAACGGCTGGCGCTCAACAGCTTCGATGCCGCCGTGGTCATGAGTCATCACCTGCATTCCGACGCCGCTTATCTGCGCATCCTGGCAAACAGCAGCATCGATTTCGTTGGCCTGCTGGGTCCGGCGCCGCGGCGTGAACGATTGCGCGCCGACGTCGGCGCGGACTTTGCCCTGCTGCAACCGCGCCTGCACGCCCCAGTCGGCCTGCCCCTTGGTGGACGCTCGAGTGCGGCCATCGCCCTGTCGATCGTGGCCGAAATCCACAGCTGGCTGCAGCAGCGCGCCGGGCGCTCGCCCGCGGAGAGCCGATGAGCGCACCGACTCTGGGCGTCGTGGTGTTGGCGGCCGGAGCGAGCACACGCTTCGGATCGGCAAAGCAGCTGGCAACCATTGCCGGCGTGCCGATGTTGCAGCGGGTAGTAACGCGCGCACTGGCGGTGGTCGACCAACCGGTGAGCGTGGTGCTGGGTGCACACGCGCAGGCAATCGCCGCCACACTGGGCCACTTACCAGTCTCAATCGTAATTTGCCAGGACTGGAGCGAGGGCATGGCGGCATCGCTGCGTGCCGGCATCAGCCAGCTGCCTGGCCACTGCGATGCCGCGCTGCTGCTGCTCGCCGATCAGGTCGCGGTGACCAGCGCCGACCTGCGGCGACTGGTTGAAACCTGGCGTGGCAATCCGCTGGCGGTGGTTGCTGCGCAATACAATGAGGGCTGCGGGGTGCCGGCAATCTTTCCGCGCGAGCAGTTTCCGCAGCTGTTGGCGCTGCGCGGCGCCTACGGCGCCCGCTCGATACTGCGCCAGTGCACGGTAACGCTGTTGACCGTGCCCATGCCGAACGCAGCGCTCGACATCGACACGCCCGCGGATCTGGAACGGGCCAACCGCCTCAGTGGCAGTTGCGGTTCTGGTCTGGCCTAGCGCCGGTGCGGCGCGTTATCATCTTCGCGTAGATGATCGGCATCGATTCTCACTTCACGCTGGCCGACGACACCGTGGAGCGATTCAACCGCGACGGCTACGTCCTGCTACGCAACGTGCTCTCGCCGGCCACACTCCACCATTACGGCGCCGAGGTGACGCGGCTGACAAAGCCGCTCGCGACCCAGAAGCTGCCACTTGAACAACGCGGCACCTACGAGCAGGCTTTTCTGCAGGTTATGAATCTGTGGGAATCGAGCGCGCTGGTCCGGGGCGTGCGCCTGTATCACGACCAGTCACTCTACAAGGAGCCGGGCGGCGGTATCACGCCGGCGCATGCCGATCAGTATTACTGGCCGCTAGCCAGTGACCGTACTGTTACCGCCTGGATACCACTCCAGACTGTGCCCTTGTCCATGGGACCACTGGGCTTTTATGCCGGCAGCCAGCGGGTCGAGTTCGGGCGCGAGCTGGCCATCTCCGATGAGAGCGAGCGAGCCATAACGCTCGCCATGCAGCAGCAGGGCTTTGTTTTCACCGAGGAACCTTTCGATCTTGGGGACCTGAGTTTTCATCTGGGCTGGACCTTTCACCGCGCCGGGGCCAACAGCACAATCCGTGCGCGCTCCGTGATGACGATCATCTACATGGATCAGGACATGCGGTTGATGGCGCCGACCAATGACATGCAGCGCGCCGACTGGGCAGCATGGTGCCCGGGAGCAGTGCCCGGTGAAATCATCCAGACGGCCCGCAATCCACTGATCCATACGCGCAGCGGGTGAGACCAGACAAATGTACTACCGCTTGTTGATCACTGCACTGTACACCGCGCTGCTGGCCACAGCCGTGCCGGCTCAGGAACGAGCCCAGGTTGTGAGTGGCACGCTCGAGCGACTGGACAATTTTCCATCCAGGTATGTCGACGCGCGCAACGTCGAGGTGTGGCTGCCGCCAGGTTACGCACCGGGGCGGCGCTACGACGTGCTCTATATGCACGATGGGCAGATGCTGTTCGATGCGCGCACCACCTGGAACAAGCAGGCCTGGAACGTTGCCGGGACACTCGCGGATCTCATCAGTGCCGGCCGCGTGAGGGACACGATCGTGGTTGGCATCTGGAACAACGACAAGCTGCGCCACGCCGAATATTTTCCCGAAAAGTTCCTGCCTTTCGTTCCCGAGCCGCTGCGAACCCGCTTCGTCCGCGAGGCGCTGTCAGGAACGCCGCTGGCTGACCGCTACCTGCGCTTCCTGGTCGAAGAGCTGAAACCGGCGATTGACGCGCGCTACCCGACGCACACCGGGCCCGAACATACCTTCATCATGGGTTCGAGCATGGGCGGGCTGATCTCGCTCTATGCGATCAGCGAGTACCCGAATGTTTTTGGCGGCGCCGCCTGCCTGTCCACGCACTGGCCCGGCATCTTTGCGGCGAACGCTGCCTTACCGCTGGCCACGTTCAACTACCTGCAGGTGCACCTGCCCGACCCGGCCACTCACCGGCTCTACATGGATCACGGCACGCGCGAGCTCGATGCGCTGTACGGCACTGACCAGGCCTTTGTCGACGAGATCGTGCGCGAGCGTGGCTATACGCATGCCAACTGGCTGTCACGCACGGTAGACGGGGCGGGGCACAACGAACACGACTGGGCTGCGCGTCTCGATGCGCCGCTGACCTTCCTGCTCGGCAGGAATTGACCTGGTGGAATGACCGGGCAGGAACCGCCGGGTCAGGGATCGAGCCCGGCATCAGCCGCTTCGATGGCGCGCAATTCGCTGGCCAGATCGATGTTGCGGCACAGCGCCCAGTAGAGAATTGCGGCGACCGGCAAGCCCACCAGCATAGCCAGGTCCGCGCCACCGAACATGCGGGCGATGGGCCCGCGATAAAGGCCGGAGCTGAAGAACGGAATCATGACGATGAAACCAACGAAGTAGGACAACAGGCCGCGCCAGTTCCAGCGCCCGTACATGCCACGCGGATTGAATATCTCGCGGATGGAATAATGGCTTTTGCGGACCACGTAGAAATCGATGAGGTTGATCGCCGTCCATGGCGTGAACAGATAGAGCAGCACGGCCAGCAGATCGCCGAAACGGTTGACGAAGTCTTTCGAGGCCACCAGCGCCAGGCCGATCGAGGCCACGGTCGCGACGCCCAGACCCACCATGCGCCTGGCCGTGGATGGTGGGGCCGGCCGCACCGAATCGGCTACCGACAATAGCGCCAATGAGGCGCCGTAGAAATTGAGACTCGATATGGTCACCAGCCCCAGCAGACCGGTGGCCAGCAGCGGCCGCCCCAGTCCCGGCATGACACTGTCCGCCGCTGCCTGCACGGCCGCGGCGACCTCGAAGTGTGGGTTGAGCGCCGCCGCCACGGTTCCAAGCAGCATCATCCAGACGCCACCCACAAAGGCGCCCAGATAAGTCCACCAGAAAGAGGCGCGCACCGAGACTTGCCGCGGCAGGTAGCGTGAGTAGTCGGAGACGTAGATTGACCAGCTGAGCTGGTAGGCCGCCGCGGCAAAAAACTGCACCAGAAACGGTATGGCGCGAAACTCGTGCAGATCCCAGTGATGTGCCGGGAAGCGCATGGTGAACGCTGCGGCAACCGAGAAGCAGGAGAGCACCGCGAGCATCAGGTAGGCGAGCCAGCGTTGGGTGCGGTGGATCCAGTCGTAGCCAACGGCGGCAATAGCCGCCGCCAGCAGCGTAAAGATGATGATGACCGGCGGGTCGATTTCCCGCGACGCACCCGATAACTGCCGGACAGTCTGCGCGACCAGCACTTCGTTGAACGCGTTGTAGCCAATATAGGCGACCAGTGCGACCACCCAGACCAGCAGCGCTCCCATGTAGCCGAACTGCGGTCGTGACTGAATGAGTTGCGGCAGGCCCAGTTGTGGCCCCTGGGTCGAATGAAAAGACATGAAAAACGTGCCCAGCGCACACCCGGTAATGACCGCGATCGTGCTCCACAGCAGGTTGCCGCCGAGGCCAATGCCCAGCACGCCCACCGCCAGCGTGGCCAGATGCGCATCGCCGCTGAACCAGACCGGCCACAGGTGCCAGACCTTGCCGTGGCGTTCGGCCAGCGGCACGTAGTCGATCGAGCGCTTCTCAAACTGCAGCATCCGCCACCCTCCCCCGCGGCTGACCTGCCAGCCCCTGCCCTGCTCCCCGGATTGTACTCAAATGGCGCCAATGGTGCCTTGGCCTTATTATTATCGACGTTATAATATAATCTGACCTGCCCGGGCCAGACTGTTGGGAGACTGATCGCATGAATCCTGAAGTATTCATCACCTGTGCCATCACCGGCGATGACAGCAAAGTTACCCGCAGTCCGCATTGCCCGGTCACGCCGGAGCAGATCGCGGCCTCGGCCGTCGCCGCTGCCCGCGCCGGCGCAGCCATCGTCCATATACACGTACGCGATCCGGAGACCGGCGTTTTCAGCATGGCAACCCGTCACTACCGTGAGGTCGTCAAGTGCATCCGTGACAGCAAGGTCGACGTCATCGTCAATCTCACCTGCGGCATGGGTGGCTACATCGTCATCGGCGAAAATGGCCTGGCGGATACCCCGGCGGCGGGCAGTGATTTCGTGACCCAGGAAGAGCGGATGCGGCACGTGATCGAGCTGTGCGAGGAAGGCAAGTACCGGCCCGACATTGCCACGCTCGATTGCGGCAGCCTCAATTTCGGCGACGGCAATCGCGCCTATATCTCGACCCCCAACTACCTGCGCCAGGGCGCGAAGATCGCGCGCGATCTGGGCGTGAAGCCGGAGCTCGAGATCTTCGATACCGGCAATCTCTCCTTCGTCAAGCAAATGGTCAAGGAAGGTCTGCTCGATGCACCCACCCTGGTGCAGCTGTGCACCGGCATCCCCTACGGCGTGCCCGCCGATGTCGGCCACCTGCTGGCCATGGTCAATGCGTTGCCCGCTGACTGCGTGTTCAGCAGCTTTGCCATCAGCCGCATGCAGATTCCGTGGGTGGCCCAGTCGATCCTGCTCGGCGGCAACGTACGCGTGGGCCTGGAAGACAACCTCTACCTGAGCAAGGGGGTCTATGCCAGCAACGAGCAGCTGGTGTTGAAAGCGCGCGGCATCATCGAGGCCATGGGGTCGCGATTGCTGACTGCCGCTGAGACCCGCGAACGCCTGCGGCTGCGCTAGGACTCAAGCCAATGACTTCGTGGACACCCGCGCCGTTTCGCTGCCGCATCGATCCTCTGTGGATCGACTACAACGGCCATCTGCGCGACGCTTACTATGGCCTGATCGGCAGCCTGGCGGTTGACGCCCTGATGGATGAGCTGGGCATTGATGAGCGCTATCGCGCCGCGACCCGCTGCACGCTCTACACCCTCGAGATGCATGTGCGCTATCTGCATGAGGTCAAGAGCGAGGATGAGCTCGACACGCACTATGAGCTGCTCGGCTTTGATGCCAAGCGCCTACACCTGCTCCTGGCCCTGCACTGTGCGCGCTACCCGGACCCGGCAGCGGTCATCGAAGTCATGCTGCTGCACGTCAGGCAGGACGCCGAGCCGCACAGCGCAAAATTGCCGGAGGCCGCCATGCAGCGCCTGAACTCATGGCAACAGCTGACGCCTGCCGCAGCACTACAGATGCTCGGCTCACGCCAGATGATGCTCTCCCGGCGCTGATGGGCGGGGTTACGCTCACTCGCCTGCTCAACCCGCAGCGCATCGCCCTGATCGGCGCCGGCAGCTGGACCGATGCGGTCGCCCAGGGTGCGCGCACACTGGGCTATCGGGGCGAGTTGTGGCGCATCCACCCGCAGCGTGAATCCACGGCAGCGAACCGCTACTACCGCTCGATCGATGAGTTGCCGGGCGCGCCCGATTGTTCATTCCTCGCGGTGCCGAATCATGAAGTGCCGGCGCAGGCCGCGGCGCTGGCGCGCCGCGGCGCCGGCGCATTCGTGTGCTTCAGCGCCGGATTCTCCGAGACCGCCACCCCCGAAGGTCTGGCCTTGACCCAACAGCTGGAACTGGCTGCGGGAACGCTGCCGTTCCTGGGCCCGAATTGCTACGGCATGGTCAATTACTTTGATCGCGTCGCGCTGTGGCCCGATCAGGTGGTCGGCACGCCGCTGGAGCGCGGCGTCGCGCTGATCTGCCAGAGCGGCACCATTGCACTGACACTGATGTTCAATGATCGCTCGCTGCCGATTGGCTATCTGATCACGGTCGGCAATCAGACCCGCATCGCGGCCGAAGATCTGATCGATGAATTGTGCGACGATCCGCGCGTCAGCGCCTTCGGGCTCTACCTCGAGGGCATCAAGGACATCAGGCGTTTTGCCAGTGCCGCGCAGCGCGCGCGTGCCTGCGGCAAGCCAATCGCGCTCATCAAGAGCGGGCGCAGCGAGGCGGCGATGCGTACCGCGCGCAGCCATACCGGCGCCCTGACCGGCAGCGACGCCGCCTTCGATGCCTTCTGCCGGCAGGCGGGCATCGCCCGCTGCGAGACGCTGAGCGTGCTGTGCGAAACACTCAAGCTGCTGCACCTCGGCGGCCCGCTGACCGGCCGGCGCGTCATTGTCATGGGCGCATCGGGTGGCGATATGGCCATGGCGGCCGATCTGTCACGGCCGCTGGCACTCGAATACCCGGCGTTCGCGCCCGAGTCCGCGCAGCGCCTGGACACCCTGCTCGCCGGGCGCGTGACCATCGGCAACCCGTTCGATATGCACACCTATCTGTGGTTTGATCACGCCGCGATGCGCAGCCTGTTCGCCGAGGTGCTGCGCTCCGATGTCGATGCGGTCGCCTTCATGCTCGACTGCCCGCCCGCGGGTCGCGCGGACGATACCGCATTCACCGCGGTCATCGATGAATTCATCGCCGCGGCCGCCGGCGCCAAAGCGCGCGCCGTGCTGCTGGCCTCGCTCCCCGAAAACCTGGGCAGTGCGATTCGCGAGCGCTGCCTGGCCGCTGGCGTCGTCCCGCTACAGGGACTGCACGAGGGATTGCTGGCGCTCGATCATGCAGGCGCCATGGGTGCTGCACGCGGCGCGGATGAGTTGCCAGTGTTCCACCAGCGGCAGCGCAACGAGGGCACGGTGCACACGCTCAGCGAGCACGCCGCCAAGGCCGCACTGGGTACCTATGGCGTGCAGGTTCCCAAATCGCAAATCGTCGCCGCGGCCGATGCGCCCCAGGCCGCGCAGGCCCTGGGCTTTCCGGTAGCCATGAAGGCGACCGGGGCCGGCATGGAACACAAGACCGAGCAAGGCGGCGTAGTGCTCGGCATCCGCTCGCCGGCCGAGGCGCGCAGCGCAGCAACGCGGCTGGCCAGGCTAGCGCCGCAGCTGCTGGTGGAAAGCATGATCGCCGATGGCGTCGCGGAAGTCCTGGTCGGCATCAGCAGCGATGAGCAATACGGACAGATCCTCGTGATCGGCGCCGGCGGTATCTACACCGAGCTGTGGCGCGACAGCGTGAGCCTGCTGCCGCCCTGGTCACGCGCCAGCATTGCGGCGGCGCTGCGACCGCTGCTCATCACGCGCCTGATCAATGGCTATCGCGGCAAACCGGCGGGCGATCTCGAGGCGCTCATCGAGGCGATTGTCGCCATAGGCCGCTATGCTGAAGAACATTACGCTACGCTGATTGAGATGGACGTCAACCCGATCATCGTGCGGCCGCGAGGCGCCGGTGCCATCGCGGTCGATGCACTGATCCGCACCACCGAGGAGTCCTGATATGAAAGATGGCATCACGGTTGTCCGCAACGGACCGCTGCTCGAGATCATCATCGATCGACCCAATGCCAACGCCATCGACCTGACGGCGAGCCGGGCACTCAATGACGCCGTGGCCCTGCTGCGCGACGACCAGCAGCTGCGGATCGGCATCATCACCGGTGCCGGCGAGCGCTTCTTCTCGCCCGGATGGGACCTGAAAGCCGCCGCGGCCGGTGAAGAATCAGACGAAGACTGGGGCCCGGGTGGCTTCGGCGGCCTCAATCATCCGCGCAATCTCAACAAGCCCATCATCGCTGCCGTCAACGGCATCGCCTGTGGCGGCGGTTTCGAAATCGTGCTCGGTTGCGACATCATCGTCATGGAGGAGCACGCGCGCTTTGCGCTGCCGGAAATCAATGTCGGGGTACTGCCGGATGCCGGCACGATCAAACTGCGACGGCGAATTCCCTATCACGTCGCGGTCGAGTTCCTGTTGACCGGACGCTGGATGGACGCGAGCGAAGCGAAGCACTGGGGCCTTGCCAATCACGTGGTCGCCAAGGGCCAGGCCATGAGCAAAGCCAGGGAAATTGCCGGGCAGCTCGCTGCCGGTCCGCCGCTGCTGTTTCCGGCCATCAAGCAACTGCTGCGCCATTCCGAGATGGTGGCCGAACACGAGGCCTTTGCCCTGCACGATGCGCTCGATATGGTGCAGCAGGTGGTGCATTCCGACGATCTGAAGGAAGGCACGCGCGCTTTCAGTGAAAAGCGCAAGCCGCGCTGGACCGGTCGCTAACCGCCCAGCGGTCGCAGCAGCGCGCGCGAAATGATGTGGCGCTGCACCTCACTGGTGCCTTCCCAGATGCGCTCGATGCGCGCATCGCGCCAGATGCGCTCGAGCGGCAGGTCGGCCATCAGGCCCATGCCACCATGAATCTGCAGCGCTTCATCCGCCACCATGGCGAGCATCTCGGTCGCCTTGAGCTTGGCGAGCGCCATGTCGGTATCGGTATCGGTGTGCTGATCGCGCTTCCAGGCCGCCTCGAGGGTCAGTAATTCCGCGGCCCGCAGCTCCATGGCCATGTCAGCCAGCTTGAAGCTGACGCCCTGGAACTTGCCGATTGCCTGACCAAACTGCACCCGATCGACGGCCCAGCGCTTGGCGAGTTCGAGCGCGCGCTCAGCGCGCCCCAGGCAGGTAGCGGCGACCTGCAGACGCGTCGCTCCCAGCCAGGAGTTGGCTACCTCGAAGCCCTGGTGCACCTCACCCAGCACTGCCGTACGTGGCACGCGACAATCCTGAAACTCGAGAATGCCGTTGTTGTAACCGCGATGCGAGACGTTGCGGTAACCCTCGCGCACCGTAAAGCCTGCCAGCCCTTTGTCGACCAGAAATGCCGTCAGCCGGGTGCGCGGGCCCTTCGGGCCTGCTTCCACACCCGTGGTGGCAAACAGGATGACGTAGTCGGCACGATCCGCATGACTGATGAAGTGCTTGGTGCCGTTGATGATGAAATCGCCGCCCCGCTCCACGGCGCTGGTCTTCATGGCACGCAGATCCGAGCCCGCCCCAGGCTCGCTCATCGCCAGGCATTCGACGCGCTCGCCACGCACGGTGGGCAGCAGATAGCGTTCGCGCTGCTCACCACTGCAGGCCAGCAGTATGTTCGAGGGCCTGGCCACGCAGTTGTAATGCAGTGCGTAGCTGGTGCGTCCGAGTTCTTTTTCGTACAGCACCCAGGTGACGGTATCAAGACCACTGCCACCAACCTCGCTCGGCATGTTGGCCGCGTACAGGCCGGCATCGATCGCCCTGGCCTTCAACTGCTGATACAGCTCTTCGCGCAGCACGCCGCTGGCTTCGATTTCCTGCTCATGTGGAAACAGCTCGTTTTCCACAAAAGTGCGAGTCGATTGGATGATTAGCTGCTGTTCTTCGGTGAGTGCGAAATCCATGGTTACTCCGGAAGCTGTAAACGCCGCGCGCGCGTGCGGCGCGCGCGATTCGCCCAACCCTGCAGCAGTTCCAGCTGCAGGCTCAGTTGCTCAATCTGGCGCGCCACCGGCCAGTCCTTGCGGCTCGTTACCGCGCTCGCGGTCAGGCCGTTGATGAATGTCATCATCGAACGTAACACGTCGGCACGCAGTTTCGCCGGCCAGTGACGCGATTCAGGCCAGTGCGTCGCGATGCAACGCTCAAACAGCCGGGCATACTCGCGATGCACCCAGTCATTGAGCTGCCGGGCACGACTGTCAGCGGATACCTGGCCCCAGAAGGCGGTCCAGAAGGCACACTCCGCCAGCCGTGCTTCGTCGATAGGCAATGACTCGGACAGCACGGTGAGCAGATTACTGCCAGCGCGCTCGCCCTGGGTGAGTCGCTGTTCGATACGATGCAGTATCAGCCGCAGACTGGCGAGAATGATCTGCTGCTTTGATTCAAAGTAATGGGCCACCATTCCGGTGGTATAGCCGGCAGCGCGGGCGATACGCGCCACCGTGGCATTCTCGAAGCCCACTTTCGCGACCACCTGGCACGCCGCGTGCGCGATCTGCTCGCGCCGTTCGTCGTGATTGACCAGTTTCGGCATGAATCAGCGGGCAACAGCCATACCAACCGAGCGCCCGCGCTCGCGCGGACTGGGTAGTTGCGCGTGTGCAGCGACCAGTCGTTCAAGTTGCGTGCGCACCGCGGCGTCGATGACACAGGAGTGCTTGATGGAAGTGTCGACATGCAGATACATCTGCTCACCGGTCGCCAGCAATCTGTCATCACTGCCACGATGCAGGCGATAGAAAACGCGCAGCCGCTTGTCATCGACCGACAGCAACTGGCCGGTGACGTAAAAGGCCTCGTTTACCAGCGCCTCGGCCTGATGAGTCAGGTGGGTCTCGACGCTGAAGAACATCCGCGCCCTGGCCCGATAGTGCTCGTCAACGCCGACGCTGCGAAACAGTGCGTCACTTGCCAGACCAAACACGTAGAGATAGCGCGACTCGGTCATGTGAGCGTTGTAGTCGAGCCATTCCGGGCGCACGCGCCCTTCGAGCAGGCGCGCTGGTTGTCCGTCATTCGCAGCTGTCAGCAGCGGCTGCGCGGCAGCGGCCGCCGTGGCGTGGAGTCGCGTCTCGAGCGCACGCAGCGTCAATCCGGCTCCGATACCCTGCTCGCACAACACCTGTTGAATGGCAACGAGATAGTCATCGCGCTGCTGTTCAAGTTGCCGGATCGAGCGGCCCGCCGCCTGGGCCTGGGTGCCCTCCACCATCCGATCAATCAGTGTCTCTGACAGTTCGGGCGCCTCGAGCCGGGTCCAGGGCCACTTCAGGCAAGGGCCGAACTGCTCCAGCATGTGGCGCATGCCTGCCTCGCCACCTGCCAGATGATAGATGAGGTTGGTGCCCATGCCTGCCCAGCGCAGCCCCGGTCCATAAATGATCGACTCATCGAGCTCGCCCGTGGTGGCGACGCCGTCATTGATCAGGTGCAGAATTTCGCGCCATAAGGCTTCCTGCAAACGATCGGTCAGGTGCCCGGGCACCTCGCGTCGCACCTGCAACGGGTGCATGCCGATGTAGCTGAAGAACTCAGCCGCCGTGGCAATGGTGGCGGCCGTCGTCCGCTCACCACCCACCAGCTCCACCAACGGCAGCAGGTAGACCGGGTTGAACGGATGGGCAACGCAGAAGCGCTCCGGCCCCTGCATGCTGGCCTGCAGGTCACTGGGACGCAGCCCGGAAGTGCTCGAAGCAATGACCACCCCGGGGCGCGCATGCCGGCTGACCTCGCCGAGCACCCGCTGCTTGAGCTCGAGCTGCTCCGGAATATTTTCCTGGATGAAGTCGGCGCTGCGCGCCATCTGCGCAGGATCGGTCGTGAAAGACAGCACACCGCGCTCCGGCAGCGGCGCACGTACCAGGCGCGCCAGCGCCGGCGCCGCGTTGGCGATGGTCGCGCGCAGCACGGCTTCCATCTCGGGCTTGACGTCGGCCGCAATGACATTGACGCCAAAATGCAGGGCGCGTGCCGCCCAGCCAGCACCGATCACACCGGTGCCCATCAAGCCTAGAGTGCGTACCGCGGACATGGGCTGGATCCTCGTTTACCGCCAGCGCAATGCGCGCCGGCCAGAGCGCCGGGATTATAATGTAACGGCGATAATATAAAAAGATCGCCGCAACGCGATCAATTCGTCAGCCGATGATATTTTCGCAGAATGTCTCGCAAGGCGTCGTGCGGCAATCCCTGTGCCGTATGGCCGTTAATGCCAGTCATCGTGCCAGCGGCAACCATGGCATTGATCACGGCTTCTTCCGTAGCCTGGACCGTGGCGATAAAGATCGGATTGAGCTTGTCGTTTGGCAGCATGGCAACCTGGCGAACCGCGTCAGCGCCCGCGACCCCAGGATTGGCGGTCGAAAATGCCATGAAGATATCGCCCGAACCGTCACCGGAATAACTGCCATTGCGACCCAGGCCGAGCGCCACGCGCTTCGCGACGCGGCGCAGCTGTGTGGAAATGAGTGGCGCATCGGTGGCAACCACAACGATGATCGAGCCGACATCGTCATCGCGGATGGTTGCGCCGGGAAGTTCGCGCCCCACCGGCACGCCGGCTATGCGCAGCTGGTCGCGTTGACCGTAGTTACACTGCACCAGCACGCCGACCGTGTAGCCGCCGCGCCTGGCGGGCAGCAGGCGCGATGCGGTGCCAATGCCGCCCTTGAATTCGTTGCACACCATGCCAGTCCCGCCGCCGACACTGCCTTCTTCGACGGCGCCGCCATGAGCAGTGTCGAGAGCATGGAACACATCGTCGGGCTTGACGTGGAATCCGTTGACATCGTTGAGGTAACCATCCCAGGTTTCTGCCACCACCGGCAACGACCAGGAATAGCCCTCTTTGTCAGGCGCACCGTGCCGCAGTCGCCACTGAATCACGGCGTCATGCACGGTGCCGACACTGTGGGTGTTGGTGATCATGACCGGGCCCTCGAGGAAACCGGACTCCTCAACCCAGGCGGTGCCGGTCATCTCGCCATTGCCATTGAGGGAAAACCAGCCCGCGAAAACCGGATCGAATGAGTGCTTGCCCCGCGGCAGCACGGCCGTGACGCCGGTACGAACCGGGCCCTTACCGACAACCAGCGCACCATCGCCTGCGATCAGGGTCGTGTGGCCCACTTCGACGCCCACGACGTCAGTCACCGCATTCAGTGGCCCGGGAGTGCCATCGAAGGGCACTCCCAGGTCGCGCGCCCGTGGCCCGCCTGCGCCATGAGCCGCGCCGGCCAGAGTCGCGAGCAACAGCACGAACAGACCAGGCCTTGGGTTCATCGCTCACTCCGCTGGCTGCACCGCAAAAGTGTGCGGGACCCTGATAATCAGCGTAGTAGCTTCCGGAATTTTTCGCAATCATAGGCAGCCGTTGACGGCAGCGGCGCGGACTCCTAGAGTGATTCGCTGCAAATTGCCGGCGCGTCAAACTATTACAAGATATTCCCATGCGCACTGAGCGAGACACAGTCCTGCACAGTTGGTGCCTGCAGACCGACTGGAACGCGCCGACTATCGTCGGTGGCGCGGGCGCGTGGCTGCACACCGAGGATGGTCGTTCAATACTCGATTTCAGCAGCCTGGCCGAGTGCAGCAACCTCGGTCATCAGCATCCGCGCGTGGTGGCAGCGATCCGCGAGCAGGCGCAGCAGCTGTGTTTTGTCACCAACTCCTGGGGAGCATTGCCGCGGGCCCGTCTCGCGGAACTGCTGCTGGAAAAATCGGGTTTCGAGGGTGGCCGGGTATTCTTCACGCTCGGCGGCGCGGATGCGAACGAGCATGCCGTCAAATTTGCGCGCCAGGCCAGCGACCAGGCGCAGGGCTGGATCATCACCCGTGATCGCTCTTATCACGGCACCAGCTACGCGACCATGGCGCTCTCCGGGGACTCGCGTACCACGGCGCAAGTTGAACCCGCAGCCTTTCGCGTGGTGCATGCACCACCGCCCTATGCCTATCGCTGTCCCTTTGGCACGCACAGCGAGGCCGCTTGCGGCACGGCCGCAGCCGAACATGTGGCCACGCTCATCGATGCGCGCGGCAGCAGCACGGTCGCGGCGGTCATGATGGAGCCGAATGCCGGCACCAATGGCATCGTGGCGCCAGACAGTTTCTGGCCGGCGCTGCGCCAGCGGACGCGCGAGCGCGGCGTGTACCTGATCGCCGATGAGGTCATGAGCGGCTTCGGTCGCTGCGGCGAATGGTTTGCCTGGCAGCGCCATGGCGATGCGGCGCGACCCGATCTGATGACCCTCGCCAAGGGCCTGACCGGCGCTCATCTGCCACTCGGGGCCGTCGTGCTGTCGGCAACCATCGCAAGGCGACTCGAACCGCAGATGCTGCTCACCGGCCTCACTTATTGCGGGCATCCGCTTTGCTGCGCAGCTGGCGTGGCGGCGCTGGAGAGCTACCAGGATGAAGACCTGATCGGCCGCTCCCGCCAGCTGGGCGGCGCAATGTTCGAGCGACTCAGGCAGATGCAGGCGCAGCACCCCATCATTGGCGAAGTGCGCGGCGGGCACGGGTTGTACGCGGTGCTCGAACTGGTCAGCGATCGCAGCAGCCGTGAACCACTCGCGCCGTGGCCAGCGATGCATCGAGCGCTCAAGGGCCTGCTGGCAGAGGCGCTGGCGGCAGGTGTGTCCTTCGCCGCGCGCGGCAATCTCATTCTGCTCGCACCGCCGTTGGTCATCGGGGAGCAGGAACTGGCCGATGCGCTCAGCCTGCTCGATCGACTGCTGGCGAAGCTGACCCAGACAATTCATCCCAAGGCACTGACATGAGTTTCAAGCTGACCTATTCGACCATGTTTGATCCACCACCGCAGCTGCACACCAGCTATGAAGCTGCCTTGAGCCTGGCCCAGACACGGCTTGGCGCCCGACAGCCACTCTATATCGATGGCGTCGACAGTTTCGCGAGCCAGATGGCAGAAACCCGCAATCCCGCTGATCAGCGCCAGGTACTGGGCAGTTTCTCGCTGGCCAGCGCGGCTGATGCCGAAGCCGCGATGCAGGCGGCGCAACGCGCCTGGCCGGTGTGGCGACGCAGCTCGCTGCCGACGCGCGTCGAGCTGATGCACCGCATTGCGCAACTGGTCGAGGAGCGCATCTACAGTATTGCCGCGGCGCTGACGCTGGAAGTCGGCAAGAATCGCATGGAGGCGCTCGGCGAGACGCAGGAAACGGCCGACTTCTTTCGCGGCTATGCCGATGAGTTCGAGCGCTCTGGCGGCTTTGATCACCGGCTCCCCAATGATCCGATAGCCAATGTGGTGTCGCGCAATCGCAGCGTGATGAAACCCTACGGCGTCTGGGTGGTCATTGCACCCTTCAATTTCCCGCTCGCACTCGCCGCCGGCCCGACCGCCGCCGCACTGATTACCGGCAACACCGTGGTATTGAAGGGCGCCAGCGCGACGCCCTGGGCGGGACGGTTGCTGGCCGAGTGCATCCGCGATGCCGGCCTGCCGGCTGGCGTCTTCAATTACCTCGGCGGCTCAAGCAGCGCCATCGGCGCCGCGCTGGTGGAACATCCACTGACGGCCGGCGTCACGTTCACGGGTTCGCATGCAGTCGGCATGGGCATCGCGCGCACCATGCTGTCGGGCCCCTATCCTCGTCCCTGCATCGCCGAGATGGGCGGCAAGAACGCCTGCATCGTGACAGCCGGCGCCGACCTGGAGCGCGCTGCCACGGGCATCGTCCGCTCAGCCTTTGGCATGGGCGGCCAGAAATGCTCGGCGCTTTCTCGCCTATATGTACATCGCGACAGCGCTGACGCGTTGCATGAACTCATCGTGCACAAGGCCGCCGCGCTGCGGATTGGCGACCCGGCCAGGCGCGACACCGCGCTCGGGCCGGTGACCACGCAGGCCGGCTATGAGCACTACGCGCGTTGCGCGGCGCTGCTGCGTACCCAGGGTGCGCAGGTACTGAGCGGGGGCGAACAGCTGCGCGATGGCGATCTGGCGCATGGCTTTTTCGTGCAGCCTACACTCGCCGAGGCACCCGTCGGGCACCCGTTATGGAGCACCGAGATGTTCCTGCCGGTGCTGATGTCGCAGCGGGTGTCATCGAACGAGCAAGCGATGCAGCTTGCGAATCGCTCGCCGCTGGGACTGAGCGCCGGCTTCTACGGCAGCAGCGCCGAACTCGACTGGTTTCATCAGAACATCGAGGCTGGTGTAACCTATGCCAACCGGCCGCAGGGTGCTACCACGGGCGCGTGGCCTGGCTACCAGCCGTTCGCCGGCTGGAAGGGCTCTGGCAATACCGGCAAGGCGATTGCCTCGTTCTATTACCTGCCGCAGTATCTGCGCGAACAGTCGCAGACGGTAGTCGAGTAACCAGCAAAGGAATCATCATGCGTGCACCACATATCCGTACCGCGCTGCCGGGCCCCAAAGCGCAGGCCCTGCTGGCGCGCGACTTCGCGGTCAGCACGCCATCTCTGCCGCGCGACTATCCCTTTGTGATAGCCAAAGGCCGCGGAGCCGAAGTATGGGATGTCGATGGCAACCGCTTCCTGGATTTTGCCTCGGGTATTGCGGTCTGCAGCACCGGCCATGCACACCCGCGCGTCGTGCAGGCCATCAAGGACGCGGCGGACGATTTCATCCACATCTCGAGCGACTACTGGCACGAGCGCATGACGCAGCTGTGCGAGAAGATCAACGCGCTCGACCCGCTGGGCGAGCCGGTGCAGGTGTTTGCCTGCCAGAGCGGCACCGAAACGGTCGAGGCGGCACTCAAACTGGCGCGCTACGTGACCGGGCGCCCACGATTCATCGGCTTTCTCGGCAGTTTCCACGGCCGCTCAATGGGCTCTCTGGCCTTCACCTCCAGCAAATACACCCAGCAGGCCGGCTTCTTTCCCACCATGCCGGGCGTGACCCACGTGCCCTACCCCAACGTCTATCGGCCGCTGTTCGCCGGCGCAGACCAGGGCCGTGCCGTGCTCGAATACATCGAGAACATGCTGTTCCAGGCCAACGTGCCGGCGAGTGAAGTCGCGGCCATTCTGATCGAACCAATTCAGGGCGAAGGCGGCTACCTGGTTCCGCCGGATGGTTTTCTGCAGGGACTGCGCGAGCTGTGCGATCGCCACGGCATCCTGCTGATATTCGATGAAGTGCAATCGGGCATCGGCCGCACCGGCAAGATGTTCGCCAGCCAGCATTGGGGCGTGAAACCCGACATCATGACCCTGGCCAAGGGGCTCGGCTCCGGCATGCCAATCGGGCTGACGGTCGCGCGCCGTCGCCTCATGGAAAAATGGAAGCGCGGTGCGCACGGCAACACTTTCGGCGGCAATCCGCTGTGCTGTGCGGCGGCGCTGGCCACGCTCGAACTGGTCGAGAATGAATACGCTGCCAATGCCGCGAGCGTTGGTGAATACTTCATCCATGCCCTGCGCCAGCTGCAGCAGCGCTTCGAATGCGTCGGCGACGTGCGTGGCAAGGGACTGATGATCGGCATGGAGCTGATCACCGATCGTGGCAGCCGCAAGGCCGCCAGAGAGCTGTGCGACCGTGTCTTGACGCGCGCCTATCACAACGGGCTGCTGCTGCTGTCCTGCGGCGCGAGCACGGTGCGGTTCATCCCGCCGCTCATGATCACGCGCGCGCACGTTGACGAAGCCATGACGCTGATCGAAGTGGCATTGCGCGAAGCGCAGGTGGGCGGCTGAGAGCGGCGCTGCCGTCGGCGGCAACAGCGCGCTGAAATACTGATCTTCAGTCCAGCCAGCTCAACTCAGGCGCACGCCACTCGCCCGGCGGCTGCGTCGTTCGCCAGCAGCTCAGCCAGCGCATCCGCCAGCGGCCGGGCCTTGCCGTACAGATAGCCCTGCGCGTATTGTGCTGCTTGACAGCAGTGCGGACAAAATCAGCGAAGCTCGGCTGGCTGATCGACTGCCCGGTGAGATTGATGGCAAAGCGCACGCCGCTGCTGCGCAGCCTGGCGACCTGCGGCGCCACCGCCTACAGCACGTTCTCGACCACCCATCGGTCCAGCCGCTCGAGCAGCTGCCGGGTCAATGAATCAATACCCTCAGTCGCGCCTTCAGCCGCTGGCGCTACGACCAGGTCGGCAAACCAGGATGGCGCGTGCACCACGATATGGGTGCACTGCAGTCTGGCGAGCAGTGAATTCAGGAGTTCGTCGATCCTGTCCTGCGCCGTACAGAATGTACTGCGCATGATGACGACCGACGGTGCAAAGCGGTTACGCCGTAGTTCACGGGCTCGGGGCCAAGAATCCACCACTTGCCGATACTATGTGACGGCCGTCATGTTTTCAGGGGCCCAGGCCCCCCAGCCGCCGCAAGGTCGTGGTGCCGGTCAGAGTCTGCGCTCCCAATGTCAGATAGAGCGTACGCTCGGCAACCGCCAGATCAAAGTTCATGCGCCGCTCCAGCAAGGCAACAAATGCCTCGAGCATTGGCCGATCGACGGCGAGGATTTCCAGCTCCCCGGCCCTGTGAATGCGTTCGCTGGCGATACGCGCCAGCCAGGATTCAGGATCACGGTGCACATAAACGGCGACGCGCCGCGCCGCCTTGGCAGCCTTGTGCAGGCGTGCGGCTTCCGGCGTGCCGATGTCTATCCAGGTCTGCAGGGCGCCGGTCAGATCGCGCACGGCAATGGCCGGTTCATCCGGCTCGGCGAGGCCCTTCGACCAGGCAATGCCCTCGGTGTACTCAAGGCAATAGGCCAGCAGCCGGGTCAGCAGAAACTCGGCGGTTTCCGAGGGGTGCCGGGCCAGCCGCAGATTCAGGGTTTCGTAGACGTTGCGATCGGCATCGGCCAGGCGCACGGTGAAATTGTAGACAGTGGCGCCCAGTGCCATGGATCGTGCGCCCCTTGGGCTGCCGGCTGCAACGCGCCGGCAGCGATGATCAATAACGCTTCAGGGAAGATTCTGCAGTGCGGCGAAGGTTCCAGCGACCGTAGCGCTCTGCAGCAGCACACCGGGCTGCGTGGTGTAAGTGCCGGAGGTCAGCGGCGCGCTGGCCGAATTCGTGGTCACGATATCGGGAAATCCGTCGTCGTTGACGTCCGCCACGGCGACCTGAAAGGCGCCATAGGGCGCGGCATAATAGCTGGCGGCTGCAAAGGTGCCAGGCGAGCCGGGGTTCTGCAGCAGCACATTCACGCCAGCGCTATCGCCGACTACGACATCCGGGTGGCCATCGCCGTTCAGGTCGGAGAGTACCAGCGACTGCGCCACCTGCCCGTTCGGCAGCGAGAAGCTGAGCGGAGCGAGGAAGCTGCCCGGCGTAAGCTGGCTCTGCAGCAGCACATTGATCGTCGGCGGTGTCGGGCCATAAGGGCCCGGATCGGTGATCACCAAGTCGTCTTCGCCATCGCCATCGAGATCGGCGACGGCAACATAGTTGGCGGCCACGAAGGCCTGGTTTGGCGTCTGCGTAAAGACCGTCACCGGAGCCTGGAAAGTGGCGCTGCTCGCGCTCGCAGAATGAAAATACACCTTCACGCCGCTGGCGTCGGTGACCACCAGGTCAGGCAGGCCGTCGTCGTTCAGATCACCGCTTGCCACCCAGCTGGCGCCGCCGGCAGAGAGGCTGAAGGGCGCAAGAAACGTACCTGGGTTCGCCACATCCTGCACGAAGACATTTACACCGTAGTCGGCCGCTACGAGGTCAGGCAGACCATCGCCATTCAGATCGGCGATCGCCACCTGTGATGCGCCCGGCGAGGCAAGTTGCAGCGCAGCCGCGAAAGTGCCGGGCGCCGTGATCTGACTGAGATAGACCGAGAGCTGGCCATCGTCGTCACTGGCGCTGACCACATCAGGCAGGCCGTCGCCGTTGATATCGGCAGCCGCCAGGTACAAGGGTTCAATTCCAGCGGGCGTGCTGGTGGCGGCGCCATAACCGGTGCCAGCACCAGCATTGTGCAGGTACAGGTTGAGTGTACCGCTCTCGAAGGGCGACATGGGTTGATGGAGCGTACGTCCGTCGAGCACATCGGCGCGGCCATCGCCGTCAAAATCTGCGGCGACCAGCGCAAAGCTGGCCTCGAAGGGCGTGAAACTCGGCTGCGAGGTGTCGTAGCCGTCACCGCAGCCCGCCACTGCAAGCAGCGCTCCCAGCGCGGCGCTGAAACCCACATGCCTGATATTCATTGCGGCCATGACACGAAGCTCCTGAAGTTTTCCCGATTGTACTACCGCTGCGATTGCAGCCAGCGGCCACCCTGAAGATCTGCGACCAGGCGCACAGCAGCGCAGAATTCTCAGCTGCCCGGGTGAACGCGCAGGCGTGTGAACGGTACGCCAACGGCGGTCAGTGCAGCGAACAGCGCACCGCCCACAAAGGTAGCCGCATAGCCGTAGTGACTCCACAGTGTGCCGGCCACAGTACTGGCCACCAGCATCGCAATGCCCGTCACCAGGTTGAAGACACCAAAGGCCGTGCCGCGCAGCCCGGCGGGCGCCACGTCGGCCACCAGCTTGGCGAACAGACCCTGGGTGAGCGCCATGTGCAGTCCCCAGATTGCCGCCCCTGCCAGTACCAGATTCGCCGATCCGGCGCGCGCCAGCACCATGTCGGCGATCACCAACACTGCCAGGCCAAGTATCAACAGTACTCGAGCATCACGGCCGTCAGCCGCCCGACCGGCCGGATAGGCAGCGCTCGCATAGACCACATTCATGACCACCATCACCAGTGGCACGAGCGTGACTGACAATCCGGCCTGCTGTGCGCGCAGCACCAGGAAGGCTTCGCTGAATCGTGCCATGGTGAACAGCGCCCCCAAGGCCGCGAGGTACCAGAAACGCGCGCCCAGTCGTCGCAGGCCCGCCGTGCCGAGCGGCGAACTCAAGCCCGGCATGCGCGGCACGGAAGCCGGCTCTCTCACCATCAACACCAGCAGCAGCACGGCAATGAACGCAGGCGCCACCCCCACCCACAGCACTGCCTTGATATTTCCGGATAACAGCACCATGCACACAATTGCCAGCAACGGCCCGATCGCAGCGCCGAATGAATCGAGTGCCTGGCGCAGACCATAGGCAGCACCACGCGATTCGACCGGGGTGATATCGGCCACCAGCGCATCGCGCGGGGCGCCGCGTATCCCCTTGCCCACGCGGTCGAGAAAGCGCGCCGCCGCCACCCAGGCAATCGAACTGGCCAGAGGGAATAGCGGCTTGGTCACTGCCGCCAGGCCGTAACCCACCAGCAGCAAGGGCCGGCGACGTCCCCAACGGTCGCTCAGGGTTCCGGAAAACAGCTTGGTGATCGATGCCGTGGCCTCGGCAATGCCTTCAATCAGACCAATGGTCATCATGCTGGCGCCCAGTACGCTGGCCATGAATACCGGCAACAGGCTGTGCACCAGTTCGGAAGAGATATCCATGAACATGGAGGTCAGGCCCAGGCCCCAGATGCCCACCGGCAGACCGTGCAGCAAGGCGCGTAGCCTGCGCAGTGCGGCTCGCATGTACCCAGTATCCTTGTGCACTTGTTGCTTATAACCTATGTGGACAGATGCTGGCTGGGGTAGCGAACATGGCACAGACTACTCGTTTTCGGTTTACCGGACTGTCGGCCGGCGCGCTGGCACTGCTGGCATGCGGCGCGCCGGCATACGCCGACCAGGCACTGCCACTTCGCGATCGCCCGGCCAGCGATGAAATCATCTATTTTCTGCTGCCCGATCGCTTCGAGAATGGTGATCGCAGCAATGACCGCGGCGGGCTGAGCGGTGATCGCCTGCATACCGGCTTCGATCCGACCTCCAAAGGCTTTTTTCATGGTGGTGATCTCAAGGGTCTGACGGCGCGTCTCGATTACATTCAGGCGCTGGGCGCCACCGCGATCTGGCTGGGACCCATCTACCAGAACAATCCGGTGCAGGGCGCCAGGGGCGATGAATCGGCCGGCTACCATGGCTATTGGATTACCGACTTCACGGCCGTTGACACACATTTTGGCACTGCTGCAGATCTGCAAACGCTCATCGCCGCTGCGCACGCTCGTGGCATGAAGCTTTATCTGGACATCATCGTCAATCACACCGCCGATGTGATTCGCTATCGCGAGTGTCCTGACAACCGCTGCCCCTACCGTTCGCGTGCCGACTATCCGCAGCGTGCCGACGGCTACGCCTACACGCCCTATGTTCCGGCGGGTGCAGCGCACCGCAAAGTTCCCGAGTGGCTCAATGAACTGCGCTACTACCACAATCGCGGCAACAGCACTTTTGAAGGCGAGAGCTCGACCCTGGGCGACTTCAGCGGTCTGGACGATGTCGCTACCGAAGATCCGCGCGTGGTGCAGGGCTTCATCGATATATTCAACGGCTGGATCGACAATTTCGGTGTCGACGGCTTTCGCATCGACACTGCCAAGCATGTAAACCCCGAATTCTGGCAGGCGTTCGTGCCGGCGATCCGCGCACACGCGGCAGCGCGCGGCATCCCAAACTTTCATGTCTTTGGCGAAGTGGCGACCTCGGAAATGGATCCGGCGCTGTTGGCCGAACACACCCGCGTCGACAAGCTGCCGGCGGTACTCGATTTTGCCTTTGCCGCAGCGCTGCGTGACACAGTCGCACGCAGTGCCGGCACTGACCAGCTGGCACGGCTGTTTGCGGCGGACTCGCTCTACGAGGGCGGCGTCACCGCAGCACTGCAGCTGCCCACCTTCATCAGCAACCACGACGGCGGTCGCTTCGCGCGCCAGGTCCAGCTTGCCAGACCCAAAGCCAGTGCGGCCGAGGTGCTCAAGCGTGTGCAGCTGGCCCACGCAATGCTGCTCACGCTGCGCGGCGTACCCACCGTTTACTCGGGCGACGAGCAGGGTTTTGTCGGCTGGGGCGACGACCAGGCGTCGCGCCAGGATATGTTTGCGAGCCAGGTGGACTCGTACAACAGGCAGCCGCTGCTGGGCACCAGCTCAACGACCAGCTCGAGCAATTTCAACCGTACTCACCCGCTGTACCAGAGTATTGCCGCCCTGGCCCGGCTGCGCGCTGAACTGCCGGCGTTGCGCCACGGCCTGCAGGTAGTGCGCGCGACATCGAAAACACCGGGACTGTTCGCAGTGTCGCGTTTCGACAGCGTAACCGGCACGGAAGTGCTGCTGGCCTTCAATACCAGCACCGTCAGCATCGATACGCAGGTAGTGGTAGACAGCAAGTCCGGGCTTTTCACGGCGCGCCACGGGAACTGTGCCGCGGCACCTACCGCACCGGGCAGTTACCACATCAGGGTGGCAGCGCTCGACTATCTGGTCTGCGTCGCGGGAGCACGCCAATGAAAAACCTGCACCGTCTGCTGGCCGCACTGATGCTCGCACTGGGCGCGGCCGCTGCAAACGCAGCGAACGTGGCCACCGTCGCTTCACCTGGTGGCGTGCTCACAGTGGCGTTGACGCTGGACAGCGATGGCCGACCGGGCTATAGCATAGCGAGGCGTGGCGCGCCGGTAGTCGAGGATTCGAGGCTCGGATTCATCCTCGCCGATGCTCCAAAACTGGAGCGTAATTTTGCTCTGGCCGCCTCCAGCACCCGCAGTTACGACGAGACCTGGGAGCAACCCTGGGGCGAGCGGCGTTTCGTGCACAATCACTACAACGAGCTGCGTACCCGCCTGACCGAGAGCAACCGCCTGCGGCGCAGCCTCGATATCGTATTCCGCGTCTATGACGACGGTGTGGGATTTCGCTACGAGTTTCCTGACCAGGCGCAACTGCACGCCGTCAATATCGTGGCCGAGTTGACCGAATTTGCCATTGCCGAGCCGGCAACCGCGTGGTGGGAACCGGGCGGTGAATGGAATCGCTACGAGTATCTGTACCGCAGGACGCCACTCAATGAGCTGAGCCAGGCGCACACGCCGGTGACGCTGAAGGCGGCCAGCGGCCTGCACATTGCCATCCATGAAGCCGCGCTGGTCGACTACGCCTCGATATGGCTGCGGCGCGTCGATGCGCAGCGACTCAAGGCGCTGTTGTCACCCTCTTCTGCCGGCCCGCCGGTGCAGCGCACGGCGCCGTTTACGACCCCATGGCGCACGCTGCAGATCGCCGACAATGCCGCCGGACTGTATATGTCGGACCTGATCCTGAATCTCAACGAACCCAACAAGCTCGGCGATGTCTCCTGGTTCAAGCCCTACAAATACGTGGGCATCTGGTGGGAGATGCACCTGGGCACTTCCAGCTGGAGCTCGGGCCCGCATCATGGCGCCACCACCGCCAACGCCAGGCGCTATATCGATTTCGCGGCCAACAATGGCTTTCGCGGCGTATTGATCGAAGGCTGGAACGAAGGCTGGGACGGCGACTGGTTCGCCAACGGCGAGAGCTTCAGCTTCACCAGGCCCTATCCTGATTTTGATCTCAAGGCCGTGACCGACTACGCACGCCAGAAAGGCGTACACCTGATTGGCCATCACGAGACTTCGGCCAATATTGCCAACTACGAGCCACAGCTCGGCGACGCGCTTGATCTGTACGCGCGACTCGGCGTTGACAGCGTCAAGACCGGATACGTCGCCGACGCCGGCGGCGTCAAGGCCATGGGGAGCGATGGCAGGATTCACTATGAGTGGCACGACGGCCAGGTCATGTCGCGCCATCATCTTCATGTGGTCATCGAGGCGGCCAGGCGCCACATTGCCATCAACGCGCACGAGCCCATCAAGGACACCGGACTACGCCGCAGCTATCCGAACTGGGTGGCGCGTGAGGGCGCGCGCGGCATGGAATACAACGCCTGGGGCAACCCACCCAATCCGCCGGAGCACGAAGCCAATCTGGTGTTCACACGCATGCTCGCCGGCCCCTTTGATTTCACGCCCGGCGTGCTGAGCCTGGTTGGCAAGAACGGCCAGGCCATACAATCGACGATCGCCAAACAGCTGGCGAACTACGTCATCATCTATAGCCCGATACAGATGGCGGCCGATCTGCCGGAGAACTACGCCAGGTACCCGGGGCCGTTTCAGTTCATCAAGGACGTGCCGGCCGACTGGTCGGACACCCGCGTGCTCAACGGCGAAGTGGGCGATTACGCCACCATCGCCCGCCTGGATCGCAACAGCGACAACTGGTACATCGGCAGCGTGACCGATGAGAATGCCCGCACGCTCGATGTCGTTCTGGATTTCCTGGACGCCGGACGCGATTACCAGGCGCAGATCTACCGCGACGCCGATGACGCCGACTGGCGCACCAAGCCGCATGCCATTGTCATTGAATCACGCCAGGTACGCCGCGGTGAGCACCTGACACTGAAACTCGCTCCCGGCGGCGGCGAGGCCATAAGGCTGCTGGCCGGCCCGAGGAGTCGCGGCTAGCCCAGCGCGCTATCGGCGCCCTGGCCGACGCTGTGGTCACGGCGCAAGTTGATTTCCACGCGAACTTCCTGGCAGCCATACACGGCCTTGCCGTTTTCAAGTTGCGGCTGGTAGCGTGCCTGCCGCGCCCAGCCGAGCGCCGAATCGTCGAAATTCTTTTGTGTGGACGACACCACGATGCGCGTACTGGCAATAGCGCCATCGGCGGTCACGCAAACCTGCACCACCGCATATTGACCACGGGCGTAATGGTGCCCAAGGCTGGCGATGTACGTGGTCGTGACATTGATCGGTGTCACGACTATCGGTGGCGCGGGCGCATTGGGGCGGACGTTGGCGGCACAAGCCGCCAGCACCGTGCAGGGGACTGCCAGAACCAGGGATTTCACGCCGCCCATGGCAGAAGGAGAATACCGATGCTGCCAAATGTCAACTGCCAGGCGCGTGCTGCAGATCCCGGTAACTGACCAGCAGGGCGACGGAATAAGCGGGCGCGGCGACGAAGTTGACGAGCAGCGATACAGTCAACGCGGCGGCATGCTGCAGTGCCGGATCAGGGTGCAGGGCCGCGTCCAGCAGCTGAACCACGACACCCGCGATCAGGCTCAGCAACGCGGCTGCGCCCAGGCCGCCCAGCAGGATGAGCGCGACCTGTGTGTTGCTGCGCCACCATCGATGGCGCACCAGCTGCCAGCTGGTGCGCAGCGACTGCCAGGCGCCGACTCGCTGCAGCAGCAACGCCACCATCCATAACTGCAGCGCGCCAGCCAGGTAGATCCCGGGAATCAGCAGCAGCGTCAGCCCGGCCATAACCACGGCGGCAAACAGCAGGCCTGCCAGCAGTGCGCGCGGGTAGATCCTCAATGCCACCAGCAGTCCGCCGGCTGCCGGTGGTGCTACGCCACGCACACTGGCATCAGCGCACAGCACCAGCGCACACACTGGCCACAGCGATAGCAGCGACACGGCCAGCGCCGAGCGCCACAGGATCGCCGAGCTCAAGAATTGCGCCAGTCGCTCGAGTCCGTCTGGCGCCAGCGGGTCGGGTAGCGCGGCCATCAGGCGATCCAGAAGAGCAGTCGTCAGAATCGCCAGCAACACGGCCGGCAGCCAGCCGCGCCCCAGTGTGGCGCGATACAGCAGCAGCAACTCGCGCGCGTTCATGCTGGCGACGGCGGCATTGGCAGCGTTGCTGGCGCTCCCGCCAGCGCCAGCTGCAACTGGCCGGCATCAAGCTCGCCTTCCCAGCGCGCGATGACAACGGTGGCCACCGCATTGCCGACCAGATTGGTGAGCGCACGGCACTCACTCATGAAGCGATCGACGCCGAGTATCAGCGCCATGCCCGCAACCGGCACGGCCGGCACCACGGCCAGCGTCGCCGCCAGGGTAATGAACCCCGAACCACTGACGCCCGCGGCGCCCTTGGAACTCAGCGCCGCCACCAGCAGCAGCAGGCATTGATCGGCAAGCGTCAGGTGCACATTGGTTGCCTGGGCAATGAACAGTGCCGCCATCGTCATATAGATATTGGTGCCATCCAGATTGAAGGAATAGCCGGTCGGCACCACCAGGCCTACCACCGGGCGTGCACAGCCGGCGTGCTCGAGTTTGTCCATCAAAGGCGGCAAGGCCGCTTCCGATGAAGCGGTACCGAGCACCAGCAGCAGTTCCGCGCGCAGGTAGTGCAACAGCCGCCACAGCGAAAAACCGTTATAGCGCGCGATCGCTCCCAGCACCCCAAACACAAACACCAGGCTGGTCAGATAAAAGCACAGCATGAGCGTGCCCAGCTGCGCCAGGCTGGCAACACCGAACTGGCCGATGGTGTAGGCCATGGCGCCAAAGGCACCGATCGGGGCGACGCGCATGATCAGCCCGACGACGCGAAAGATGACTGCGCCGATCGCATCGATGGCGCGCGCCGCTGGCCGGGCTCGCTCGCCCGCCAGCATCAGCCCGAAGCCGAACAGCACCGAGATCAGCAGCACCTGCAGGATTTCGCCGCTGGTGAGCGCACCCAGCGCCGTGTCGGGAATGATATGCAGCAGAAACTCAACGATGCCGTGCCGCTGCGCCTGCCCCTGGTAGGCGGCAATGGCGCTGGTATCGAGCAGCCTGGGATCAGCATTGAGGCCGGCGCCAGGCTGCACCACATTGGCAACCACCATCCCAAGCACCAGCGCCAGGGTAGCGACCACCAGAAAATAGCCGAGCGCCTTGAGGCCAACGCGACCCAGCTTGCCCGCGCCACTGACGCCCGCAATGCCGCTCACTACGGTACAGAAGATCACCGGCGCAATGATCATCTTGACGAGCTTGATGAAACCGTCGCCCAGCGGCTTGAGCGTAATCGCCAGCTGCGGGGCCAGCGCACCAACCATCACGCCCGCCACGACGGCGACCAGCACCTGCATGTACAGCGATGAATACCAGCGTCGCGCAGCGCTCGGCGTGCCCATATCACTCTCCCCGGCAACCCGCAGAGTATGCGCAATTGCCCGCCTGCAAAACCAGTTTTGCAGGCGGGCGACCGGATGGGTCAGAATGCCGCCGACCGTCTGGCCGGAGGCCACTGCTCATGCGCACGTCAAGACCACTCCTTGCCACGATCATCCTGCTGCTGGCAGCGACGCCCGGCATATGTGACAGCACCGGCGCGCCGACGCGGTCCGTGGCGGAAATTCTGGCCGCCTCGCCGGCCAGTGACTGGCGCGCGCTCGACGATCAACACACGCTCTATATGGATCTGCCCGGCGGCCGCGTCGTCATCGAACTGCTGCCGGCGCTGGCGCCACGCACGGTCGCCAACATCGAGGCCCTGGTGCGCCTGCATTACTTTGACGGCCTGTCGATACTGCGCGTGCAGGACAACTACGTGGCGCAGTGGGGCGATCCCGACGCTGCGCGCAGGGTACCGGACAACATGCAGAAGCTCGCGCCGGAGTTTGCCGTGCCGCTGGGGGCCGCAGCCTTCACGCTGCTGCCCGATCACGATGGCTACGCCCCGCAGGTCGGTTTCGTAGACAGCTTTGCAGCGGCACGCGATCCCGCCGCGGGCCTGGCATGGCTGACGCATTGCTACGGCGCGGTCGGCGTCGGGCGCGACAATGATCCGGCCAGTGGCAATGGCAGCGAACTGTATGCCGTGATCGGCAACGCGCCGCGCCATCTCGATCGCAACGTCACTGTGGTCGGGAACGTACGCCAGGGCATTGAACTGCTCTCCAGCCTGCCACGCGGCACGGCTGCGATGGGTTTCTACGACAGGCCAGCGCAGCGCGTGACGATCAGCAGCACGCAGCTGGCGAGTGAACTGCCGCTGGCGCAGCGACTACGCCTTGAAGTACTGCGCAGCGATTCGCCGACCTTTACCGCGCTGGTCGCTGCGCGTCGCAATCGTCACGATGACTGGTACCTGCGGCCAGCCGGCTACATCGAACTGTGCAATGTCCCGTTGCCGGTGCGCAGCGCCCCGGCCCCCAACCACTAAGGGAGACCGCCATGGCTTTCATGCTCAGCAGCCCCGATATCGCGGCCCACAGCACCATCAGTGCACCCTATGTCTACGAGGCCTGCGGTGGCGGCAATGTTTCACCGGAACTGCGCTGGAGCGGCGCTCCGGCTGGCACCATGGCCTATGCGATTACTGCCTACGACCCGGACGCGCCTACCGGCAGCGGCTGGTGGCACTGGTTGGCCTACAATATTCCGGCAGCGGCTTCGCAACTGCCGCGCGGCGCTGGCAGCGGCAGCGCGCCACTCCCGGCCGGCGCGGCACAGGGTATGAACGACTACTCGCAACGGGGCTACGGCGGCCCATGTCCGCCGCCCGGCAGCAGCCCACACCACTATGTATTTACCGTGTTCGCCTTGAAGATAGCGCGGCTCGAGCTACCCGCCAGTGCCAGCAGCGCGCTGATAGGCTTCAACCTGAACGCCAACATGCTGGCCAAAGCGAGCTTCACCGCGACCTACAGCCGCCCGGCGCTGCCTGCAAAATAGGCCTGGGGCCGTGGCCACCCAGCGCCCCGGCCCGAGCGCCAGACGCAGAGTGTGATGCGCCGCGCATTTCACCTGCGGTGCTGAGGCCATGCACTCCCTAAACAGCTGGTGCGCGTCGATACTTGACGAGTGAGCACCAAGGCGGATGAATCCAAAGCTGCGGGCACTGCTGCCCGACGCCAGCGACGGCGACTGCTGGCTGCCGCCATTGGCCTATTGCTGGCTCTGGGAGCCAGTCTGCTGCTCGCCTCACACTTCCTGACCGACAGCTTTGTGGTCATCGAAGCCTCCGCTACCGAGCTGAAGGCACGCCAGCTCCTTCAGGCCCTGAATACCGAACTGCGACAGCTCGCCATAATCACTCGCGATTACGCCGAGTGGGACAGCGCGGCCGATTTCGCGACTGGCGCCAACCCCACTTTTCTGGATGGCAACTTCACGCCTGAGACCATGAGCGCCATGCACGCGGACCTGGTGTGGATCGTAGATCGCAGCGGCGCCGACCTGTATTCCGGCTACTACGACCCGCGTGCCAGAGAGTTCAGCGCCCCAGCGCCCGCAGCTGTGCTCGGCGAGCTCAGGCGCGCCATGCGCATCGACCCGGCGATAAGCCAACGCCGCCCCGCCGAACGTCTGTTGAGCACTGCCCGTGGCCCGGTGGGTTTTACCGTCTACCAGATTCGTCGCACCGATTTTAGCGGCCCGACCGGTGCGCTGATGATGTTTGCCCGTTATATCAATGCCGACGATGCCGGGCGCATGAGCGATACGCTGGAGATGCCGGTGCAGTTGCACGCCCTCGGCGCCGGCAACACCAGCGCCGTGGGCGATGGTCTGCCGGCGGCCGTGCGTCACTGGATCAATGATCGCGGCGCCGGCAACACCATGGTGTTGAACACCAGCAGTGAACAGGCGACCGCCTATGCACTGGCCCGCGACCTCGACGGCCGTCCGGCGGTATTGTTCAGCAGTGATGTGGCGCGCAGCATCTATCGGCTCGGACTGCGCACCACGAGCCTGATGCTCGGCAGCATTGCCCTGCTATTGCTGGTCGGCAGCGGCTGGGTGCTGTGGCTGGCAATACGCCTGCAGCGCAGTTTTGCCGCCACCGAAGCGGCCGAGCAGCGCTTCACGCGTATTGCTGCGCAGCTCCATGAGGCGATCACGCTGGTCGAACCGGAAAGCGGACGCATTGTCGAGGCCAACGAAGCGGTGCTGCGTGCCATGGACTGCACGCTCGAGGCGATCCGCACGCGCACAATATACGACCTGTACCCGGATCTGAGCGCGGCTGCGTTCGAGCAGGCAGCGCGCGACAGCGGCGCACGCCTGGTGCTCGAATCACGCATGTGCAGCCAGGGGGGCGGCAGCACTGATGCGGAAGTCGCCATCACCCGCATAAGCGACGCGCAGCGCAGCCTGTGGTGCCTGGTGGGCCGCGACGTCAGCCACCGACGCGAAGCACAGCGACAGCAACAGGCCAGCCACAAGAAGCTGGTGCACATTGCGCAGCATGACGCACTCACGGGACTACCCAACCGGCTGTACCTGCGCGCACGCCTGCCGCGGGCGCTGCGGCACGCTGCCCTCTCCGAGCGACTGCTGGCCCTGATCTACCTGGACATCGATCACTTCAAGAACATCAACGACTCGTGCGGACATGGCGCCGGCGATGCACTGCTGCAGATTGTCGCCAAGCGACTGCGCGCCACGGTGGCCGCGCAAGACGTGGTGATTCGCATGGGCGGCGATGAATTCGTCATCATCGCGGGCTTGCTGCCCGACGTGGCGGCAGTAGATGCGCTGGCGCAGCGGCTGCAGACGGCGATACGGGCGCCGCTCAGCCTCGAGACCATGCCGCACGAGGTATCGGCCAGCCTCGGCGTGGCGCTTTTTCCCAATGATGGCCTCGACATGGAATCACTGCTGAAGCACGCCGACATCGCGCTCTATCAGGCCAAGGCTGCCGGGCGACGCTGCCATCGCCTGTTCTCGCCCGACATGCTGGTGCGCGTCAGCGAAAGCGTGGCGATGGAACAGGCGCTGCGGCGCAGTATCGGCACCAACCAGTTCACGATGGAGTACCAACCCGTCATTGACATGAAATCCGGCCGCGTCTCATCGCTGGAAGCACTGATGCGCTGGCGCCATCCGGACCTGGGCCAGGTGCCCCCGAGCCAGTTCATACCGGTGGCTGACAGCAGCGGCCTGACGGTCGAACTGGGCCTGCAGGCACTGCGTATCGTGCTGCAGCAACTGCGTGCCTGGCAGGATGCCGAAGTGCCGGTGGTGCCGATTGCCGTCAACATCTCGCCGGTGCAGCTCGAGCAGTCTGACTTCTGCTCCTCGGTGCTGCAGTTGACGGCCGAGCACCAGGTTGATCCGCGCTGGTTGCATTTTGAAATTACTGAAACCGCCCTGCTCAAAGATCCGGACGGCCTGGTGGGTACGCTGCAAACCCTGCGGGCACTCGGTTCGCAGGTGCTGATCGACGATTTCGGCACCGGCTATTCAGGCTTGAGTTACCTGGCGCGTCTGCCGGTTGACTCGATCAAGATCGACCGCAGTTTCATCAACGACCTGGGCAAGAATGCCGCGCGCACCTCGATCATCGATGCAGTCATCGACATGGCGCGCAAACTCAACATGACCATCGTCGCCGAAGGCGTCGAAACGCAGCTGCAGGCGCAACTGCTACAGGTCCGCGGTTGCGACTACGCGCAGGGCTATTTCTTCAGCCGACCGGTCAGCGCCCGTCATTGCCGGGTGCTGCTTGAAAAGCTCAAGCTGGAACGGCCGCTCACGGAAACACTCATCACGCGCGTGCTGCACAGCGCCTGAGGCGCGCCAGCGCGGTGCGCCGACCAGCGCCTAACCCTGACTCAGCAACGCGGCGTTGCCACCGACCGCAGCGGTATTCACGGTCAGGCACTGTTCGGTGGCGAAGCGCGGCAGGTAATGCGGACCACCGGCCTTGGGCCCGGTGCCGGAGCGATTACAGCCGCCAAAGGGCTGCACCCCGACCACCGCGCCGATGGTGTTGCGATTGATATAGACATTGCCGACCCGCGCGCGCTGCGCGATCTGCAGCCCGCGGGTTTCGATACGCGTGTGCACGCCCAGGGTGAGGCCGAAACCGGTGGCGTTGATGTCATCGACCACGCGGCCGATGTCGCTGGCACGGAAACGCACCAGGTGCAGCACTGGCCCGAACACCTCGCCCTCGAGTTCGGCAATGCCGGATATTTCCGCCAGCAGCGGCGCAAAGTAGCATCCTGCCAGCCCGCTGGCAGCGCTGGGTCCGCGGTGGAGCACCTGCCCTGCGGCCCCCAGGCGCCGCGCGTGCAGCTCCAGGGCGGCGAGCGCCTGGGCATCGATTACCGGTCCGATGTCGGTGCTCAGCAGCGCCGGATCGCCCAGCACCATCTCGTCCATGGCGCCGCACAGCGCTTCGATCAGGCGTGGCGCCAGTTCTTCCTGCACATACAGCACCCGCACCGCGGAGCAGCGTTGACCGGCGCTGTTGAACGAGGAGGCGAGCAGATCCTGCACCACCTGTTCCACCAGTGCGGAACTGTCGGCGATCAGCGCATTCTGGCCGCCGGTCTCGGCGATCAGCGTGCCAAGGGCGCCAGTGCGCGCCGCCAGGCTGCGCGCGATCAGCTGCGCTGTTTCGCTGGAGCCGGTGAAGGCCACGCCTGCCAGGGGCTCGAGGCCGGTGATCGCGGCGCCGACCGCGCCGTCGCCCGGCAACAGCTGCAACACGTTTACCGGCACTCCCGCCTGATGCAACAATGCCGTGGCGTATGCGGCAGTAAGCGGCGTCTGTTCCGCGGGCTTTGCCAGCACGCTGTTGCCGGCGGCCAGTGCGGCGGCCACCTGGCCGGTGAAAATGGCCAGCGGAAAATTCCACGGACTGATGCAGCCGAATACGCCGCGCGCGCGCAACCGCAAACTATTGGTTTCGCCTGCCGGCCCGGGCAACACTCGCTCGTGCGTAAATTCGCTGCGCGCCTGCGCAGCGTAGTAGCGCAGGAAATCGATCGCCTCGCGCCACTCGGACACGCTGTCGGCCATGGTCTTGCCCGCCTCGCGCACGCAGCGCGCCAGCAGGCCGGCGCGTTCGCGTTCAAACAGATCGGCAGCGCGCTCCAGCACCGCGGCGCGTTCGCTCCCGCCGGCGGCATCCCATTCCTGCCAGCTTGCCGCTGCGATCTCGGCCGCCTGCTGCACCTGCGGCACCGTGGCAGTCACGCATTCGCCCAGCACATCGCTGTGATCGGCCGGGTTGGCGATCGCCATGGTGGCGCCGCTGGTGGCCTGGCCGCCAATCAGGGGTCGGGCCAGCCACTCGCTACGGCTCGCGGCTGCGCATTCGCGCGCCAGCACAGCCAGAACCTCGCTGTCGTGCAGGTTGATCCCGGGCGAATTGCGCCGCTCGGCGCCAAACATGAACGGCGGTTCGGGCAGCGTAGTGCTGAATGCCGCGGCGTCGGCATGCCCCGCTTCACTGCCAGCCACCGCATCGGTGGGATCGCGCACCACGTCAGCGGCCGCCTGCGCGCGATCGCCAGCGCGATGCACGAAGGAAGTATTGGCGCCGTTCTCCAGCAGCCGGCGCACCAGGTAGGGGAGCAGTTCCGATTGTGGACCGACCGGCGCGTACACCCGACAGGCATGCGGCGCCCCGGTGGCGCCCGCGCGCACCGCGCCATACAGGGCCTCGCCCATGCCGTGCAGTCGCTGGAATTCGCAGTTGGCGGTGTCAGTGCCGTACAGCTCGGCCACGTAGGCCACGGTATGCGCGTTGTGGGTGGCGAACTGCGCGCTGATCACATCGCGGCTCGCCGCCAGGCGGCGCGCACAGGCCAGATAGGCAATATCGGTATGCTGCTTGCGCGTGAACACCGGGTAGCTGTGGAATCCGGACTGCTGCGCACGCTTGATCTCGGTATCCCAGTACGCGCCTTTCACCAGGCGCAGGGTGATCTGACGGCCACTGGCGCGCAACCGGCCTACCAGCCAATCGATGACCCGCAGGGAACGCTTCTGATAGGCCTGCACGGCCAGGCCCAGCTGGCCGGGGCGCGCGGCCGCCGGCGTGAGCAGCAGGCGCTCGAATAACTGCAGCGACAATTCCAGGCGTTCGCATTCTTCGGCATCGATGGTCAGGCCGATGCCGGCCTGCTCTGCCTGCTCCAGCAGCGCGCCGATGGCCGGCAGCAATTCGGCGTGCACGCGCTCGCGCTGCGCGAGTTCGTAGCGCGGATGCAGCGCCGAGAGCTTGACGGAGACGCTGTTGCGCGCCGCGAGCGGGAGCGCCTGCGGCGCCGTGTTCCGTGCGGTCTGCAGCGCCGCGCGCCCGACCTGCGCTACGGCATCGCGATAGGCCTCCAGATGATGCCGCGCATCGCGCGTATTCATCGCCGCCTCGCCCAGCATATCGAAGGAATAGCGCACACCGTCGTGCGCGCCGTGCGCCCGGGCCAGCGCCGCATGCAGGTCGGTGCCAAAAATGAACTGCTGACTGAGAATGCGCATGGCCTGGCGCAGCGCGGTACGCGCCACCGGCTCACCGATACGACCCACGAGGGCGCGCAACCAGCCCTGCGGATCGCGGCTGAGCGCGGCATCCGGGGTCAGCAGTGCGCCGGTCAGCATCAGGCCCCAGGTCGAGGCGTTGACGAACAACGAAGTGGAGTCGTTCAGATGCGCGCGCCAATCGCCGCGGCCAAGGCGATCAGCGATCAGGCGATCGGCCGTGGCGTCATCCGGAATACGCAGCAGCGCTTCGGCCAAACATAGCAGCAGCACGCCTTCCTGCGAATCGAGACCGTACGTCTGCAGGAAGGCATCGATGCCGGCGGCCTCATCAGCGCCGGTACGCACGGCCTCCACCAGCTGCAGGGCGCGGGCAGCGACCCGCGCGCGTGCGGGCGCGTCGAGTCGCGCTTCCCTGGCCAGCGCACTGACCAGCGGCACTTCCTCGGCCAGATAGTCGGCGTTGAGCGCCGCGCCTACCTCGCTGACAATGGCCACGCCCTCTTTGACTATGAAATTTTTCACGCTAAGCATCCCTCCATCAGCCCGTATACACTACAGCTTCGCGCCGCCCAGGTGCAGCCAGGCCGACAGCATAAGACCAAAGGAACACCGCTAATCATGGGTCGCATCTTCGAAGTTCGCAAACATGCCATGTTCGCGCGCTGGAACCGCATGGCCAAGCAGTTTGCGCGGGTCGCCAAAGATATCGCCATGACGGTCAAGACCGGAGGTGCCGACCCGGCTTCAAACCCGACCCTGCGCCGCATCATCCAGAATGCGCGCGCCGTCAATATGCCCAAGGACAAGGTCGAGGCCGCCATCAAGCGTGCCAGCGGCCGGGATGCCACCCACTACCTCGAAGTGCTCTACGAAGGCTATGCGCCGCACGGCGTGGCCCTGCTGGTGGAAACCGCCACCGACAACCCGACGCGCACCGTCGCCCATGTGCGCAATATCATCACCAAGCATGGTGGCAACCTGGGCACCAACGGCAGCGTGGCTTTTCAGTTCAGGAAGATGGGCGTATTCCGGCTCGATCCGGCCGGCATCGACCAGGACGAGCTCGAGCTCGAATTGATCGATCACGGCCTGGAAGAAATGGGTGAGAGCAGCGGTGAAAAAGGCGAAGCGCAGCTGGTACTGCGCTGCGAGTTTGCCAATTTTGGCCGGCTGCAGGAAGTGCTGGAAGCGCGGCGCATCACGCCGCTCTCGGCCGAGCATGAATACATCTGCACTGCGCCCATCGAACTGCCGGAGGCGCAGGCCGCCGAGGCGCTCGAGCTGATCGATCAGCTCGAGCAGGACGACGACGTGCAGCGCGTGTTCCACACGCTCGCCTGAGCTCCAGGGGTGCTGCTCAGCGATCGATGCGGGTCGAGAGCACGATCGACGAATCGGTGCGGTCAACGCCCGCCAGTGCGCCGATGCGGTCGAGAATCTTGTCCATTTCGCCGACCGAATCGGTCACCAGCACGGCGATAAAGTCGTGCTGGCCACTGACTGAATAGAGCTTGCGCACTTCGGGCAGTGCCCGCAGGGTCGCTTCGACGCGCGCCAGCAGTTTGGGCAGGGCGGTAATCATCACGTGGGCGGTGAGCTGCCCGCGCTCACGCTCCGCGCCCATGCGCAGCGTGAAGCCGGCGATGACCTGTCGTTTCAGCAGCCGTTCAATGCGGCTCTGCACCGTGGTTCGCGCCAGACCCAGATGCCGGCCCAGGTACGCAGTCGAGGCCCGGGCGTTGTCGCGCAGCAGGGCGATAATGCGCCGATCAATACTGTCTATCGTCATAGTGCCGAGATGTTACGGCAAATGAACGAAAAGGTCTCGTCAAGCTGACGTTTTCGGGGCTGCTTTTCGTCGCGCCTTTGCCGAAGATACGCGCCAGTTTTCACTCGGCCGATCGTCAACGGGGAATCAACATGCAGCGCGTGGCAATAGTGGGAGCCGGCAAGATCGGCCAGATGATCGCGGACCTGCTGGTCCATAGCGGCGACTATCAGGTGGCGGTCATCGACAAATCGAGCGAGCAGCTCGAGCGCCTGCAGGGCGGCGTGCCGGTGGAGTGCCTGGCGATCGACGTCAACGACCCGCAGGCCGTTGCGGCAGCGTTGCGCGGCCGCTATGCCGTGCTCAGCGCTGCGCCCTTCCAGGTAACCGGCAAGATCGCCGAGGCCGCCGCCATGGCCGGCGTGCACTATCTGGATCTTACCGAAGACGTGGCCAACACCAGGCTTGTGCGCCAGCTGGCGACCACGGCCACTACGGCTTTCATTCCGCAGTGTGGGCTCGCGCCCGGTTTCATCACCATCGTCGGCTACGATCTGGCCAAGGATTTCGATTCATTGCAGGACGTACGCCTGCGGGTGGGCGCCCTGCCCCAGTACCCGTCGAATGCGCTCAACTACAATCTCACCTGGAGCACCGACGGCGTCATCAACGAATACTGCGAGCCGTGCGAAGCAATCTCCAACGGCGAACTGGTCAACGCACCGCCGCTCGAGGAGCGCGAGGAATTTTCGCTCGATGGCGTCACCTACGAAGCCTTCAACACTTCCGGCGGGGTCGGCACGCTGTGCGAAACGCTGCGCGGCCGCGTGCGCAATCTCAACTACCGCACCATCCGTTACCCGGGGCATGCCGCCATCATGAAGGCGCTGCTGCAGGATCTGCGGCTGCGTGAGCGGCGCGACGTCCTCAAGGACATCCTGGAACGTGCCCTGCCCACCACCCTGCAGGATGTGGTCATCGTGTTCGTCACCGTCACCGGCATCAAGAAAGGTGGCCTGGTGCAGGAAACCTACGCCAACAAAGTCTACGGTCAGCGCGTCAATGGCGTCGATCGCAGCGCCATCCAGCTGACCACGGCCGCGGGAATCTGTGCGGTACTCGATCTGCTGGCCGCGGGTAAGCTGCCGCAGCGAGGGTTTGTACGCCAGGAAGATGTTCCATTGGCCGATTTTCTCGCCAACCGTTTCGGCAAGATCTACGCTATGCGCCAGCCGGGCACCACGGAGGGCCCACGCACATGAACTACCAGGCAATTCTGCAGCAGGCTGGCGTATCGACATCCTCGCCGGCACCCGCGGCTGGCCTCGAGGTGCGCACGCCGATTGACGGCTCGACCTTGAGTCATGTGCCCATCGACGGCAGCAGCGCCATCGCCTCCAAAATCGACGCGGCCGCCACGGCTTTCCTGAGCTGGCGCGCCGTACCCGCGCCACAGCGCGGCGAGCTGGTGCGCCGCTTTGCAGTGCGGGTGCGCGACAACAAGCAGGCCCTGGGCAGACTCATTTCGCTCGAAGCCGGCAAGATACTGAGCGAGGGGCTCGGCGAGGTACAGGAAGTCATCGACATCTGTGATTTTGCCGTCGGCCTGTCGCGGCAGATCTACGGCTTGACGATCGCCTCCGAGCGTCCCGGTCATCACCTGCTCGAGCGCTGGCAGCCACTGGGTCCGGTGGGCGTGATCAGCGCCTTCAATTTTCCCATGGCAGTGTGGGCCTGGAATGCGGCCCTGGCGCTGGTCTGCGGCGATACGCTCATCTGGAAGCCTTCCGAAAAGACACCGCTGAGCGCGCTGGCGCTGCACCGCCTGCTGACGGCAACCATTGCCGAGTTTCCCGCCGCGACGCCTGGCATTTCGCAGTTGATCATTGGCCGGCGCGAGGCCGGCGAACAGCTGGCCGATTCCGCGCAGCTGCCGCTGATCAGCGCCACGGGCAGCACGGCGATGGGTCGCGCGCTTGGCCCGCGCGTGGCGGCCCGCTTTGGCCGCTCGCTGCTCGAATTGGGCGGCAATAACGCGGCCATCGTCACGCCCACGGCTGATCTGAACCTGACCCTGCGTGCCGTGGTGTTCGCCGCGGTGGGCACGGCCGGGCAACGTTGCACTACGCTGCGCCGGCTGTTTGTACACCAGAGCCTGTGCGCGCGCCTGCGAGAGATGCTGCGCAAGTCCTACGCCAGCCTCGCCGTGGGTTCGCCGCTCGAGGCCGGCACGCTGGTGGGACCGCTCATAGATGCCGCCGCATTCGATCGCATGCAGGCCACGCTGGCCAGCGCGCGCCAGCAGGGCGCGAGCGTGATCGGCGGTGAGCGCCTGACGCCAGCCGGCCTGGCAGGCGGCTACTATGTGCGTCCGGCGCTGGTTGAAACCGAGGCGGGCATTGCCGTGATGAGCGAGGAAACCTTTGCGCCGATACTTTATGTGGCGCCCTACGAATCCTTTGCCGAGGCCATCGAACTGCAGAATGCCGTGCGCCAGGGCCTGTCGTCGGCCATCTTCACCAACGATATGCGCGAAGCGGAGACCTTCCTGTCCGCCACCGGCAGCGACTGCGGCATCGCCAATGTCAACACCGGCCCGAGCGGCGCGGAAATCGGCGGCGCCTTTGGTGGCGAGAAGGAAACCGGCGGCGGCCGAGAATCCGGCAGTGATTCCTGGAAAGCCTATATGCGCCGCCAGACACAGACGGTAAATTACTCCTCCGCCGCGCAACTGGCGCAAGGCGTAGAATTCCCCGTCGACTGAACAGCGCGTCGATCGCAACGGACTCACGACATGAATGCACTTGATTTCTTCGACCTGCGCGGCCAGTTGAGCAGCGATGAGCAGCTGGTGCAGGAGAGCGTGGCACGCTTTGTCGACAGCCGCGTACTGCCCATCATTCGCGGCTGCTTCGAACAGCATCGCTTTCCGCGCGAGCTGGTCGCGGAGCTGGCCTCCCTCGGGTTGCTCGGCGCCAGCCTCGAGGGCTACGGCTGCGCGGGCCTCAACGCCATCTCCAGCGGCCTGATCTGCCAGGAGCTGGAGCGCGGCGATTCGGCACTGCGCAGTTTTGTCTCGGTGCAGTCCTCGCTGGTGATGTACCCGATCTGGGCCTACGGCAGCGAGGCGCACAAGCAGCAGTATCTGCCGCGCCTGGCGCGCGGCGAGCTGATCGGCTGCTTTGGCCTGACCGAACCCCACGGCGGCTCTGATCCGGGCAACATGCAGACCCATGCGCGCCGCAGTGGCGGCGACTGGATCATCAGCGGCTCGAAAATGTGGATCACCAACGGCGCCATTGCCGACGTCTGTATCTGCTGGGCCGATACCGATGAAGGCGTGCGTGGCTTCATCATCGACAAGGGTACGCGCGGCTTTACCGCCACCGAAATCGAAAACAAGTTTTCGCTGCGCGCATCGCACACCGGCGCGCTGTTTTTCGACGAAGTGCGCGTACCCGAATCGCAGCGCCTGCCAACGGCCAGCGGCCTGAAAGGGCCGCTCTCCTGCCTGACGCAGGCACGTTTCGGCATCGCCTGGGGCGTGATCGGCGCGGCGCAGGCCTGCCTGGCGCAGCTGATCGATTACACCGCCACGCGCGAGCTGTTCGGCCGCCCGCTGGCGCAGAATCAGGCCATCCAGATACGCCTGGCCGAGATGTCGCGCGGCATCACCACGGCGCAGATGCTGGCGCTGCAGCTTGCGCGCCTCAAGGATCGCGGCGAAATGAAGCCTGTGCAGGTGTCGATGGCCAAATGGCATAACTGCCGCACTGCGCTCGATATTGCGCGTGATTGCCGCGACATGCTCGGTGGCGCCGGCATCAGCGCCGAATATGCCCCGATCCGTCATATGCTCAATCTTGAAAGTGTCATCACCTATGAAGGCACGGAAACCATCCACCAGCTGAGCGTCGGCCGCGAACTCACCGGACGCAGTGCTTTCTAGAGTCCAGTGCCGGCGGTTGTACGCCGACGGGCACTGCTGCATCATCCGCACATCTCCTGGAGAGTGCGCATGACAGAAGCCACCACCCCCCCGACGCCTCGCGGCCGTCGCTGGCCCTACCTGCTGCTGTTGCTGCTGGCGCTATTCGCCGCCTATACGCTGCTGGCCCTGTGGTGGTCGTATTCAGAAGGCGAGCGCGTCGGCGTGCTGCAGAAACTCTCGCGCAAGGGCTGGGTGTGCAAGACTTATGAGGGCGAACTCGCCCTTTACGTGGTCAGTGGCGTGGCACCGCAGATCTGGACTTTCACGGTGCGCGACCGGAAGGTCGCCGAAAAACTCAACGCGGTGCTGGGCGAACGGGTGCGGTTGCACTACAACGAGCACCTTGGCCTGCCCTCGAGCTGCTTTGGCGATACGCCCTACTTTGTCGACAGTGTGAGCGTCGGCGTGCCGCTGCCCCTGTTGCCGGGTAGCCCGACCCCCACGCCGCCGGCCGCGCCGGCCAGTGCCACACCGGCCAGTGCCACACCGCCACATTAAGTCAAAGAGCATGAAGGCGGTAAACGCTGCACGCCCCGATATCGCACCTCTGCGCCACGCCAGCTTGCGTGCCTGCCTCGACGCGCTGCTGCAGCACACCATCACGCTTGAAGACTTTGAAGCAGATGTCGCGCGACTCTGCCAGGCCAACGCCGAAGAAGTGTGGACCTTGCTGGCGCTGCTCGATCAATACCATCGTCGCGGCCTGCTGCCGACGCCAATCTTCCGCGTGCTCAAGTCCTCGGCGGATCGCCGCGGCTTGGGCCGGCAAGGCGTCGGACAATCGAGGCCAGCACCAGCGGTAGCGCCAGCGCCAACGGTAGTGGCACCGCCGGCACCCACTGTCCTGAGCAATCGCTATGTGCTCGAGACGCCGCTGGTGCGTGGCCGGCGCGGCATCGTGTACCGTGCGCTCGATCGCACCCGCGGCAAACTGCCCCTGGCCAGTCAGTATGTGGCGCTGAAAGTGTTTCATCCCAGCGCGCTCGCCAGTGCCGACGCGCTCGCCAGTCTGCGCACCGAATTTCACTGTGCGCAGTCGCTTGCGCATCCGCACATCGTCAATGTATTCGAGCTCGACCAGGACGGACCGCTGGTCTTCATGACCATGGAGCTGCTCGATGGCGAGACGCTCGATGTGCTGCTCGCGCGGCGGCGCGCACAACCACTGCCGCAGGCCATGGCGTTGGCGATTATCCGCGATGTCGGTGCGGCGCTGGTGTACGCCCATGAGCGCGGCGTCGTGCATGGTGACCTGCAGCCGCGCCACATCATGATTACCGAGCATGGCGGGGTGCGCGTCATCGATTTTGCAGCGGCGCGCACCGCCAGCGACAATGCCGCGCCTGAGACCAACGCCTACGCCAGTTGCGAAGCACTGCAAGGCCAGTTTGCCGATCGCCGTGACGACCTTTACTCGCTCGCCTGTGTCAGTTTCGAATTGCTCTCCGGCCACCATCCGTTCAACCGGCTTTCCGCAGCGCAGGCGCGCGGCCGCGCCCTGCTGCCCAGGCGCCCGAAACTGGTACGCAGCGGCCCGTGGCAGGCGCTGCGTGCGGGACTGGCCTGGCGGCGCGAGAATCGTACGGTCGGTGTCAGCTGGTGGCTGGCGCGCATGGGTCTGGGCAAGGCCATCGAGCGACTACCGACGCTAGCGCAGCTTGCGGCGCTGCCCGGGCCACGGCGGCGCAGATTGCGGCGCCCCCAGCTGCTGGCCGCCTGTCTGGGCGCGACGATTGCCACCGCAGCGGTGCTCGATCGACTGCCCTCGGTGCAAGCCGTTTCGCAAGGCTGGTCAGAGTTGCGGGCCACCACCTTGGCCAACCCGCTGCGCAGACTGGGCGACTGGCTGAGCCCGGCGGCCAGCGCCCCGCCCAGAGCCGATCGCAAGAGCGCGACAAAGGATCCCAAACCAGTGCTGATGGCTGCCTCAGCCGCACGTCACGGCCGGATCAGCGTGCCGGTGGGCGCAGCAAGCGCGGTGCCCAAGGCCAGCGCCCGCACGGCACCACCCCCTGAAGGTCGACCGCCACCCAATTTACCCGCGAGCCTGGAGCTGGCCGCAGACAGCTACACGGTACTGCCAGGCGAGCCAGCGGCGCATATTGAAGTGCGTCGGCACGGCAGCCTGCGTGGTGACGTCAGCTTCCTGTGGTCTACCGAAAGCGCCAGTGCGCTGCCCGAACGCGATTTCATCCCCTCCGGTCCGCGCGCCGAACAGATGCCCGCGGGTGTGAGCAGCGTTACCCTGCTGGTGCTGATCGTCGGCGATGCCACACGCAGGGACTCGCGTGTGTTCTATGTGACCATCGCCGAACCTGGCGGCGGTGCTGCACTGGGCGCCAACTCGCGCGCCGCAGTGCTGGTAGCTGGCGGGGGCTAAAACTGCAGCAACCGGGTAAGCTGCTCCTGTCCCTGCAGCGCTGAGTGAGGCGCATGAAGTACAAGGATTACTACAGCATTCTCGGCGTCGCGCGCGGCGCCAGCGCCGAGCAGATCAAGAAGGCCTACCGCAAGCTGGCCCATAAGTATCATCCGGATGTTTCCAAGGATCCGGCGGGCGAAGAGAAATTCAAGGAAGTGGCGGAAGCGTACGAGACGCTCAAGGACCCGGACAAGCGCTTAGGCTATGACCAGCTTGGCGCGCACGCCCCCGGTGAAGACTTCCGCCCGCCACCCGATTGGGGCCATCGCGCCGGTGGCGCAGCACCTGACTTTGGCGATCTGGATCTGGGCGAATTGCTGGCAGGCCTGGCGGCCGGCAGACACGGCGCGGGGCGCGCCCAGGGGCAGCTGCGCATGCCCGGCGAAGACTTTGAAGCGAAGGTGAGCATCCCGCTTGAGGCGGCCTTCAGTGGCACCGAAGTGGAATTGAATCTGGCGATGCCTGAAATGAACCCGCAGGGGTTTTTACAGCGAGTACCGCGGACGCTCAAAGTGCGCATCCCCAAGGGCGCCAGTGATGGACAGCGGTTGCGCCTGCCGGGCCGGGGTGGCAAGGGCTTCAATGGCGGCCGCGATGGCGACCTGTGGCTCAATATCGCGCTGCTGCCGCATCCCCTGTTTCGCGCCAGTGGCCACGATCTGTTTCTCGATCTGCCGCTGGCGCCATGGGAAGCAGTGCTGGGGGCGACAGTCGAGCTGCCCACGCTGGGCGGTGTCGTACAGTTGAAGGTGCCGGCCAATACCAACAGCGGCAAACAGCTGCGCCTCGCCGGCCGCGGCCTGCCCAGGCCTGCTGGCGGTGCGGGCGATCTCTACGCCATCGCGCAGATAGTCGTCCCCCCAAAAACCAGCGCGAGTGAACAGAATCTTTACGAACAACTCAGGAACGGGTCGAGATTTGCACCACGCGCCCATTTTGGACAGGAGCTGAAAAATGCCAACTGACACGGGTGAAGCGCGCTGGGTGAGTGACGCGCATGAGTTTTCCATGGCAGAACTGGCAGATCTCTCCGGCCTGTCAGCGGCTGAACTGCATGAGCTGGTGGAGTTCGGTGCCGTCGCCCCACTGCGCCCCGAAGCGACGCCCTGGGTCTTCGGGGGTCACTGCCTGGTGACGGTGCGCACGGCCTACAGGCTGCGCCAGAGCTTTGAGCTGGAACCGCCTGGCATCGCCCTGGCCATCGCGCTGCTGCAGCGGGTCAGTGACCTGGAAGCCCAATTGCAGCACCTGCAGGCACGCATGCCCCGGCCGTCCGCCTGAGCGCTGCCCAGGAGCCCACTAGGGACGCTTACCTACATACAGTCGGTGCGTAGCGGCGCAAACTGACCATGACCAACCACGCAGGAGCCCTCATGAGCGAGCATTACCACGCCATCGTCTGGATCGATCATCGTGAAGCGAAGATATTTCACTTCGACTCTGCCGACGTCAGCCGCCTCGTCGTGCAGTCCCATGCGACCGGCCGTCACCTGCAGCACAAGGCCAACACCACGGGCAGCGGCCACAAGGGTGTGGACAAGGAGTTCTTCGAGCGCGTCATCGCCGCGCTCACGCACACCGGCGCGATACTGATAACTGGCCCCGGCCAGGCCAAGACCGAACTGACCCACTACGCCCGTGAACACCGGCCCGAGCTGATGCCACGCGTTTCAGGCGTCGAGACGCTCGATCACCCGAGCGACAAGGCGCTGGTCGCGCTGGCCCGCAAGTTTTTCAAGGCGGATGACCGGATGCACGCACAGGCGCACTGAGGCTGCTGATCGCACGCAGTCCGACGCGCGAATCGCGTTGTACCATCGCGCATGAGAATACGCGTTTTATCCGACCTGCATCTGGAGTTCCAGGACTGGGTTCCGCCGCCCGCACCCGCGGACGTGGTCGTGCTGGCCGGTGATATTCATGTCGGCGTTGAGGGCGTGATCTGGGCTCGCAGGCACTTTGCCGACGCGCAGGTCATCTATGTACCTGGCAATCACGAGTTCTTTGGCGGCGAGATGGGCGCTACGCTGCAGGAGCTGCGGCGAGTCGCCGCTGTGCACGATGTGCAGCTGCTCGATGGCGATGCAGTCATGATCGACGGTGTACGTTTCCTCGGCGCCACCCTGTGGACCGACTTTGCACTCTACGGCCCAGACGCCTCCATGATCGCGCGCGCGTTCGCCGATGCCCAACGCGGCATGGTCGACTACCGTGCCATACGCCTGGCGGATTCCGGCCTGCTGCGCCCACAGGACACGCTCGCCATTCATCAGCGCCAGCTGGCGTGGCTGGCACAGCAGCTCGCGCAGCCGTTTGCTGGTGCAACGGTGGTGATCACTCACCACCTGCCCCATGCCAGAAGCGTGCATGCAAAATACACAGGCGACCTGCTCAATCCGGCCTTCGCCTCGGATCTTGCGGCGCTGGTGCGCGAGCCGGTGCAGTTATGGATTCATGGCCACACCCATGAATCGATGGACTATGAGCTCAACGGCACGCGCGTGGTGTGCAATCCGCGCGGCTACCTGCCGCACCAACCAAACCCGGCGTTCAGGCCGGGCATGATCGTGACACTGGAGCGCAACCCCAGGGATTAGGCCCGCCCGCGGCACTCCCCGTCCACCTGCTCACGGATGATCTCCGCCAGGCGCAATGCACCCGGACCCGCATAGTCGCGGTCGGCATACACCAGGTAGAGATCGCCCGAGCGCTCGCCACCTTCGCGCAGCGGCAGCGCCTTGAGCTCACCGCGTTGCAGCTCGCCGCGCACCGTCTCCTCCGGAAACCACGCAAATCCCTGGCCCATGACGGCCGCGTGGATCGACGTGGCCTTCTGGCTGACCGTCCAGCTCTGCTCCGCGCCGAGCCAGCTGCCACTTTGGCGTTGGCTACCGGTATCGCGGATGATCAGATGGCGATGCTTGCGCAGATCCTGGCGCGTCAGCTGGCGCCCGAGTTTGTGCAGCGGATGATCCGGGTGCGCCGCCGCGATGAAGCGCAGCCGCATGAGGGGATCGCCCATGAAGCCCGGCGGCACTCGCGAGCAGATGGCCAGATCCACCTTGCGCTGTAGCAGCGCTTCCTCGGTGCCGCTGAGCACGTTCTCGTACAGCTCGATCCGCGTCTGCGGTTGCTCCAGGCCGAAGCGCGCGAAGCATTGCAGCAGCAGCCAGGTGGGAAAGATGATCTCCACCGACAGGCGCAGCTCCGGCTCCCAGCCCGCGGCCAGCGTTCCAGCCGCGCCTTCCAGCGCACCGGCTTCCTCGAGCAGGGCTTGCGCGCGACGGTACAAGACCTTCCCGGTCGAGGTGAGCTGCGCCTTGCGGCCAACCACCTCGAAGATTTTCACACTCAGCAGGGCTTCCATTCTCTGCACCGCGTAGGTCACGGCCGACTGGCTCTTGTGCAGTAGCGCGGCGGCCTGCGCATAGCCGCCGGCATCGACGACCGCCAGCAGGGCACGCCATTGCTCCAGGGAAACTCGTGGATTGGCAGTCATCTATTCATTCATTAGATAGATATACGCCATTTATTCTACTTTTTTATCAGGTCAATTAATACTTAAATGGCCCGGAAGAGAAAATCGGTCCACCACAAAACCAAGGAGTTTTCGATGACCACCCTGCTGCAGATCAACGCCAGCATCAACAACGGCAACGGCCAGTCCAGCCAGCTGGCGAAGCAGTTCGTCGCCGCTTTCCAGAAGCGCAACCCCGCGGCACGGCTGGTCGTGCGCGACGTCGCCGCCGCCGAACCCGTGCCGCACCTCGATGCCGAGCGCTTTGGCGCCTTCATCACCCCGGCGGAACAGCGCAGCAGCGCGCAGCAGGCGGTCGTGGCCTATTCCGACACGCTGATCAACGAACTGGTGCAGGCTGAGCTCATCGTGCTGGGCCTGCCGATGTACAATTTCGGCGTGCCCTCGCAGTTGAAGGCCTACTTCGATCACATCGCCCGCGCCGGCGTCACCTTCAAGTACACCGACAAAGGCCCCGTGGGCCTGCTCACCGGCAAGAAGGTGGTGGTATTCGCGGCCCGCGGCGGCGTCTATGCTGGCACCCCGATGGATACGCAGACCAGCTACGTGCGCGACTTCCTGCGCTTCATTGGCCTGACAGACGTTGGCTTCATCTACGCTGAAGGCCTCGCGCTCGGCCCGCAAAGCAGGGAAGCGAATCTTGCCAAGGCTGCGGTTGAAATCGAGCGCCTCGCCGCCTGAGGAGTTCCGCGATGAGTACCCGCAGTCTTGCCCGAGTCATCGAATCGATGCCGACTTCCGACGGCGCCGGCGTCAAGCTGCGCCGCAGTGTCGGCAGCCAGCGCGGTTTGTATGTAGATCCGTTCCTGATGCTCGATGAGTTCTATTCGGATGACCCGGACGACTACCTCGCCGGCTTCCCGGCGCACCCGCATCGCGGCTTCGAAACTGTCACCTACATGCTCGACGGCCACATGCGCCATGAGGATCACCTGGGCAATCGTGGCGATCTGGGCCCCGGCGACGTGCAGTGGATGACCGCCGCGCACGGCATCATTCACTCCGAGATGCCACAGCAGAGCGAAGGGCGCATGCGCGGCTTCCAGCTTTGGCTCAATCTGCCGGCCAAGGAAAAGATGCGGCCCGCCGCTTATCGCGACATTCCGGCGCGTGAAATCCCGCAACTTTCGCTCCCGCAGGGTGGCAGTGTGAAGGTGATTGCCGGCGTGCTCACGCTCGGCGAAACCACGGCCCACGGCCCCGTCAACAGTCGCGGCACCCGGCTCAGCACTGATCCGCTGTACCTCGATGTACACCTGCCGGCCGGCGGCGCATTCACTGCACCGCTTACGACCGGCCACAATGCATTCCTTTACATGTATGAGGGGAGTGGAGCGATCGGCGCGCCAGGCACTGCCAAGCCATTGCCACATCGGGCCGCCGGTGTATTGTCGGATGGCGATAGCGTGCGCATTGAGGCCGGAGCAGAGGGTGTGCAGTTTCTGCTGCTTGCGGCCAGACCGATCGCGGAGCCGGTGGTGCAGTACGGCCCCTTCGTGATGAACACGCGCGAGGAAATCGAGCGGGCGCTGGCCGATTATCGTGACGGGAGGTTGGCCGCGACGCGATAGAAGCGGTTGCTGACAACTACAACCCTGCTTGAGCGCGGCTTCTCCATACCTTCAATCACTTGCCGCTATTTCGCATGCAGCCCGTTGGGCCTCATGCGCGAGCTTGTGCGAACGCTGAGGTATAGCCCACTGCTGACCAGTATAAAGGCCGCACACCAGAGGTAGTAGCCCAGCCTCAGAGAATTTGGAGCCTTGGTGGCGTAGTTCACCAATACCGCGAGATTCAGCAAGGTCGCCACGAGCATCAGCAGTAGCAATGCCTTCCATGGCAGTGCCCAATTCGATAGCAGAGCAATTGGCGCCACTGCCATGCATACGATGCTTAGCCACAGCAACAAGGTGAGCGCAGCCACTTCGCGAGACATGGAAAACAAGAGCTCGCCGACCACCGTCCCGCCATTGATCAAACCGAGAAACTCGTACCAGGGCAGGAAGAACGACGCCACCCAGAGCAGCCATCCCGTGGTCACCAGAATCAACGCGATTGGTTTCACTGCCTGTGCTCGATCGGGGCTCTTGGGATCATGGCAGAGTCTCGCTCATATGCCGAAGCATGGTTACGCAGCGTTCAAGGATGGCGCAAACTTTAGCCGATCGGTCGACATTGGCAAGCTGGCGCTCTTGTAAATGCCCGAGCCCGTGGTTGCGCGCCGTCACCAGCGCCCCCTGATACAATGCGCCCAGGCCGAGATCAGCCGTGCAATCGAAGTACCAGCGAAGATGTCGCGCGCTACCGTGAACGCAAGAATCGCCGCCCTCCTGCTACTCCCGGTAGTGCTGGCCGCGTGCAGCAATTTGCCGCCCGTCGCGCCAGCTGCAGCCCCTGCCGCTACGGCTCCCGCACAACCGGCAGCAGCGCCAGCCGGGCCAGTCCCGCCAGTCGCGCCAATCCCACCGATGAAACCCCCGGCCCCGCCGACGAGCACAGCTGCGACGGTGCCGCCCGCGCCGCCTGTCCCGGCCTCCGGCACCATGGCGGCTGCCGCCACCAAACCGGGCAACGCCGCAGTTCCGGTCAAACCGCCTGCGCCGTCCAGGTCCGCACCGACGCCGCCCAAAGCGCAGCCGCCAATGCCTGCCGGAGCGAGCGCGCCACAGCCGCCGCCCGCTCCACCCGCGCTCAACCTGACCTCGCTCGAGCAGCGACTACGTGACACCCGCGCCATCGGCGTATTCACCAAGCTGTCGCTCAAGAACCAGGTCGATGACCTGCTGGAGCAGTTCCGCGCCTTCTATCGCGGCCGGGCCGCACTCACGTTTGGCGACTTGCGGCAGCGCTACGACCTGCTGATGCTCAAGGTTATCAGCCTGCTGCAGGACCGGGACCGACCGCTCGCGACCGACATCGTGGCTTCACGTGAAGCGATCTGGAGCATTCTTCGTGATCCGGAAAAATTCGCAACTATCTAGGCAGTAATGCAGGAGTCAACATGAGCCCGCGCATTGTTTCAAGCTTTACCCTGGTGGCAATCGCTGCAGGTTTCGCGGGCACCCAGGCGCTCGCCGCCGATGACGCCGCAATGGTGCAGGATCTCAAGGCGACCATCGCTTTGCAGGGCCTGCCCTGCGATGAGATCGTCGACGCCAAGCGCAACGCCGACAGCGACTACCTTGCCACCTGTAAGGATGGTCACCGCTATCACGTGTATGTGAATACGCAGGGACGGGTGGTCGTGGAGAAGCAATGATCAGGGGCTGAGTCGCGCCGGCAACCGCGCGGGCAGTTCACTTCCCGTTCGTCAATTTGCCAGACTGGAAATCTGCCTTACGGCACCACTCGCCAGCCATTGAGCACGTTACCGGCGGGCACCACCAGGTAGCCGTTGCCGGCGCCGAGCCCGGTCAGCAGCATCGCGTTCTGCTCGTCCGGCGCTTCGATTGGTGCGCCCGCCGAGCCGCTCCACCGGACAGCGCCGTTGGCAACATCAAGGGCGTACACCGTCCCGGACAACGAGCCGATTACTACGCTGTCGTCGATGACGATCGGTGCCGAGTCAAGCTGGCCATCACCAGCGAAAGACCAGAGCGTGGTGCCCGCGGCCAGGTCGACAGCGCTCAGATTTCCGTTGCTCAGGAAGAACCCCGTCGTGCCGCTGAATGCCGGAATGACATTCGCAGTGAATGAACCGATCTGCGTGCCGGTTGCCGCGTCGAGCTTCAAATCGACCTGGGCGCTGGTCGCTGTATCAAACATTTCGCGAACGTAGGCGATGTTATTCGCATAGGCAACGGTCTTGCCGCCGCCGCCCGAGCAGGCCTCGGAAAAGTACCAGAGCACCGTGCCGACGATGGGGTCTACTTTCTGGGCATTGCAGGGATTGGCGGCGAACACTCCATCGGCCGATACCGCAGGCGAACTGTGATCGCCACCGGCAGGCGCCGTGAAGATCGCGTTGCCGTTGGCCTCGTCGGTGGCTGACAGACCACCATAGCCGGGGATATAGACGATGCCGTTCACTGCAGTGGGGGCCGATGTCACCTGTGTCACCGGCAGCTGCTTGAACCAGCCGGGCGTACCGGTGGCTGCATCGAAGGTCCGCAACAGGCCATCGAAGTTGACCACGAACAGTGTGCCGTGATCATAGGCGATGCCCGAAAAGCTGTATGTACCCGGAATGGGCGTGGGCCCCCAGGCGTTATTGCCGGTGAGTTGGTCGATGGCGTACAGGCTCGTACCGTATATTTCGCCGTTGGGCGGCGCATTGGTCGTCACGAATACCTTGCCGTCCGCGATCACCGGGTACGAGATCCGATCGCCGCTCAGCGTCGTCGCCCAATGGGCGGTCGGCGGAAAAATGGGGCCGCTGCCGCCGACCGTCGCCCGACCCGAGTGGGCGTAATCAACCTGATACGTGACAGCCTGACTGAGCGGCGGCGGCGGCGACGGATTAGGCTGGAACACTGAGACGCTGGTACTGGCAGAGAACCCGCCATACTGCGCCGTCACGGTGGCTGCACCTCCAGCGACGCCCGTCACGACGCCGGTGTTGCTGACCGTGACGATGGCCGTGTTCGAGGATGACCAGTCCGCCTGGGCGGTGATGTCCTGGGTGCTGCTGTCCGTGAAAGTCACGGTGGCAGCAAGCTGGCTCGATTTACCGATGCCGACCGTGACCGTCGCCGGCGATGTCGATACCGACTGCGGCGCTGCGACCGGCACGGAGACGGTGATTGGCACGAAATTGAAACCGCCGATCACCACGCCCGAGCCATTTGCAGCGCCGGGAATGGCGACCACAGCGACGATCCCGACCAGCACCAGACGGCTGCCGGTGCTCACGCTGTTCGGGTCGATCGTGATGCTGGTGGTCGAGGATGGAACCGCCATGAAACTCCCATTGGCAGGCCAGATCAGCCCGCCGTTCGGATCCAGCACGCCGATGGCAAACTGCGCGGCACTGTCAGGCGTCGCACCGGACCAGCTGACCACGTTCGAGGCCTGATTGGACCAATTCGCGTCGGCAGCAGGTGCGGTGATCGTCGGGTAGGTGCTGGAATTCTGGTGCGACGCCGTGTACGCGACGCCGTTGACCGTCACCCGCACCTGAATGTTGACCCCAGGATCGACGTTCAACTCGGCTTCATACAGTTGGTCGGCAGCCACATAGCTGAGCGAGGTGCCGTTGACCGTTACGGAAGCCGTCGTGATCGGCGCACCGGTCGTCTGAGCGTTCACCTGAACTGCGGCGACGGAATTATGCGCACCGGTGACGAAACCCGGTGGCACCGCGCCGGTCGGAAAGGTAATCACGCTTGCGATGATTGTCGGCTGGCCAGTCGAACCGCCGCCCGTGCCTGAACCCCCGCCGCCACCGCCCCCGCCGCATGCCGAAAGCGCCGGCAGTACGGCCAGCGCCACCAGGCGCAGGGCTGACAAAAGCGACCCTATAATGCGGGCCCGACCGATGTGTGACATGTCACTGTCCTCCGTGGGGTCAGCTGTGGCGGGCGCCCCGAGTCCCGCCATGCGCTTCAGGCTCCACCAATCGTGGCAGCTTTTCATCAGTATAAGTACGGTGCGGCGAATGCCCTATTCCCAGGGCGATCCTACCACCTCAAGGCCGTGGTTTTGGCGAGCCAACCTTATGGTCTATCCTCAGACTGTTGAGGGGACGTCGCAGGAACACCAATTTGAGCTTTGTGCCAGCATGCGAGGGTTTCTAACCATGTCGGATCGCACGCCCAACCTGAACGCCGCCTATGGCTTGGCTACACCCGAGGATAATCTGGCGCTGTACCGCGATTGGGCGGCGACCTACGACCAGACTTTTGGCGCCGCCATGGACTACATCATGCCGCATCACGTGAGCATGGCCTATGTCCAGGCAGGCGGCGCCGGGCCCGTTCTGGATATCGGCGCCGGCACCGGACTGGTCGCCGCCGCGCTCTCGGCCCTGGGTGTAACGCCGATCGACGGCACCGATTTTTCGCCCGAGATGCTGGCGGTTGCTGCCACAAAGAGCCTTTACCAGCGGCTCTTCTGGGGCGATATCACCGCGCGGCTCGACGTGGCGGAGGGTTATTACGCCGGCGTGCTCAGCTCGGGCACCTTCACCCTCGGCCATGTCGGCCCTGCCGCCCTGGATGAAGTCTTGCGGATCACGCAGCCTGGCGGACTGGTGGTGATTTCGATCAATGTGCGCCACTACGAACAGGCGGGTTTTGCCGCCAAGTTCAGGCAGCTCGCGGCGCAGACCGCCGGGCTGACACTGGAGGACAAACCCTTCTATGGCCCCGGCGCCAGCGGCGAGCACGCGGCCGACCGGGGCTATGTCGTGCGCTTCAGGCGGGCTTAGATTTTGCCGATGGAAGCGATGATGCCACGGCGCCTCGAAAGCCGCTCCAAAGCGAACTCCCGGGTCCGGCCAATTCGCTCCCGCGCGCGCGTCAGAAGCGGGCCGTAGCCTCCAGGCCAAAGGTCCGTGGCTCGCCGACCAGGGTGTAGTCGAAGCCCAGACCACCGTCCTCGAGGTTGCGCTGGGCCAGGCCGTAGCTCAAATACTCACGGTTGCCGAGGTTCTTGCCCCATAGCGCGAAGGACCAGCGCTGCTCCTTGCCGCCCAGCAGCGCCAGGCGCGCATTGAATACCGCATACCCCGACTGGGAAATGCGCTCGGTGTTGAGCGCATCGAAATACTGCTTGCCGTAGTAGTTGCCGTCGACCGAAATGTGCAGGTCACCCGCCGAAAGGTGGGCAGCTCGCCAGTCGAGGGAGAGGCTGCCGCTGGTCTTCGGCGCCATGATCAGCTGGTTGCCCGAGCGGTTCGGCTTGCACAGGCAGCGCACGTCATAGTGGAAGAACAGGTCTTCGTATTTCGAATCAAGCACGCCCAGGCTGGCGCGCAGGTCGAGATCGGCGCTGGGCCGCGCATGCACCTCGAACTCGGCACCAGTGATTTTCGAGCGCGGCGCGTTGGTCGTGTAGAAGCCCGTGCCGTAGCAGAGATTGTTCGGAATGTCCGGGAACGCGCAGTAGGTATCGAGGAACTGCTGGTCGCGGTATTCATAGTAGAAGGCCGCGCCGTTGAACTCGAGCCGCTTGTCCAGCAGCGTGCTCTTGAAACCGAGCTCGTAGGCGTTGAGCTTCTCGGGATTGGCGAAGGTCAGCTCGGACTCGTTGTTGAAGGCCTGGCCGTTGAAGGCGCTGCCGCGGTAGCCCTGGCTGAAGCTCAGGTACCACATCATCTCGTCGGACAGCTTCCAGTCGGCGCCCAGCTTGATGCTGGTGTTGCTGTCGCTGTTCTTCATGTCCGGATGCACTCCGGCCTGCGGCGCGAGCGAGGTGGAATAGAGCACGAAGCTGATCGGATCGACATACGGAATCGTCTGGGTCCAGCGCGTCTCGACCGAATCCGGGCCGAGCTCAGTGGGCAGCGCGATCAGGCCGCCCTCCAGGGCATAGAAGTTGCGGATGGTGATGTCGTCCTTGGTGTAGCGGACGCCCGCACGCAGCGTGATTTTCGGCGTCACCTTGTAGTTGGCGTTCAGGAACAGCGCCTTGCTGGTGCGCACCTGGTCGAAGTTGTTGTACTCGTCATAACCCCACAGGTCGGTGTTGTCGGCCGGATCCACAAAGCCGAAATGTCCGGCAGTGTCGAAGAAATGGAACTGCTCCACGTAGTGAGTCGTGTCGCGGCCCAGGAACAGGCCTGCCAGCCAGCCGAAATCACCGCTGTCATGCGAAGCGAGGCGTATTTCCTGCGAAAAGGAATTGATGCTGGAGGAATACAGGTTCGGGTCGTCGATGTGAATCACGGCGCCCGCATCGGTTTTCCACAGTGCGCCGTCATCGCTCCGTTCCCACCAGTAGCCGTAGTCATAGCCGCTCACCGCCGTCAGGGTGTAGTGCTCGGAGAGCTTCCACTCGAGCTTGAGCGAGGCGCTGTCGTTGTCGAGCTTCTTCGGGATAGCGTACTTGGCGCCGCTATTCCACCAGCCGCCGTAATCACCGCTGGTGCCCACGGCGGCGCTGTCGACGTTGAGCGCCTTCGCGCCGTAGGGCGTGCCGCCCGAGTGCGTTGCGGCCACCTTGAACTGCGCGCTGAAGCGCTCGGAGGGCTGGTACAACAGCGTGAAGCGCCCCGCGATCGCATCCACGCCGTTGAGCGGCTTGACGCCCGGCACGACGCTGTGGATCCAGCCATCGCGCTCGGTGCGTGTGCCCGCGAAGCGCCAGCCCAGCACTCCATCGACCAGCGGGCCGCCGACCGCGGCGTCGATGCTGCGCAGGTTGTAGTTGCCGACGCCCACGGTGGCGTAGCCGTCATAGGAATTCAGGCTGGGGTTCTTCGAGTAGAAATTCATTGCGCCGCCGGTGGCGTTCTTGCCGTACAGCGTGCCCTGCGGGCCGCGCAGCACCTCGACGCGGTCGAGGTCGTAGGTCTGCAGCGCCTGCACCGCACCGACCGGCTTGTAGACGTCGTCGACGTACATGGCGATCGGGCTCGACTGGTTCTGGCTCCAGTCGTTGGTGGTCACGCCGCGCAGCGCGAAGGTCGGCTGCGCCTCCTCGCCGTAGGGCAGGCTGAGGGTCAGGTTCGGGACCGCCGCCGTGATGTCGGCCGCCTGGCGCACGCCGCGCGCCTGCAGGTCGGCGCTGGAGATGGCGGTGATTGCAATCGGAACCTCCTGGACGCGCTCGCTGCTGCGCTGGGCGGTAACGATGACTTCCTCGAGCGTCGCACCGGAAGATGAGGCCTGCGCCAGCGCGGCAGGCGGCAATATCAGGCTGCCGAGCAAAGCGATCCAGAGAACCGGGCGAGCCAACGAAGCGGGGTAATGGTTCATTTGGGTACTCCTGGCAACGGATGGGGATTGTACGACTTGCGGCGCCCGCAGTTAACAGCGCACCCGCAAGTTCTTGGGATCGTAGAGCGGCGTGAGCGAGGCACGCGCCCGGACGCGCCGCTCGGCCAGCTCGATCTCGAAGACGCCGCCGCTGACGAATTCCGGCGCCACCCCGTCGGGATGAGCGACATAGCCCATGGCGACCGCGGCGCCCAGCGTGTGCCCGAACATGCCGGAGGTGACGTAGCCGACGCGTTCGCCATCGCGATGGATCGGCTCGTTGTGATAGACGAGCGGCTCGGGATCCTCAAGCAGAAACTGCACGAGCCGCCGGCGCGGTACTCCGGCGTCGCGTTTCGCGAGCAGCGGCTCCCGGCCGATGAATCCACCGCTCTTGTCCCAGGCGCACGTGAACGCGAGGCCGGCCTCGAGCGGCGTATCGTCCGGCCCAATGTCGTGCGACCAGTCGCGGTAGGCCTTCTCGAGGCGCAATGAATTGAGCGTGTGGTACCCGCAGTGCTGCAGGCCGTGGGTCTTGCCGGCAGCGACCAGTGCGTCGTACACCTGGAGCGCGAACGGCGTGGGGATGTACAGTTCCCAGCCGAGTTCGCCGACGTAGGTGAGGCGCAGCGCCAGCACGGTCTGGTAGCCGATGCGGATCTTGCGGCAGGTCGCGAACGGAAAGCCCGCGTTCGAGAAATCGTCCGGCGACAGCGATGCGAGCAGGCCGCGCGCCGCCGGACCCTGGACGTTGAGCATGGCGTAGGCGTCGGAGACGTCGGTGAGGACGCAGTTCGAATCGGGCGGCGTGTGGCTGCGGATCCACGCCTCGACATGGGTCTGGGTGAACGCCGCGGTCAACACCAGGAACTGATCCGCTGCGAGGCGCGTCACCGTCAGGTCCGCCTCGATGCCACCGCGCTGGTTGAGGAACTGCGTGTAGACGCAGCGCCCGACCGGCACGTCGACCTCGGCCGTGGCCACCCGGTTCAGCACCGTGACCGCGTCACGCCCCTGAACCAGCAACTTCGTGAACGAGGACTGCTCGAAAACGCCGGCGCGCTCGCGCACCGCGCGATGTTCCTCGGCATTGTTCGCGAACCAGTTTTGCCGGCCCCAGCCGTAGGCGTAGACGGGCTCCTGCCCGGGCCGCGCGTACCAGTTCGGCCGCTCCCAGCCGGCCGCCTCGCCGAAGCAGGCGCCGGCCGCGGCGAGCCGCTCGTGCAGGATGCTCTTCTTGACGCCGCGCGCCGTCTCCCACTGCCGGAACGGCCAGTGATCCTGGTAGCCGATGCCGAGCGCCTCCACGGTGCGATCGAGCAGGAAGCGGTCGTTGTCCTGCCAGGCGTGCGTGCGCCGCAGGTTCACCGACCAGACGTCCATCGGCGGATGGCCATCGACGATCCAGCGGGCCATGACGTGGCCGACGCCGCCGCCAGAGAGAATGCCGAGCGAGTTGAAGCCGGCGGCGACGAAGAAGTTTCTGAGGTGGGGCGCCTCCCCCATCAGGTAGTTGTGATCCGGCGTGAAGGACTCCGGCCCGCAGAACAGCAGTTTGATGCCCTTCTCGAGCAGGCAGGGCACGCGGCGCATCGCGTACTCGATGTGCGGGTACATCCGGTCCCAGTCCGGCGGGATGTCAGCGAAGCTGAAATCCTCCGGAATGCCGTCCCGGGCCCACGGCCGCGCCTCACGCTCGAACAGGCCCACCATGAGCTTGCCGGCCTCCTCGCGGATGTAGGCCGAGCGGCCCGGATCGCGCAGGATCGGCAGCTTCGGGTGCACGCCCGCGATTGGCTCCGAGATCAGGTAGTAATGCTCGGCAGCCTGCAGCGGCACGTTGACGCCGGCCAGCCGCCCGACCGAGCGCGCCCACATCCCGGCGCAGTTGACCACGTACTCGGCCTCGATGTCGCCGCTTGGCGTACGCACGCCGGTCACGCGTCCGTCGGCACTCTGAATGTCCGTCACCGGCGTGTTCTCGAAGATCCGCACGCCGCCCTGACGCGCACCCCTCGCGAGCGCCTGCGTGACGTCGGTCGGGTTGACGCGGGCATCGTTCGGGAAATAGAAAGCCGCTTCGAGATCGCTGACATCGGCCAGCGGCCAGAGAGTCTGGACCTCGGCGGCACTGATCTCGTGGGCCTCGACCCCGAAGCTTGCCGCCATGTGGAAGCCGCGGCGCATCTCCTCGGCCTTGTCGGCGGTCATCGCGAGCTGGATCGAACCGCAGTCGATCAGCCCCGTGGCCTGTCCGGTCTCCGCTTCGAGCTTGCGATAAAGGTCCTGCGTGTACTTCGCCAGCCTGGTCTGCGTCTCGGTGTCGCGCAGCGTGGTCAGCAGGCCCGCGGCGTGCCAGGTCGTGCCCGAGGTCAGCCGCTTGCGCTCGAGCAGAACCACGTCGCGCCAGCCGAGCCTGGCGAGGTGATAGGCAATCGAGCAGCCGATGACGCCGCCACCGACGATGACGACCCGGGCGCGAGCCGGAAGCGCGGCGTTGGACTCAGGGTTCGTGGTATCAGCCAACAAAGCGCTCCCGCATTCGGCTGGCGGCCAGGTAGACGAGCGCCGCGACCAGGGTCGACGGGAGCGAGGCGGTCAGGTACCGGTAGGGCCCGAAGGACGCATAGGTGAGCGGATTGAGGAGCGCGACGTAGGCCAGGCACCCGGCCGCGAGCGCGACCAGTGCGACCGGGTTGACGCCATACCAATAGTAATATGGCGCGCCGGGACCATCGAGGTACAGCGCGCGCACCTCGATCCGGCGCCGGCGCAGCAGATAGTAGTCGGCGATCTGGATGCCGCAGAGCGGGGCGAAAACGACGCCGATGAGCGCCAGGAAGCTGCCGAATTTGGCGAAGAACAGCTCCGGAATGAACATCCCGACCAGGGCCACCGGTGCGATCGTCATTGCCAGCAGCGTTGTCCAGGATCGCCCTTCCAGCTTCGTGAAGTTCCGCAGCCCGATGGTCGAGGCATAGATGCCGGCGATCGCAGTGCCGAAATTGGCCGCCGCCACAAACGCCAGCGAGATAAGGGCGTAGGTCGGGCCGCCGACCGTGCGCAGCCATTGCGACGGGTCGGACGACTTGAGTACCAGCACGCCCGCGAGGCCGATCAGGCTCAACAGCGGCACCGGCAGCCCCATGCCGAGCATGACCGGCAGCACGACTGCGCGCCCACTCGGAGCCATCCGGATCATCGCTCCGATGTATGGCCACCAGGACAGTGTCGTCGCGATGCCGAGCTCGACCCCGGTCGTGTAGTTCCAGAGCCGGTCCGGGCTCGCAGCTGCGGGGTGAGCCGAGATGAGTTCGGGCCAGCGACGCGACACCAGCAGGTAGAGCATCCACAGCCCGACGAATACGTGCGCGACGAGCACGTTCGACACTGCTGAGACTCCGCGCGCGCCGCGCCGCAGGACGACGAAGATGATGCCGCAGGCAAGCAGCGTCAGCAGCGGCACGAGCGTGGCGCTGACCGAGCCGGCCGACACCAGGCCGAGGACGATGGCGAGCTGCGTGGCAGATTTTGCAAAGAAGATGATCAGCAGCGAGTTCCAGCCGATGATCGAGACCGCCTGCAGCGCCGCCGGCACGACCCAGCCGCGCGCGCCAAATTGCGGCTTGGTGCCGGCGATCGAGTCGATCCCGAAGCGGGCCGACGCCGGGCCCGCGGCCAGCAGCACCAGCAGCATTCCGATCATGCAGCCGGCGGTCAGCGCCAGCGCCCCTTGCACGAAGCCGAGGTACTGGCCGACTGACTCGCCGATGAGATAACACCACGTCGCCGCCGATGCCGTCACCAGCGTCACCGCGAGGCGCAGCGGGCTCCAGGTCCGTTCGGCTGGCAACAGTGGCCACGCGGTCTCGTCAGCCGGGGCGCGCGACACTCCGGTCATAGCCACCAGCCCAACGCCAGCAGCACCGCCGGGAGCACCACGCCGAGGAGCAGCATCCACACCCAGCTGGCGCGGTCGAAATCTGCGCCGTCCCCGTGCGCCTCGACCGCCGCGAGCCGCGCCTCAAGATCCGGCGCCAGATCGGCAGCCACCGTCCGGCCGGAGCGGATGAGGGAATCACTCACGCCGCTTGCCCGGGAATGCTTCGCCATCGGCGTACGGGAACCACCAGAAGTCGTGCGGATTCGCGGCCGGATCGATCATCGCAAGCTTGGTATGGCGGAAGGTATCGAGGCCCTCGGCGCCCAGCTGCCGTCCCATGCCGGATTGCTTGCGCCCGCCGAACGGCCCCGCGTCATTGTCGAGCAGGGGCGCGTTCACCCACACCATGCCGGCCTGCAGTTCGTTGACGGCGCGCATGGATTCGTCGAGGTCCCTCGTATAGATCGTCGCGCCGAGCCCGTAGCGCGAGCGGTTGGCGAGTTCGAGCGCCTCTTCGAAATTCCGCACCCGGCAGACCGGGGCAACCGGGCCGAAGCTTTCATTATTCATGATCGCGGCCGCAGAGGACACCTGCCCGAGCACGGTCGCGTCCACGAACCAGCCCTTCCTCAGGCCAGCGGGCCGCCCGCCACCGCTCAGAACCTTCGCGCCCTCGGACCTGGCGAGCTCGAGCACGCGCAGATATCGATCCAGCTCGCGCTTTGAGGCGAGCGGACCCATGTCAACGTGGTCAAGCCCGTTGCCGATGCGCACCTGCCGCGCGTAGTGCACGAGGCGCTCGACGAACTGGTCATGAACGCTCTCGTGGACGTAGAACCGCTCCGCCGCCGCGCACACCTGGCCGCAGTTCAGGAAGGCACCGAACGCGGCGCCGCGGGCCGCGACCTCTATCGGCGCCGAGGGCATGACGATGTACGGATCGTTACCCGAGGTTTCGATCAGAGCGCGCTTGTAGAGTCGCCCGCAGGCCTCGGCCACCACGCGCCCGGTCTCGATGCCGCCGGTAAAGGCAACCATGTCAGTGCCCGGGTGCTCCACCAGGCCGCGCCCCACCGGGCCCCCGCCCGCCAGGACCTGTACGAGGCCCGGCGGCAACACATCGAACGCCGCGATGAACTGCAGGGTCGTCAGCGTCGTCTGCTCGGACGGCTTGATGATGACCGCATTGCCGCTCGCGAGGGCCGCCGCCGCCTGCCAGCACAGCAGGCACAGCGGATAGTTGAAGGGCAGGATGATCACGACGACGCCCAATGGGTCCTTGGTCGTGAAGTGAAGCTGGCCGTCGACCGTCGGGCCGAGCACGCGGCCGTTGTCATGACGGGCGACCTCCGCGTAGTAGTCGACAGCGCTCGCCGACCAGGAAGTCTCGTCGGCGGACTCCTTATAAGGCTTGCCCATCTCGCGGGTCATCATCTCGGCGACCAGAGGTCGCGCCGCCATGATGCGTCGCGCGACCTCATGCAGCAGCTCGGCACGGCGGTGATAGTTGACCTTCGACCAGCCGCGTTGCGCCGTATTGGCGGCCCCCACCGCGGCCTCGAGCTCGGCCGCCGTGGCATCGACGATCTCGCCAATAGGCTCCTCGGTGGCCGGGTCGATGACCGGGAGGCTGTTGCTCCCGATTGCGCGGCGCAGCTCGCCGGCGATGCGGTGGTGGCTGCTCAATTGTTTGAATGCAGTGACGGCGCTCATGGTTCACCTCTGACGAGCGAAGTTATCCGGCCCCATCACCGGATTGGGCGAAGCAGGTGCGCTGCTGCGCCCCGGCTTATCGCGAGTTTGCCAGAAATTCACGCCGGAAGCCGGCGCCCAATCGAAGTCGGTTGCCGCCAGCACGTTTGCCGCGGCCGACCAGCGATTCATCGACACTGTGTCGGAAGACATCGGCGCATGAGGCACCGCTCCTGCGGATGCGGATTGAGCCGACCGATCTTGACCAGGTGTCAACGAAACTGGGACCAACTCAGACCTGCAAGTCTCATAATGGAACTCCGCGCGACCTATTGAGAACTTCCATGAGTGTTCGACCAATGTGGCTGACGTTGCTGCTGATGAGTTCAGCGGCCTGGATCGCCGGCGCGGCGGCTGCGCAGGGCGCAGACACGTCACACACCACCCGGATCGAATCCTTTACCCCACAGGGCCAGGTCAAGGGCGTGCGTCAGGTGACCGCGCGCTTCGCCTCACCGATGGTGGCCTTGGGCGATCCTCGGCTGGACGACCCCTTTCGCATCGACTGCGCGGCGCCGGGCAAGGGCCGCTGGGCCGATGGCCGTAACTGGGTCTACGATTTCGACGACGACCTGCCCGCCGGCCTGCGCTGTGAATTCACGCTTAAACCCGGCCTCAAAGCCCTGGACGGCACCGATCTGTCGGCCGCCCAGGTCTACGGCTTCAGCACTGGCGGGCCCGCCATCATGGCTTCACTCCCGCGCGAGGGCTGGCAGGATCTGGACGAAAACCAGGTCTTTCTGCTCAAGCTCGATGCACCGGCCACCAGCGAGTCGGTGCGAGCCCATGCCTACTGCGTTGTTGACGGGCTCGCCGAACAGATCCCCATCGAGGTGCTGAGCGGAGCAGAGCGGTTGAAGTTCCTGGATCAGCGCAAGCTCCTCGGTTACGACTACCTGCAGCTGTTCTGGAAGAACGGCGACACGTCCAGCATGCGGGTTCGCAACCGCTCGATGGAGCAAAAGGACGCCTTGCTGACCGTGGCGCGATGCCAGCGGCGACTCCCGCCTGCGACGCAGGTGTGGCTGAAATGGGACGCCGGGATTGCCACCGCCAGCGGCATCGCGACCGACACCGAGCAGCAGCTGGCGTTTCGTGTGCGCGCGGCCTTTACGGCACAGGTGGAATGCACGCGCGCCAATGTACGTGCCGGCTGCATTCCGCTGCAGCCGATCGCGGTGAACTTCAGTGCACCGGTCCCTCGTGGCGCCGCTCTCGGTATTCGGATGAGCGCCACCAATGGCCATACCTTTGCACCCACCGTGTCGGAGTCACCCGACGTCCCTGTGGTGATGGGTGTGAGTTTTGCCGGTCCCTTTCCGGAGCGCAGCACGCTCACCGTCACCCTCCCCAAGGCGTTGGTCGATGATGCCGGGCGAGCACTGGAAAATGCCACGCGCTTTCCCGTCACCTTGCGCGTCGATGACTATCCTCCGCTCGCCAAATTTTCGGGAAACTTCGGAATTCTCGAATCCCGCGAAGGCGGTGTACTGCCGGTCACGCTGCGTAACGTCGAACCGGCATTGGCGGCACGTCAAACCACGCTGGAGGCCCGATCGCTCCGCCTCGACAGTGACCTCGGCGCCATCGCGAACTGGCTGCGCCGCGTCGATGAAGTGAACGCTTCCAGTGGCACCTGGGTGCGTGCCGCCGCCGGCAGCGCCGGGAACCGCATCGCCTGGCGCGAAGACACCGGAACGCATTCCGTCTTCGGGCCCAACGAGGTCACGACCAGCTTCTCGGTACAAAAGCCCTCGCCACGCCGCATCGAGGAAGTGGTAGGTATCCCGCTGAAGAAACCTGGGTTCTACGTCATCGAAATGGCCAGCCGCATTCTGGGCTCCGCGCTGCTCGGGCGCGACGAGACCCGCTATGTCGCCACCTCTGCACTGGTCACGGACCTGGCCGTGCACTTCAAATGGGGGCGCGAGGCCTCACGCGTCTGGGTCACGCGCCTAAGCGATGGCTCCATCGTAGCTGACGCCCAGGTGGTGGTCGCGGACTACTGTGCGGGCACTCAGCTCTGGGAGGGCCGCACCGATGTGCACGGCCTGGCGGCCGTTGAACAAAGTTTCGGTGACCCCAACAACGCCAACTACTGCAGCGCCTATCAGGCGCACCCCTTGCTGGTGATGGCCCGCAAAGACGGAGATTTCAGCTTTAGCGTTTCGAGCTGGAACCAGGGCATCAGTCCCTACGACTTCAGTCTCCCCACGGCCCGGAGCGAAGCCGCCGGCATCGCCCACACCGTGTTCGATCGCACCCTGTTCCGGGCCGGCGAGATGGTGTCCATGAAACACTACCTGCGCCGGCACGAGATGAACGGTCTCGCCATACCGGACGGGTCGCGCGGCAAGCACAAGATCGTCATCGCGCACCAGGGCAGTGGCCAAACCTATGACTTCACCGTCCCATTCGGCGCTGACGGCATTGGCGAGCAGCAGTGGTCCATTCCCGAGGAGGCCAAGCTGGGAGCCTACACCGTCGCCATCGACGATCGGCCCAGCGGCCAATTCAAGGTCGAGCAATTTCGCCTGCCGTTGATGCATGCCAGCGTGTCCGGTTCCGCTCGCCCCCTCGTCCGCCCGGAGCACGCCGATCTGGACTTGCACGTCGCCTATCAGTCCGGCGGGGGCGCCTCGGGTTTAGACGTGAAGCTGCGCACGCTGGTGGAACCGTCGATCCAGCAGTACCCGGACTACCCGGACTTCGAGTTTGGAGGCGAACCGGTCAAGGAGGGCGTGACGAGCAGCGGCAACGGCCCGGCGGACTACGATTTTGAAGCCGACCCGGAACGGACCACGACACGCACCCAGATGCTGCCCGCACGCCTCGATGATTCCGGCGCGACGCGTGTCACGATCAATAAACTGCCGTCCGTCACCGGCCCGGCGCAGCTGACCGCCGAACTCGAATACACCGACCCGAACGGCGAGATTCAGACGGCTACGGGGCATGTGCGGCTAGTCCCCTCCGCCATCACGCTCGGCATCCGGCGCGAAGGATGGGTGGCGAGTGCCGAACAGCTGCGCTTTCGCGTGCTGGCCCTGGACCTGGATGGCAAGCCTCATCCCAATCAGAAGATCGCAGTGTCTTTGTATCAGTCCAATGCCTACTCGTATCGCAAGCGGCTGATCGGGGGCTTCTACAGCTACGAGACCACGCGCGAGACGAAGCGGCTCAAGCCAGGTTGTTCCGGAATCACTGACGCGCAGGGCCTCCTGATCTGCGAAGTAATGCCCGGCGCCTCCGGTCAAATCGTGCTGCGGGCGGAGTCTGCCGATGCGCAGGGTGCGCTCGCTGGAGCCACCTCCACCATTTGGGTGGCCGGCGCGGACGAGTGGTGGTTCGGCGGCACCACCGGCGATCGCATGGACCTGCTGCCAGAGAAAAAAGAATATGAGGCAGGCGATATCGCCCGCTTCCAGGTCCGAATGCCGTTTCGCTCGGCCACTGCGCTCGTGACGGTGGAGCGCGAAGGCGTGCTTTCCAGCTACGTCACCACGCTGACGGGAAACAAACCCGTTGTCGAGGTCCCTATCGACGAGCGCTACGCACCCAACGTCTTTGTCTCGGTGCTCGCCGTGCGTGGCCGCGTCGCTCACGTCGAGCGGGGCCCGACCCCGATCGCCGCAACCCGCGAAATCACGGCGCTCGTGGATCTGAACAAACCCGCTTACCGGCTCGGCGCCGCGTCAATCAAGGTGGGCTGGCGCCCGCACCGTCTGGACGTGCAGGTGCAGCCTACGCTAACCCTATACAAGGTGCGTGATCGGGCGCGCGTGCGCATCCATGTCACCACCGCCTCGGGCGATGCGCTCCCCGCTGGCACGGAAGTGGCTGTTGCGGCGGTCGACGAGGCGCTGCTCGATCTGTCGGCCAACAGCAGCTGGGATCTGCTGGAGGCGATGATGGGTCAGCGCGGCCTGGAGGTATGGACCTCGACGGCACAGATGCAGGTCGTCGGCAAGCGCCACTACGGGCGCAAGGCCGTCCCGCACGGCGGCGGCGGCGGTCGCGATCGGGCGCGCGAACTGTTCGACAGCCTGCTGTTCTGGAAATCGCGACTGACCGTAGATGCCGACGGCAATGCCGAAGTCACCGTGCCGCTCAACGACTCACTGTCCGCTTTCCGCATTGTCGCAGTGGCGCACGGCGGCGCCCAGCGCTTCGGCGCCGGTTCGGCGCGCATCACCACCACGCAGGATGTCATGCTGCTGTCGGGACTGCCGCCGCTGGTACGCGAGGGCGATCAGTACGCGGCCCTCTTTACAGTACGCAATACCACGCACGCCCCGCTCGCCATCACGGTTCAGGCCACCGTGTCGCCCAGGATCGATCATGCGCTGGCACCGCAACATGTGACGATCGCGGCCGGCGAGGCCCGCGATCTCGTCTGGAATGTCGCTGCTCCAGTAGGCAGCCCCAAAGTCAGCTGGGACGTAACAGCGACGGTGGACCACGGCACGGCCCGCGACCGACTCAAGGTCACTGAAACCGTGATTCCGGCCTACCCCATTCGCACCTACCAGGCCACGATCGCGCAGCTGACCTCACCGCTGTCGATGCCGGCCGAGCAGCCGCGCGGATCGCTCCCGGGCCGGGGCGGGCTCGAGGTCACGCTGCAGGCAACACTCGGCGGCCACCTCGACGGTGTTCACGAGTTCATGAGCCAATACTCGTATATCTGTTTCGAGCAGCTGGCCTCACGGGCCGTAGCGCTGCGTGAGCGCGGCGCCTGGGATGCACTGATGAGTCGTATGCCGGCGTACCTGGACGAGGACGGGTTACTGAAATATTTCCCCACTGATCGCTTGCAAGGCGATGACACCCTGACGGCCTATATCCTGACCCTTGCCGATGAAGCCGGCTGGACGATTCCGGACGCGGATCGACAGCGCCTCACCGTGGCCTTGAGCCGATTCGTCGAGGGACGGATCCAGCGTCACTCGGCGCTGCCGACGGCTGATCTGACCATCCGGAAATTGGCGGCCATCGACGCGCTCTCGCGCTACCAGCTCGCCCAGCCCTCGATGCTCGACAGTGTCACGATCGAACCCAATCTCTGGCCCACCTCCGCGTTACTCGATTGGCTCGAAATCCTCAGGCGCGTGCCCGGCATGGCCGATGCAGAGGGAAAGACCCGACAGGCCTTGGGGATCCTGCGCGCGCGACTCAATTTTCAGGGCACGACCATGGGGTTCTCTACGGAACGGAGCGACGCACTATGGTGGTTGATGATTTCCGTCGACTCCAATGCCAATCGCATGCTGATGACGGTGCTCAATGAGCCGGAGTGGCGCGAGGACATTCCCCGCCTGGTGCGCGGTGCCCTCAACCGCCAACAGTTTGGGCATTGGAACACGACCGTCGCCAATGCCTGGGGCGTGCTCGCAATGGAGAAGTTCTCCGCCGCCTTCGAGAAAGTGGCCGTCACCGGGGCGTCTGGTATCCGCTATGGCACGGAGAATCGATCGGTCGCCTGGCCGCAGCCTCAGGATGCCGCGGCACTCTCGATGCCCTGGGCGACCAGTCACACCAATCTAACCCTTTGTCACACCGGCTCGGGTGCCCCTTGGGCCATGGTTCGCGCCACCGCCGCGCTCCCGCTCGATCGGCCGCTATCCACGGGATTCAAGTTCCTGCGCACCGTGACGGCCGTCGAACAAAAGACCGCTGGCGTCTGGACGCGCGGAGATGTGGCGCGCGTACACCTCGAACTGGACGCACAATCGGATATGAGCTGGGTCGTTGTCGATGACCCGATCTCGGCGGGCGCCACCATTCTGGGCAGTGGCATCGGCGGTCAATCGGCACTGCTCCAGCGTGATGACCACTCCACCGGTGCAGCCTGGCTCGCCTTCGATGAGCGTCGGTTCGATGGGTATCGCGCCTACTATCGATTTGTCCCCAAGGGCCATTGGACACTCGAGTACACGGTGCGCCTCAATAACCCGGGCACCTTCCTGCTGCCCGCCACGCGCGTTGAAGCCATGTACGCCCCGGAAATGTTCGGCGAGGCGCCCAACGCCACCGTCACGGTAAGGCCGGCACGGTGACAATGGCTCGGCACACGCGCCAAGGCCGACTGCGCCGCATCGTTGTCTGGACAGCCTTCATTGGCGGAGGGACTGCACTGGCACTGGCGCTCACCGTCGTGGCTATGGTGCTCTGGCCCACGTCGGTTCCACGCTTTGGAGCGGTCCAATCCGGGTACCGGCCGACTGATGCCTATCTGCTCGACCGCCACGGTGCCATCCTCGACATCGAACGCATGCGCTTCGATGTGCGAACGCTCCCCTGGGTAAGACTTGACGAAGTGTCCCCAGCGCTGGTGGCAGCGATTGTCGAGGGCGAAGACCGGCGCTTCTGGCAACACGGTGGCGTGGACTGGCGCAGTGCACTGGGCGCCGTACGCGACCAGATCTTCCGGCATCAGCGGCGCGGCGCCAGCACCATCACCATGCAGCTCGCCAATCTGCTCAGCATACGCACGCACCATGCTTCGCACGGCATCGAAGCCTGGGAAGCCAAGATGGCCCAGGTTCGCCTCGCACGCAGCCTCGAATCGCAGTGGAGCAAGCCGCAGATCCTGGAGGCCTACCTCAACCTGCTCGGCTTCCGGGGGGGATTGCAGGGCGTCGCGGCCGCCTCTTGGCGCCTTGTCGGCAAGAGCCCGTCCGGATTGTCGCTGCCGGAAAGCATGGTGCTTGCCGCCCTGCTTCCGGAGCCCAGCGCCAGCGCCGAACGCGTCGCCGCCCGGGCCTGCGAGCGCGCAGCGGTCCTTGGACTCGCGGTGGGGTGCGATGCGATCCGCGCGACGGCTCAGGAGTTACTCCTGTCCCACGAAACGCCTGCGGAAGACCGGCTTGCACCCCAGCTCGCGCATCAACTCCTGCACGTCCCTGGCGAGCAGCTCAAGACGACATTGGATACCAACCTGCAGCGATTGACACGTGACACCCTGCGCAACAACCTCACGCGCCTCGCCTCGCGCAGCGTCCGTGATGGCGCCGCCATCGTGGTCGACAATGCCACCGGTGAAGTGCTGGCCTACGTCGGTTCCGCCGGACCCCACTCCACGGCGGAGCACGTGGACGGCGTTCGCGCATTGCGTCAGGCCGGCTCTACCCTCAAGCCCTTCCTGTATGAACTGGCCCTCGAACGCCATTACCTGACAGCCGCCTCGCTCCTGGAGGACTCGCCGCTCAATCTCGAAACCGCCAGCGGCCTCTACATTCCCCAGGACTACGACCACGATTTCAAGGGCTCGGTCAGCGTGCGCACGGCGCTGGCCGGCTCGCTCAATGTCCCCGCGGTACGCGCGCTGGTGTTGGTGGGCGTCGAGGCATTTAGAAACCGCCTGCAGGAACTAGGCTACGCGGGCATCGTCGAAGACGGCGACTTCTATGGTTATTCACTGGCGCTCGGTTCCGCCGAAGTGTCGCTCTGGCAGCAGGCCCAGGCCTACCGGGCGCTGGCCCGCGGTGGCGTCTGGTCGCCACTCACGCTGACTCCCGCGCAGAGTTCTGAAAAGCACGACACCGTGATGCCCGCGGGCCCGAGCTTTGTGATTGCCGACATACTTAGCGATCACGCGGCGCGCGCCATCACCTTCGGCCTCGACAACCACCTCAATACGCCCTTTTGGACGGCCGCCAAGACCGGCACCAGCAAGGATATGCGTGACAACTGGTGCATCGGCTTTTCGAGTGCCTATACCGTGGCCGCCTGGGTGGGCAACTTCGAAGGCGATTCCATGCACGATGTAAGCGGCGTCACGGGCGCCGCTCCCGTATGGCATGACCTGATGGTCGCACTTCACCAGCAGCGCGGATCGATCGAACCGCAGCCGCCCTCGGGTGTGACCGCCACCCAGATTCATTTCAAGCCAGCAGTGGAACCCAGTCGCCGCGAATGGTTCATCGACCCTGCCCCGCGTGCGGAGATCGCCGGCCTCGCAGCGCACGGCGAGCTGCCCCGGATTGAAAGCCCCGCCAACGGCATGGTCATCGCCCTGGATCCCGACATTCCGCAGAATCGCCAGCGCATTCCCATCACCGTAAGCGGTGCCGACGCGGCGATGACCCTGATGCTCAATGACCAGTCATTGGGACCGGCGGCGAAAGAGCGCCTGTGGGCACCCGAGCCCGGTGTATACCGTTTGACGCTCGCCAACGCCCGTGGCCAGGCGTTGGATCGCGTGCTATTCACGGTACGCGCGGCGGGAGCCTACTAGCCAGGAGAGGCGCCCGAGCCAGCCAGTGGCGTCATTGCCCGACATTCTCATTGGCAACGCGGACGATCACGCCAAGAACCACGCCTGCTTTTGGGACGGCCAGCGCCTGCGCCTCACGCAGGCCTACGACCTGCTGCCGCAGCGTCGGGCAGGGATCGAAGGCCGCCAGGCGATGATTGTTGGAACGCATGGAGCGGAAGGCCGCGAGTCCACACTGACCAACGCGCTCTCGAGTGCGGCACGGTTTGGATTACGTGCAGACGAGGCCATTGCCATTGCGACACAAGCTCTCAAAGTCGTGGAAGAACAATGGGAGCAGAAGTTTCTCGACGTCGGCGTGCCAGCGCGTGAGATTGCAGCACTACGTGGCACATCGGTATTGTCGCCCGTTGCCGTGACGATGAACCGCTAGTCATTCCACGGCCAATCAGCCGATTGGAAAACCCGGGGCCCGCCGATCCGGGCTACTCACGCTATCGAGTCAGTTCCAACTGGCGTGGGGCCGTAGGCTTCCCAATTGTCGTCAATCAATATGTGTTCGTGGGTTCGTCAAGTGGCAACGTCTACGCAGGCGACGGATTGCTGGTAGTTCCAAACGGCGATATGCTCACGGCGCACGCTCTCTCGTCGAATCCGTATTTGAATGGGCGTCGTGTGCAGGAGGGGACCACGTGCGTAACCCGCTATCGACCGCCAGAGCTCCGTTGTTGGCCGCTATTGCATTGCTCTCCGGCGGCTGCGGAGGCGGGGGAGGCACTTCCGGCGGAGGAGGCAGTGAAGCCACCACCATAAGCGTTTCGCCGTCCACGATTTCGGTAAGCGCAGATACAGCGGTTGGCACCGCTCCGTCGGCCGCGATCGCCCTCACCCTTGGCAACGTACCAGCCGCCGGCGCCTACGTCGGTTGGCAGTTTACGCAAAATGGAATCGAGACTGCCGACTTGCAGCAAGGGTCGCCGTCTACCGGCACCGTCAACATCACCTTCAAGAACCCCATAACGCTTGGGCCAGGCGTCTACAACGACACGGTCGACATCGGCCTGTGCACTGACGCAAATTGCAGCGCGATCCGAAGCGGCACCTTGCACACTGTCACGGTCACCTACACCGTAACTGGCGCCGCACTGGGCGTCAGCGTTACGCCGGCCAGCGTAGACGCGCAATCGTTGCCGTTTCTCGCAGTCGCCCCCCCGGCAAGTCTCACGGTTTCGCTACAAGGCGCACCAGCGTCCGCCGTCAGCGTCACTGCCGACTCAACCCACAATGGACTGTACGTTGGAGGAATCGGAAGCAACGGCACTGGAGGCTATAGCATCGCCCTCAACTTCAAGGCACCCAATACACTTGCACTAGGCGAATACGACGACACAGTAACCGTCAACGTGTGTCTGCTGCCCGGATGCGTTGCAGTGCCCGGATCACCGTTTATGGTGCCCGTGCATTATTCGGTGAGCGATACCGTAACGGGCGCCAATGGTTACACCGCGCGCAGCGTTGCGGTCACCGCGGGAGACCTGGCCGCAGACCAGGTCGGCGGCCGACTCTATCTGTCGGTACCAAACGGCGCCGCCAGCAATGCCAACTCGATAGTGACTCTTGATCCGGTCAGCGCAACGCTGGGCATATCGGTTGCTGGTCTGGCCGATCCGGGCATTCTCGCGATTGCCGACGATGGCAGTTACCTCTACGCGGCCATGCGCGGTTCAAGCAGCGTGGAGCGCTACGTACTGCCCGGGCTTACTCCAAATCTGAGTATCCCGATGGGCAGCGATGCGTCTGGCCCACTCTACGCCAGCGAGTTGCGGGTGGCGCCGGGCACAGCGGGTACGCTGGGCGTGGTTCGACGCCATGCGGATGCGGGAGGCTTTGACGTTGATATATCGATATTTGACGACGCTACGCAGCGTGGTGTCACAACAGACGCCAGTACAAACGCGTCGCTCTGGCTGCAATGGACTGCCGCTGGTGATGCCTTGTATGGCGTGGATGGCTATGCGTGGTTCGGTCCAATCGTATCCCTGAGCGCGAATGCCAGTGGCGTTACATTGGTCAATTCGCTTCAGTCGACTGAACTGCAGACTGCCCCCGGACGCCTGCACCTCGAGGCAGCACATCTCTATACCGATGACGGGCGGGTTTATTCGACGGCGCCAACGGTCGCTTACCAAAATCATTTTATTGCCGATGCGGCAGCGATTCCCGCCAGCACGCTACCTAATGCAGCCGCGAACAGGGCATATGTGTTGGTCGTAAACGGTGTGTCCGGCACCTACCTCGCATCATATGACCTGACGACACTCGGCGCGGTGGCACGAATTCCACTTCCCGGAGTGAGCGTCCAGGGCTACCCAGTGCGCATGGTTCGTTGGGGAGCAGACGGCCTGGCTATCCTATGCCAGGATCAAATCATTCTGGTGAATGGCAGGTTTGTCACGCCGTAGGAAGGCGAGCTGGGTGAACATGCGGGTGGGTATCCGGAACTGATTGGCGCGCCTGGAGAGATTCGAACTCCCGACCCTCTGGTTCGTAAGGGCCTTTCGACGATTGTACTGTTCTGTAAATCAACCACTTGCAGCGCTTGCCAATCGCATTCCAGTCTATCCAAGGCACGATTTAGTCACACCAAATCTGAGCCAGACACAAATCGGGCACCCGAGGTTGCTTCGCTTTTCCAGCATGTAATAGTTGGGCTTGACATTTGTATCCCATGGGATACATTTCCGTTATGCGCGTCGAGATGACCAAGGTCTACCGCGAATGGATCGACGGCCTCAAGGACCGCGCGGGCCGCGCGCGCGTGCAGGTGCGCGTCGACCGGTTGGCGCACGGCAATCCAGGCCAGCACCGCGTGTTGACAAGCGGCATCTGCGAACTGAAGGTCGACTTCGGCCCCGGCTACCGTGTGTATTACACGGAGCGGCGCGATGTGCTTATCGTGTTGCTTGCGGGCGGCGACAAGTCATCACAGGCAATAGACATCAAGACCGCGATTGCGTTGGCAAAGAATTTGTAGGAGCAAGCCGTCATGGCCAAAGTTAAAACCAAGCGATCAATCAAGACAAAGACCGTGAAATATGACGTGGCCGAACAACTGCGTACGCCTCAGGAAATGGCCGCCTATCTTGATGCCTGGCTTGAGGAAGCGCCTGATGACGCGGCGGGCATCGCGCGCGCACTTGGGGATATCGCTCGCGCTCGCGGTATGACGCAAGTAGCGCGCGATGCGGGATTGAGCAGAGAGAGTCTGTACAAGGCGCTCAGCAAGAATGGCAATCCAAGCTTCGCAACGGTATTGAAAGTGGCGCGAGCACTAGGTGTACGGCTACACGCATTAACGGCTTTGTGAATTGGCGCGCCTGGAGAGATTCGAACTCCCGACCCTCTGGTTCGTAGCCAGATACTCTATCCAACTGAGCTACAGGCGCGCCGAAGGAGAAAACCGTCACCGGGCGGCTTTGATAGTCAGTAAACCACTGAATATTAAAGACTTATTATCCCTTTATGTCCCTGCGTAATCTGCGTCCGCCGCCAGATCTGCCGCCGGGATGAAGGGCCCCGCTCCGTCTGCGGCGCGCATCCTATCACAGGGAGGCGATTTTTCACTCGGCTGACGAGCAAACCGACCCCAATCCGTCGTATCCTCCCGCGCCAATTTATCGACCCCGGTCGACCCCTTAAGCCTTAATGGAACCTTGCTATGGCCCGTACTACCCCGCTTGCTGATATCCGCAACATCGGCATCATCGCCCACGTCGACGCTGGCAAAACCACGACCACGGAGCGGATTCTCTATTACACGGGTCGCAAGCACACCATCATCGACATCCACGACACCAAGGATCTGAAGACCTCGACGACCACCGACTATCTGGAGCAGGAACAGAAGCGCGGTATCACCATCCAGAGCGCGGCGGTGTCGGCGTTCTGGCGTGACAAGAAAATCAATCTCATCGATACGCCCGGGCACGTCGATTTCACGATCGAGGTGAACCGTTCGCTGCGCGTGCTCGATGGCGCGGTAGTGGTGTTCGATGGGGTGGCCGGCGTGGAGCCACAGTCGGAAACCAACTGGCGCCTGGCGGATAACTACGACGTGCCGCGCCTGTGTTACGTGAACAAGATGGACCGGAGCGGCGCCAATTTCGTGCGCTGTGTCGACATGATCAAGAAGCGCCTGGGAGCACGGCCATTGCCGGTGCAGATTCCGATCGGCTCGGAAGATCATTTCAAGGGCATGGTGGATCTGGTCGAGATGAAGGCGCTGGTCTGGGATTCGGACGACAAGGACGCCGAGTGGCAGAGTCTCGAGGTCACCGCCGATCTCGCCGACAAGCTGCACATTACCGTGCCGAGCGATCGCAAGCTCATGGGCGAGATCGCCCGCTATCGCACCGAGCTGGTCGACACCTGCCTGGAGCAGAACGATGCGGCGATGGAAGCCTATATCACCGACGGCACCGTGCCTTCGCCCGACATCCTGCGCGCGGCACTGCGCAAGGGCACGCTGAATTCCTCGTTTACACCGGTGCTGTGTGGTTCTTCCTACAAGAACAAGGGTGTGCAGCAGGTGCTCGACGCAGTGGTCGATTTCCTGCCGGCGCCGACCGACGTGGCCTCCATCAAGACAGTCGACGCTGACGGCACGCCGATCGGTGAGCGCAAGTGCTCCGACGATGAGCCGTTCTCGGCGCTGGCATTCAAGGTGATCAACGACGTCTACGGTGCGCTCACCTTTATCCGCGTGTATTCGGGGGTGCTGACCAAGGGCGCGTCGATACAGAATTCCACGCGAGGCAAGCGCGAGAAGATCGGCCGCATGGTCGAGATGTTCGCCAAGGAAGCCAATCCCATCGAAGAGGCGCGCGCCGGCGACATCGTCGCGCTGGTTTCCATGGCGGATACCGAGACCGGCGATACGCTCTGTGATGATGCCAACCCGGTGGTGCTGGAGCGCATGCGCTTCCCGGACCCGGTCATCAGCGTGTCGGTGAAGGCCAAGCTCAAGGCGGAGCAGGAGAAGTTCGGCGCGGCGCTGGGCAAGATGGTGCGTGCCGATCCCTCATTGCACCTGGAGACCGATCGCGAGACCGGGCAGACGATTCTGCGCGGCATGGGCGAGCTGCACCTTGAAGTGACGCTCGATCGCATGCGCACGGAATTCAATGTCGAAGGCACGATGGGCGAGCCACAGGTGGCCTATCGCGAAACCTTCACCAAGAAGATTGAAGAGCATTACACCCACAAGAAGCAGACTGGCGGTTCGGGCCAGTTCGCCGAAGTGTGGATCATCTTCGAGCCGCTGGCGCGCAGCGCCGGTTTCGAATTCGTCGATGCGACCAAGGGTGGTTCGGTGCCCAAGGAATTCGTGCCGGCGGTCGAGAAGGGTCTGAAGATGCAGAAGGAAGATGGCGTACTGGCGCATTACCCGACGGTCGATTTCCGCGCGACGCTCACCGACGGCAGCTATCACGATGTCGATTCGAATGCGCTGACCTTCGAAATCGCGGCCAAGGCCGCGTTCCGCGAAGCATTGCGCAAGGCCTCGCCGATCCTGCTCGAGCCGGTGATGCGGGTCGAGACGGTAACCCCGGGCGATCACCTGGGGGATGTGATCGGGGACATGAATCGCCGCCGCGGCACGATTCAGGAGCAGATGGAGCGTGGCACCAACATCGCCGTGGTGGCGCTGGTACCGCTATCGGAAATGTTCGGCTACATCGGGCAACTGCGCAGCATGACCAGCGGCCGCGCCTCGTACACGATGGAGTTCTCGCACTACGACCCGGTGCCGCGCATGGTCGCGGACGAAGTCATCGCCGAGGTGGCCAAGACGAGGGCGGCGGCGCAGGCCTGATCTGCCAGGGGCGCCTTGCCTGCGCCCCTAGTAGCCGAGCTGTCCGGCCAGCGCGCTCACCACCAGGCGCGGGCCGTTCGGCTTGCGCGACACGCGGCTCTTGAATGCGGGCGGTTTTGCCACCAGGATGTCGCAGGCCAGCTCGTCGAGGATGCGCTCGGCGCTGTTGCCGATCAGCAGGTTTTTGAATCCCGAGCGCGAAATGGCGCCCATCACAACGAGCGCGCTGCGGCTTCTCTTGACTGCTCCCAGTATGGCGTCGATGGGATGCCCGCCGATCAGGTAGCGGCGCGACCTGGCAACGCCGCTCGACTGCAGTGCACGTTCAAAGCGGATATTCGCCGCGCGCCGCGACTGCTTCTCGAGCTTGCTCAGAAAACCGGGTGAGGTACGCTCCACCTGCAGGCTTTGCACCGGCAGCCGCGGGTAGGCATGGACCGCGTGCAGGCTGCCACGCAGGCCTTCACTGATCTCCTGGCCCAGATTCAGGATCGTCTTGTCGAGCTGCAGCGGCTTCGAGAACGCACGGCTGGGATCGATGGCAACCAGCACTGCCGGACGGTGATAGGCGCGCGGCGTCTTGACCAGCAGCACTGGAATCGGACTCATGCGTATCAGCTCCCAGTCGGTCAATTGCAGAATCCGCGGCGCGATGTGGCGCCCCTGGTGACGCGCAACCACGATGAGATCTGCCTTGACGCCCGAGGCCCGACGGATGATGGCTTCAAAGGCCGGAAAATCCCACTCCGCCGACACAGACACCCTGATGTTGTGGACCCTGAGCCGCTCGGCCATGGTCTCGAGCCGACGCAGGGCCTGTGCCTGCAAGTCGGCCTGGACTTCCTTCAGCCCCTGGACGGCGTAGGTATAAAGATCGGCATAGAGCGGCGTCGTCAGGGTGTGAAAGATCTCGATCTCGGCGCCAAAGGCGCGCGCCAGCTGGGCAGCCTTGAGCAGCGCGGGCTGCGACCTGCTGTCGAGCTCCTTCACGGCAACCAGTATTCGACGTATGGCAGGCATGGCAATACTCCCGATGTTCAATCAGATTCGATGCTGACGGGCGACGAGTGCTCGCGACTCGATTGGCAGGGTCGGCAGCGGATCGCACTCGGTTGGCTCTCGAGGCGTTCAACACCGATCGGATTACCGCACTTCATGCACAGTCCGTACTTTCCCGCGGCGATGCGGTGCAGGGCGATGTCGACGGCGGCCAGCTCATCGGACACGCGGCTTTCATCGGCCGCGCCGGCTTCGGCGATCTGGCCGCTGAAGGCAATGTCCTTGGTGTCGCGTACCGCGTCGCTGGCGCGGATTTCGCGCTCGCTCTCGGAGGTTGCCCATGCCGCCTGCAACTGCGAGCGCAACTCATGGCGGCGGGCTGACAGCAGACCCTCAAAATGCCGAAGCTCGGCAGCGGATAATGCATTCTGTTTCATGGAATCAATCTGCGCTGCGTGCCGCCGGGCTGAAATAGGTATTTTCTGCAGTCATTGCGGCAATTGCCTATGGGCGGGCAGCAACTTGAGCACATCGAACCACAGCACGCAGAGTACTCCGGCCGCCAGGCTCAAGCCAAGGTCGGCGAGGTGCAGGGGCGCGAATGAAAAGATCGTACGCAGCGCCGGAACCTCCAGGATCGCGACCAGGCCCAGCCCGGTGCCGCCGATCACCCACCAGAGCGCCTGGTTCGGTGCGCGCATCATGGCAAATGCGGTGCGCGTCCAGGAGCGATTCACCAGAATGATGGCTATGAACGACACCACCAGCGTGGCAAACGTCAGTGCACGGGCGACGTCGGGTCCGTGCGTTGGGCGGGTAAGAGTCAGGATGCCGAGGCAGACCACCAGTACGCTCAAACCCTGGGTAAACGAGGCCAGCACCGTCCGGCCGGAAAACAATCGCGCCTGGGCGTTGCGCGGCGGCCGGCGCATCACGTCGCTTTCCGACGCCTCCGCTTCGAAGATGAGCGAGCAGGAAGGGTCAATGACCAGTTCGAGAAACATGATGTGTACCGGCGCGAGCAATAGCGGCCAACCCGGAATGAAAACCGGCACCATCGACAAGCCGGCTATCGGTACATGCACGGCCAGCGTGAAGATGATGGCCTTCCTGATGTTGTCGTAAATGCGGCGACCCAGTCGCACGGCGGTGACGATCGAGTTGAAGTCGTCATCGAGCAGGACCAGGGCGGCCGCTTCGCGTGCCACATCCGTGCCGCGACCGCCCATGGCAATGCCGATGTGAGCAGCCTTGAGTGCGGGCGCATCGTTGACGCCGTCGCCCGTCATGGCGACCACGTCGCCATGGGCTTTCAGAGCCATGACAATCCGCAGTTTCTGTTCAGGCACGACCCGCGCGAAGATCTGCGTGGTGCCGATGCGCGCCGCCAGCTGTGCATCTGACATGAGCTCGAGTTCCGGCCCGCTGATCAGCTGATCGACGGCTGTGAAGCCCGCCTGCCTGGCAACGCTGCGCGCCGTCTCCGGATAGTCGCCGGTAATCATCAACACCCTGATGCCGGCCGCACAGCACTCGGCAACGGCCGCCGGCACGGTGGCGCGCAGCGGATCCTCGAAAGCGACCAGGCCGAGAAATTCCAGGCTGAGCTCACGCTGTTCCGGCGGCAGCGGAGCGTTGGCGATTTCTCCCCGGGCGACGCCGAGCACGCGCAGGCCTTGTCCAGCCAGGTCCCTGACACTGGCGTCAACGCAAGCACGTCTCGGCCCCGTCAGGCCGCACAGCTGGGCAATCGCCTCGGGCGCTCCCTTTGACGCCATCACGACAGTTCCGGCGCCGTGCTGTTGCCAGGCATGGGTGACCGCGAGCAGCTCCGTGGTCAGCGGGTATTCCCGGGTAAGCGACCATTCGCGACTGACGCTGCGGTCCTGGGTGCTCAACCTGCGACGGGCTTCGTGCAGAGCGCGCTCCATGGGATCGAAAGGCTCGGACTTGCTGGCCAGTGCGGCCGTGTGCAGCAATATTTCGTGGCTCTCGGCCAGCGCACTGCCGCCGGCAGCAACCGCCACACGCTCCGCTTCTGTCACCAGCAATTTCAGGGTCATCTGGTTTTCAGTCAGCGTTCCGGTCTTGTCGACGCACAGGACCGTAGCGGCCCCCAGCGTCTCGATCGCTGGCATGCGTCGCGTCAGTACCCGGTGACGCGAAATGCGCCAGGCACCCAGGGCGAGAAACACCGTGAGAATGACCGGGAATTCCTCCGGTATGACGGCCATGGCCAGGGAAATGCCCGCCAGCAAGCCGTCTTTCCAGGCGCGCCAGTCAGCGCCGCGGGTAAGTGAGTACACAATGACCACCACGGCACAGGCGATCAGCCCGGCCGCCGCCAGCACGCGAACCACCCGGCCGGTTTCCTTCTGCAGGGGTGTCGTTTCCGGGCCAATCCTCTTCAGCGCTCCACCAATCTTGCCGAGCTCAGTACGCGCTCCCGTAGCCAGCACCTCGGCGATGGCCTGGCCGGAAGTTGCCAGGGTTCCGGCGAACAGCGAGGCGAGATTGTCGCCACCTGGCCGCTGCAGCCTGTGCAGGTCGGGCGCCGCACGCTTGCGAACCGGCATCGATTCACCCGTCAGCAGCGATTCGTCGACGTTGAGATTCATGTTGCGGCGGACAAGCGCGTCGGCTGGAATGCGATCGCCCTCCGCAATCGAGAGGATGTCGCCGCGCACCACGTCGCGACCGGCGATACGCAGGCGGCGACCAGCCCGTATCACCAAAGCCCGCGGACTGGCCAGATCGCGCAGCGCCTCCAGGGCGTGTTCAGTGCGGCGCTCCTGAAAGACAGTGATACCCATGACGACGAATACAAAGCCCAGCAGCATGAGCGCATCGCCGAGCTTGCCCATCAGCAGGTAGAGGCTGCCGGCAGCGATCAGCAGCAGGAACATCGGCTCCCGCGCCACGGCGATGGCTATTGAGGCTATGCCGCGCGGCTTGCTGGACTGCAGCTCGTTGGGCCCGTCGGCCAGGCGGCGTTCCTGCGCCTGTTCGTCACTCAGGCCGCAGGGCTCGGGCTGATCAGCTGGCGAGGAGTCAGCTGGCGTGGCCAACAAAGTGTCCGTCGGGTGACTTGCGATATTGGAGCACGTCCTCGACATGGGAGTAGTCGGCCAGTCTTCCTGGCTGCGCCAGATGAATGATGGCGATAGTGATCTCCTGGATCGTGGAAAACTCCTGGCGCGTGGCGATGGCCTGCTCAATGGCGGCAACGATTCGCCCGGCGGCCCGCTCGCGACCGGCCTGATTCAGACCGGCAAGCGCGGCATCCTTGACGGTGGCGTGCAGGTGGGCGGGCGCTGCCAGAAACTCGATCGCCTTCGGAGCATAGCCGAGTGCCTGGCTGACTTCCGCATTGAGCTGCGGCAGCGATTGGTAAGGCGTAGTGCTGCCGGCGAGTGGCGGCTGGGCGCCGCTGCAAGCGGCGAGCGCTGCGGCAACGAGCAGTGTGGCCGTCGGCGCCCTGGTGTTTCTGGCAAACATGTGCAGCTCCGGATAGATTACGAGTGCCACCATGATTGCAAAATCGTGGCCAGCGCAACAGGGCTTATGCGTAGGGCAAGCGCCACGCCCATGGTGGATAGTGCACGCATTGGAGCAACCTGATGACCGAGCCTGAGTCCGAAGCTGCATCCCTGCCGGCAAGGCGCACCATCCTGTACTTTCTGCTGGGTTTGCTGGGCTTGGGCTGCCTGGCGATTCTGAGGCCGGTCCTGGCCCCGCTGCTCTGGGCGGCGATCCTGGCGTATGTCACCTGGCCGGCGTATCGGCGCCTTGCCGCCATGCTGGGCCGCTGGCACACCACGGCCGCGCTGCTCATGACCGTCCTGGTCTGTTGTGCGCTCGTGGTGCCCCTGATCTGGCTGCTGGTGCTGGTGCAGAATGAGTTGCTGGTGGCCTACCACCTGTTCACTGCCTCCCTGGCAAGTGGTGCCAACAACCTGCCACTCGCGCTGCGCAATATCCCCTGGCTGGGCGAACGACTCCAGGAACTCTTGAGTCATTATGCCGCTGCGCCGTCGGATCTCGGGCGCGAGCTGCTGAACTGGCTGGGCAGATGGCAGCACAACGGCAGCGGTGTGCTCGGAACAATCAGCCAGACCCTGCTCGGATTCACCCTGACCGCGCTGACCCTGTTCTTCTTCTACCGCGACAGCGAGCTGCTGATCCTCCAGTCGCGCCGGGTGCTGCTGCGCTTCATTGGCAGCCGTCTCGATCCCTACCTGCGGGCCGCGGGCGTGATGACGCGCGCCGTCATCTATGGTTTCGTGGTTACGGCGTTCGCGCAGGGTCTGGCGGCGGGAATCGGCTACCAGCTCGTCGGATTGCACGCGCCGGCGCTACTGGGCGCACTGACCGGGGTACTGTCTGTCATGCCGACGTTCGGGACCGCGCTGGTGTGGGTGCCTGCTGGCATCTGGTTGTTGCTGTCAGGCCATGCGTGGCAAGGCATCGCCCTGCTCGCCTGGGGAGTGATCTTCGTGCATCCCATCGACAATCTGCTGCGCCCATTGCTGATCAGCACTGCGACCCACGTGCCGTTCCTGCTGATCATGTTCGGTGCGCTGGGCGGGATGGCTGCGTTCGGTTTCGTCGGTGCGTTCGTCGGCCCGGTTATGCTGGGCGTTGCACTGACAATCTGGCGTGAGTGGGCCGCGGCCGGAGCCACGGAAAACCGCAGCGACGCGTAGCGGCCCGCTACGCCCTACTTGGTACTCTCGCTTCCGGCCTCATGATCATGCCCGTGCGACATGTGTTCATGCTTGTCCATCATCGGGCAATCATGCCCGTGCATCGATTCGCCGCTTTGCATCATCTCGTGATGGCAATCCTCCATCGACTTGTCGGAACGCAGGCAGGCCGCCATGCGCTCATGCACGCCAGCCATCTTCGCCCGCATCTCCTTGGTTACCGCCGCTTTGGCGGGCGCCACAGCCTCCGCAGCAAAGGCCAGAGTCGAGACTGCCAGCAGCGCAATCAACCCGGCAGCGAGAATTGCCAACCACTTCACGTTGCTCATGTCATAACTCCAGGGTCACATAACGCGGGTCGAATGCTACGACACCGGCGTGCGGCAAGCCATACGGACATGCCGTAGCCGGATTCTAGGTACAAGCCCGAATGGGCAGGTGCGCTGTACAGGGCTACCGTGCCGGTGGGTAGGCGAGGCGTGGATGGCTAGCATGAATTCCTCCGGTCACGATTGGGTGCTGGTGCTCGCCGCCGGTGAGGGCAAGCGGCTTCGCCAATTGACGAAGTGCGCGGATGGTGCCTCGGTGCCCAAGCAGTATTGCTCGCTGCAGGGTGGCCCGTCGCTGCTGGAAGAGGCGCTGCGTCGGGCTGCGCGCGTGACTGACGGCGGGCACATCAGCCTGATCGTGGCTGATCAGCATCGCCGCTGGTGGCAGCCGACGCAGCCGTGGCCCGCACACCAGCTGATCGTGCAGCCACGCAATCGTGGCACGGCAAATGGCGTTCTGCTGCAGCTGCTGCAGATCATGCGTGTTGATCACGATGCGAACGTCATGCTGCTGCCATCTGACCATTACATCGCCGACGAACACATATTGATCGGGGCAATGCGCTCGGCATTCACGACGCTGCGTGCAGCGCCTGGACAGATCGTCCTGCTTGGCATGGAACCCGGCTTTCCCGACCCTGAGCTCGGCTACATCACTCCGGGCCGTAACTGCGCCCAAGGCAGCTTCGCAGTCGCTGATTTCGTCGAAAAGCCCAGCGCCCAGAAAGCGCGTGAGCTGATCGCCAGTGGCGCACTGTGGAGCACCTTCATCCTCGCGGCTCGCGCCACCTCGCTGCTGGAATTATTCGAGCGCCATTATCCGCAGGTGGTCTCCGCCATGCGGCAGGCGCTCGCAGCCGGACTGGAGGCACCCGCCCGGCTGGCGGCGCTGTATGAGACCCTGCCTGACCTCGATTTTTCCCGGAACCTTCTGGCCAGGGCAGATCGCCGGCAGCTGCGGGTGCTGCCGGTCGCCGGCTGCGGGTGGAGCGACCTGGGAACGCCCGAGCGACTGATTCAGACTCTATCGCAGCTGACGCCAGCCCACGACACCGGCAAGAGCGCGGCTGTGAGGCAAGCTCCGGTCAATCTGGCCAATGTGCTGCGGGTCACAACACCGACACGCCGGCCCCCTGCGGGCGAAAGCGGTAGGATGTCAGTCTTTCATGGAGCCCATTGATGCGGATGCCAACACGACGCCACTTCCTGCGTAACGTGGGTCTGATGGCAGCAGCCTTGGCGCGTGCGCCCAGCATCCTCGCTGCCACCGACGCCAGGCGCCAGCTCGACTTCGTGCACACCCATACCGGCGAGCGGCTGTCGGCCGTGTACTTCGATTCCGGCGCCTACGTGCCGCAGACCCTGGCGAAGGTCAACCAGCTGCTGCGCGATTTTCGAACCGAGACCGTCCATCCCATAGAGCCGCAGCTGCTGGATCAGCTGCATGCGCTGCAGGCGCTGGTCGGGGGGAAGGAGGCCTTTCAGGTCATCTGCGGGTATCGCTCGCCTGTTACCAATGCCTGGCTGCAGCGGCGCTCTGGCGGTGTTGCCGAACACAGCCTGCACATGCAGGGGCGCGCGATTGATGTCCGGCTGCCGGGTTGCGCGACGGCTCAGCTCGCGCTGCTGGCGCAACGCCAGCGACGCGGCGGCGTCGGCTACTATGGCGTTTCCGATTTCGTTCACCTGGATACGGGTGAGGTTCGCCGCTGGGGTGATCCGGTCAAGGGAGGCCTGTCATGAGTACGAGTGCAGAGCAGCTGTTGAATCAGCTGCACCGGGTGCTGGAAGACCTGGAAGAGTTCGCCGGCACGGCCCGCGATGCCGGCACGGAAGGCGCCGGCGCGGTGACCGATCACCTCAAGGAAGCGCTCGGCAAGGCGCGTGAGCGCATCAAAGGACTGGAAACCGGCCTGCAGCGTAGCGCTGTGGCCGGCGCGAAAGTGGCCGACGGTTATGTGCGCGAACACACCTGGCAATCGATCGGCGTCGCTGCGGCAGTGGCGTTCCTGATCGGCGCGTTGACCGCGCGCCGGGACTGAGTGCACACCATGCGCCTGTTGGCATCGATAGAACGCCTGGGCGCGATGCTCAGCGACCTGGTGGAAAGCCGCTGGCATGCTGCGGCTGCGGCCGTCCGTATGGAAGTGCGGCGCGCCGTCGCGGCGATCGCCTGGGGAATCGTGGCCGCGGTGGCGGCGGTATTCGCCATGGAATTCGCCGCCGCGGCCATACTGATTGCCGCCTGGAATACTCACCCCGTAGTGGCGGCGGTATCGATTGCCGCCGGCTTTCTGGTGCTGGCCCTGACGGCGGCCTGGGCTGTGCGCCGTTGCACCCGATAACTTCCTGATGCGCCCCCGCGGTCCGCGCTGCCGGTACGCCGGCGCGTGGCTGGTTGTATTGACGCTGCTCTGCTGCGCAGCGGCGGGTGCCGTCGAGCCCGCCGCCCCGCTGTCATGGTTTCGGAGCGGGCAGCCGACACCACAAGCCCTTGTGTTGCTGGCACAGCTGCGATCGGCCGATTATTACGGTCTGCGCTCCGAAGACTATGACGCCGAGGCCCTGGCGAGCGAAGTTCAGCCACTGGTTGCGGCGCGCATTCAGAACGAGGAAACCCTGGCGCGGCTCGAGCGCGCGCTGTCGGCAGCCGTGGTGCGCTTTGTCACCCATCTGCATAGCGGTCGGATTGATCCACGTACTGCCGGATTCAACACCTTCAAGCGGCGCCCGCCACTGGATGCTCCGGCAACGCTGCGGCGCCTGGCAGAAAGCACGGATCCGGTCGCCGAACTGCATGCGCTTGAACCACCGTTCCTGCACTATCGATTGCTGCAGGACGAGCTGCAGCGCTATCGCAGTCTCGCACGGCAGCCCGGGTTGACCGACTTGCCACCGCTCGGGTCGCGATCGCTCCGTTTGGGCGATCGCTACCCGGGAGCACCGGCGCTGCGTCAACTGCTGCGCGCGCTGGGCGATATGAACCCAGGCGTGAGCGGCCCTGGCGACGAGCTGATCATCGACGCTGCATTGATTGCGGCGCTGCAGCGGTTCCAGACCCGCCACGCTCTGCCTGCGGATAGTGTGCTCGGAGCGGCAACATTCCGGGCGCTGACCACGCCGCTGCTACAGCGTGTGCGTCAGATCGAACTGACACTGGAACGCTGGCGCTGGCTCGCGCCCTTTGCCACGCCACCGATCATCGTCAACATTCCGCAGTTCCGCCTGTACGCGTTTCGCAGCACGGAAGATCGCGTGGCGCAGATGCTGCAGATGCCGGTCATCGTCGGGCGGATCTTCCCACGCATGCGCACGCCGGTATTCGAGAGTGAGCTGCGCTACCTGGTCTTCAGGCCCTATTGGGACGTGCCGGCGAGCATCGTGCACAATGAAATGCTGGCCGCGATCCGCAAATCACCCGACTACCTGGCGCGCAACAACCTCGAACTGGTGCGCGGCGGCGGTGATGATGGGCGCGTGGTCGAGCCGGATGCCGCGAACATCGAAGCATTGGCCGCGGGTCAACTGCGCCTGGGACAGCGGCCCGGCGATGACAACGCACTCGGACTGGTGAAGTTTGTCATGCCCAACGACTACCGGGTGTACCTGCACGCGACACCCGAGCAACATCTGTTCGGCGCAACGCGCCGCGCCTACAGCCATGGTTGCATTCGCCTGGGCGAGCCGGCGCAGCTGGCGCTGCATGTGCTGCAGGTGTCTGGTGGCGACTGGACTGCAGAGGCCGTCGCGGCTGCCATGCACGGCAGCGATGCCAGGCGGGTTGAGCTGCCGAAGCCCATTCCGGTGCTGGTGCTCTATGGCACTGCGCTGGCCAAGGAAGACGGGCAGCTGATGTTCTTCGATGACATCTACGGCCACGACCGTCGGCTGGAAGCGCTGTTGCGGCGCGCCTCTCGCGATTTGGCCAGATCGTAAAATACACTATCGATTAATATAGGGGGCCGGCCCGAGCGCAGCCGGCCTTGCTGGAGCAGCGGATAGCTACCTTCGACAATCCTGCCTTTGACGATCATGAATCGGTGCATTTCTTTACCGATCCTGCGGCCGGATTGCGCGCCATCATCGCCATTCATAGTACGGCGCTCGGACCAGCCGGCGGCGGCTGCCGCTATTGGCACTATGAATCGAGCGAACTGGCCCTGACCGACGCGCTGCGCCTGTCACGTGGCATGAGCTACAAGAACGCGCTCGCTGACCTGCCGATGGGCGGTGGCAAGGCCGTTATCCTCAAACCTACCGCAACCCCTGAGCGTGCCACCCTGTTTGCCGCCTACGGGCGCGCCGTCAATTCGCTGGCGGGCCAGTACATCACTGCCGAGGACGTGGGTACGCGTGTGGAAGACATGCGCGAGGTCGCGAAAGTCACCCGCTACGTGAGCGGCCTCGCTGGCGATGCAACCCGGGCTGGCGGCGATCCATCGCCCAAGACCGCCTACGGGGTCTACCTGGCGATGAAGGAAGCCTGGCGTTTTGCCACCGGCGCGGATGCACTGGCCGGTGTACGCGTGGCGGTCCAGGGATTGGGCGGTGTCGGCGGTGCGCTGTGCGGTCTGCTGCACCGGGATGGCGCCAGATTGATTGTTGCCGACATCTCGGAAACGCGCGCCCGGCAGACGGCACGTGAATATTCAGCGCTGATGGCAGAGCCGGACGAACTGATCGGCGCCGAGGCCGACATACTGGCACCCTGTGCGCTCGGCGGCGTGCTGCACGCCCGCAGCATCGAAACATTGCGGGTGCGGGTGATATGCGGGGCGGCGAACAATCAGCTCGCCAACTCCGAGGACGGCGAACGCCTGCGTGCCCGCGGCATTCTCTATGCGCCCGACTATGTCGTAAACGCCGGCGGCATCATCAGCGTGGCGCTCGAGTACCTGGGCAGCGGCTCCGAGGCCGAGGCGCAGGCGCGCATCGAGAAGATTCCACTCACGTTGCGCAGGATACTGGAAAGTGCCGCGGCGAGCGGCGAGTCAACCAGCGACGTCGCCGATCGGCTGGCGCAGCAGCGCATTGCGGCGGGAGCGCTCAAGCGCAGCGGGCGCTGAGCGCTCATTCATCGAAGCGCAAATGCTTCACGCTCTTGCCGTGACGGCGAATCAGGCGCAGCGCCTCGATGCCGATCTGCACATGCCGCTCGACGAACTCGTCGGTTACGCGCCGATCCGAGTCTTCGGTCTTGACGCCTTCGGGCACCATCGGCTGATCGCTCACCAGCAACAGTGCACCAGTCGGAAGTGAATTGGCGAAGCCGGCGGCGAAGATGGTTGCGGTTTCCATGTCGATCGCCATCGAGCGAGTTTTGCGCAGATAGGCCTTGAAGTCGTCGTCGTGCTCCCAGACCCGCCGGTTGGTGGTGTAGACCGTTCCGGTCCAGTAATCGCAGGCCAGGTCGCGGATAACGGTGGAGATGGCGCGCTGCAGGCTGAAGGCTGGCAGCGCCGGCACCTCGGGCAGCAGGTAATCGTTCGAGGTGCCATCGCCGCGGATGGCCGCGATCGGCAGCACCAGATCGCCGATCTGGTTCTTGCGCTTGAGCCCGCCGCACTTGCCGAGAAACAGCACCGCCTTCGGGTTGGTCGCCGAAAGCAGGTCCATGACGGTCGCGGCATTGGCGCTGCCCATGCCGAAATTGATCATCGTGATGCCATCGCCCGTGGCATTGGGCATCGAGCGATCGCGGCCGATGATCGGTGCCTGGATCTGGCGCGCGAACACGTCGAGGTAATTGCCAAAATTGGTGAGCAGGACATAAGGGCCGAAGTCGGCGAGCGCCGTGCCGGTGTAGCGCGGCAACCAGTTCTCGACGATCTGCTGCTTGGTCTTCATCTGCCCGCTCAAACCCGATCCAGGGCCTGGCGCAGATCCTCCACCAGATCCTGCGCGTCCTCAATACCCACCGACAGGCGGATCATCGATTCTGAAATGCCAAGCCGCTGCCGCACTTCGATGGGTACGCCCGAATGCGTCATGGCCGCGGGATGACTGGCCAGGCTCTCGGTGCCGCCGAGGCTCACCGCCAGCTTGATGACTGTCAGTGCATCCAGACAGCGGAAGGCGCCCGCCTCCCCGCCCTGCACCTCGAAGGAAAAGGTCGAGCCGGCCCCCGTGCACTGGCGTGCAAACACTTCACGGCGTGGGTCGAGCGCACCCAGCAGGCCGAGATAATTCACCGAGCTGACTTTGGGATGGCTGCTGAGGAACTCGGCCACGACCCTGGCATTGTGACTGGCCCGCTCCATGCGCAATTGCAGCGTTTCCATGGAACGCAACAGCATCCAGGCAGTGTTGGGATCGAGCTGCGTGCCGAGCGCGCCCCGGGCCTGGCGAATCGGCAGCACATGCGCCCGGTTGCCGGAAACGCCGCCTGCGACCAGATCGGAATGCCCGCCTACATATTTGGTCAGCGAGTAGATATTGATATCCGCTCCACATTGCAGCGGCTTCTGATAGACCGGCCCGAGCATCGTGTTGTCGGTGACGATCAGCGGCCGGTGGCCCTGGCGCCGGCCCAGCTCGTCGGCCGCGCGCGCCATCAGCTTGAGATCTACCAGCGTGTTGGTTGGGTTAGCCGGCGTTTCCGTCATGATCAGGCCAATCCGGCCGAGCGCCGTGCCAGCGGCGACGGCCGCCTGCACCGCATCGGGCGACAGGCCATCGCTGAAGGCGACATGGCGGATGCCGAAGTTGGGCAGCGTCTTCGCGATCAGCGTTTCGGTGCCACCGTACAGGGGCTGGCAAAACAGCAGCACATCGCCCGCCTTGAGATGAGTGAGCAGGGTGGTGGCAATGGCCGCCATGCCAGAGGCGAATACCGCCGCCAGCTCGGCTTCGTCCCAGAGTGCGAGCCGATCCTCGAGCACCTCGAGATTGGGATTGTTGAAGCGCGAGTAGACCAGGCCGCCGCGCGCTCCATCGGGCAGTGTTTTGCGCCCGGAGGTGTAGTCGAAGAAATCCTTGCCGTCCTGCGCGGTCCTGAACACGAAAGTCGAAGTCAGGAAGATCGGCGGTTTCAATGCGCCTTCCGACAGATGCGGGTCGTAGCCGAAGCCCATCATCTGGGTCACCGGCGACAGTGTGCGCTTGCCTACTGTCCGCTTGTGGTAGGTGTCGACCATGACTCCATCTCCTGCTCTGTTTCGAACGCGGCCCAAGTGTGGGCCGTTCACATCAAGCTGTCACCCGGCGGGGCGTGGCGCAAAGCGCAGCGGCAGCAGCAACAGCACGCCCAGCAACATGACCACGACACCCGTGACCGCGCCTACTTTGACATGCGCGACGCTGCTGTAGAACACAAAGGCGCTGCTGGCCGTGAACCCCAGCGGCAGCCAGGGGTACCAGGGCGCGCGGAACGGCCGGCGCACCCGCGAGTGACGATGCCGCAAAATGAAGTAGGCACCGCCGCTGAGCGTCAGAAAGAACCAGTAGACCGGCGACAGGTAATCGACCATGGTGGTAAATCCGTGGCGCGTGTAGGCGCCAAACCCGACCAGCATGAGCGCCACCGCCCCGATCGCCAGTATCGCCGCCGGCGGCGTGCCGCGCACCACGTGCCAGCGGCCCAGGCGCCGCAGCGTCACCGTGTCGCGGGCCGCCGCGTAGGTGGTGCGCGCACCGGCAATCAGCAGTGCGTTCATGACGGTGATCGAGGTGATGGCGACGACAGTGACGATCAGCACCTGCCCCGGCCTGCCGAAGGCGCGCAGCATCAGTTCGGCGGCCGGAGCGTTGGTGGTGGCGAGGCCGGCCAGCCCGAGACCGCGCAGCAGCGCCCAGTTGACCAGCAGGTACAGCGCGGTCACCGTCCCCATGCCCAGCAGCAGCGCCCGCTTGATGCCATGATCGCCGTCGCGCATTTCCGCCGACAGCGTGGCCGCATCGCTCCAGCCGCCATAGGCAAGGAACACGAACACCAGGGCCGTGCCCCAGTGCGTCACCGGCGCCAGCGTAGTGCTGCCGGCCAGCGCCGCAACCGCCGCAGGTGCGACGGTCGCAGGTGCGACGCCCTGGAAACTGAGCCACAAGCCCGCCGCGCCTACACTCGCCAGGCCGAGCAGCACGATCGTCATCAGCGCCACCTGGGTATTGATGCCGAAACGCAGCCCGGCGAGATTGACCGCCACCAGCACGATCACTATCAGCGCCGCGAACAGTGCGCTGCCTGAAGGACCCAGCTGGACCACCTGCCCCAGGTAGTCGCCGAACACAAAGGCCAGCATGGCCATCGACCCGGTGTGGATCACGGCAAAGCGCGACCAGGCGAACAGAAAACCAGCCTGTGGGCCATAGGCCTGGTACAGAAAATTGTAGTCGCCACCGGCATCGGGAAAGGCCGCGGCCATTTCGGCGTAGCACAGCGCGCCGGCCAGCGAGAGTACACCACCGAAGGTCCAGGTCCACATCAGCACCGCACTGCTGGACACATTGGCCGCCGCCACCGGCGTGGTGGAAAAGATGCCGGCGCCAATGACCATGCCCACGCACACGGAAATCGCATGCCACACCGACAGTTGACGCTGGGGCGCGCCGTGGGAACCCGTAGTCATGCTCGCACACCCGCTTTGCCAGACTGCCCGCCGGCGCTTGCGCCAATCGGCAAGTTGCGTCAATCGCCCATGATTCATAGTATATGGCAATCGGCGCGCGCCCAACCGCTGTAGTCATAAAAAGAGGCGCGTGCCCAATTTCCAGGGAGCTGAGGGAACCATGAAAACGATCGTGCCGGCCACCATGCTGCTATTCATCGCATTCCTCGGCCAGACCGCTGGCAGCCAGGCAGCTGATGCCGCGCCGACAACCACCGGCGCGACCGGCAACGACCTTGATGAAGTGATCGTCACCGGCACTCGCACCAAGGGGCGCACGGTGCTGGATTCACCCGTGCCGGTCGATGTACTCGCCGGCGGCGATCTGGCCAGGAGCGGCGCGATCGCGGGCGAGCTGGGCCAGGCCCTGCAGGCGCTGGCGCCTTCATTCAATTTCCCGCGTCAGTCGAATTCCGGCGGTGCCGACCATGTGCGCGCCGCGCAGTTGCGCGGCATGAGCCCCGATCAGGTGCTGGTGCTGATCAACGGCAAGCGCCGCCACACTTCGGCGGTGGTCAACCTCGAATCGAAAATCGGCAAAGGGACGACGCCGGTGGATTTCAATTCCATTCCGCTCAACGCCATCAAGCGCATCGAAGTGCTGCGCGACGGTGCCGGCGCCCAGTACGGTTCGGATGCCATTGCCGGCGTGATCAATATCATTCTCGATGATGCCACCACCGGCAGCGAGGCCAGCATCAGCTACGGCCAGAACCGCACCTCGTTCCAGCCCACCAATCAGTCGCTGCGTGACGGCAACACCACGGTCGCGCAGCTGAAGACCGCCGTCGCGCTCGGCGGCGGCTATCTGGATGCCGGCGCCGAGTTGCGCCACCGCGGCAGTACCAATCGGTCCGGGTTTGACACCCTGCCCTTCTTCTTTGATCCAACCCCAGCCAACCTCGCCACGATTGGCAATCGCAACTACGCGCCGGGAGACGGCGACGCCAGGGATACCGATGCCTGGTTCAACAGCCGCCTGCCGCTGGCCGGCGGTGCGGAATTCCATGCCTTCGGCACCTACGATCACCGCGACTCGGTCGGTGCGGCTTTCTTTCGCTATCCGGACAGTTCCGGCAACCAGAGCAGCGTCTACCCGCAGGGCTTTCGTCCCGAATCGCTGGGCACGAACGACGATCTGTCACTCGCCGGCGGCGTAAATGGCAAGGCCGCCGCCTGGTCCTGGGACGGCTCCCTTACCTACGGCCAGAACCGTTTCAATTATGGACTGCGCCATTCCCTGAACGCCTCGCTGGGACCGACCAGCCCGACGACCTTCAGGATCGGTGATTTCAAGTTTGAACAGTTGACGGCGAACTTCGATGCCACGCGCGAGCTGACGCTGGCCGCGCTTGCCCGTCCGCTGAACCTCGCGCTCGGCGCCGAATTTCGCCGCGAGCGCTACCAGACCCGCCCCGGCGATCCGGCTTCGTACGCGGCCGGTCCCTTTACCGACAAGGATGCCGGCGCCCAGGCCGGTCCGGGTCTCACACCCGCCGACGCCGCCAACGCCTCGCGCAATGTCGGCAGCCTGTACGCCGACCTGTCAGCCGATCTCGGTGACCGGTTCTTCGGTGACATCGCGCTGCGCTATGAGCACTACGATGATTTCGGCGATGCCGTGGCGGGCAAGCTCAGCGGCCTGTTCAAGCTGACCCCGGCCTTGGCCGTGCGAGCGGCAGTCTCCAACAGCTTCCGTGCGCCCTCGCTCAGCCAGATCTCCTACAAGGCAACCTCGACGAGTTTCGGCGCGGGTGGGCAGCTCGCCTCGGTGCTGACGCTGCCGGTATCCAGCCCGATAGCGCGCGCCCTGGGTGCCAAAGATCTCAAGGCCGAGAAATCCCTGAATTACAGCGTGGGCTTCACCCTGGCGCCGGTCGACGAATTCAGCCTCGCCGTCGATCTGTTCCGCATCAAGGTGAAGGACCGCATCACGATCTCCGAGCAGCTCAACGGCACCGACCTGACCGATTTCATCCAGGCGCAGTTCGGGTTGGCAGGCGTCGAGGGCATCAACTTCTTCACCAATGCCGTGGACACGGCCACCAAGGGTGTGGACCTCATCGCCAACTATCGCCATGCGCTGGGCGCCGGCGCGCTCAGGCTCACGGCTGCCTACACCTACGCGCGCACCACTATCGACGGCGTGAATGCGACCCCTGAGCAACTGCAGGCACTCGGGCTCAACGATGTGCTGTTTGGTGTCGAGGAACGCAACACGCTCGAGGATGCGGCGCCCAGGACCAAGACCATATTGAGTGCGGAGTGGAGTGACCCGCGCTGGGCTTTGCTTGCGCGCCTGACGCGCTACGGCAGTGCGGTGCGTGTGTTCAACTTTGGCGGCGGCTTCGAACCGCGCCAGCAGTACGGCGCCAAGTCACAGCTGGATCTCGAGACGGAACTCAAGCTGACGAGCAGATTCAGTGTGGCCCTCGGCGGCACCAACGTGCTCGACACCTATCCGGACCTGTCGAGCGACGACATCAACTACTTCGGCAACTTCCCCTATGACGTGCTCTCACCCATCGGCTTCAATGGCGCGTTCTTCTATGCGCGCGCCACGGCAAAGTTCTAGGGCCGGCCCGCCAGCTCCTTGAGCAACACATACCATTGCGCCGCGCCCTGGTAGAGCGAGGCGACCGGCAGGCGCTCGTTCAGGCCATGCGCAAAGTTCTCGCTTTCCTTGCCGAAGGAAGCCTGCACGCCATAGGTTGGAATGCCGGCATGGCGAAACACCGCGCCATCAGTCGCATAGGAGGCCTGTTCCGTGCCGATGGGTATACCCGGATGCACGCTATGCACCGCCTTGCCGATCGCTGCCATCAGCAGCGGATTCAGCGGCGAGGCTGCGGAAGCCACGCCGACATTGCCCGGCTTGACATCGATCCTGTCGCCCACGATTTCCTGAAGCGTCGCGCGCACGCTGTCGATCGGATGGCCGGGAAACACGCGGCAACTCAGATTCACCTGCGCCATCTGCGGCAGGGCGTTGCTGGCGTGCCCGCCTTTCAACATGGTCGGCACACAGGTCGTGCGCGTCTTGCCTACGTAGGCGGCGTCCTGGTACAGCAGGTCGGCGGCCGCCGCGTCGTTCGGGTTGGCGGCAAAGCGTGCCATCGCCTCGCCCAGGGGCCCTGGCGTATAGCTGGCCGCCGCCTTGAAATTCTGCAGGGTCCAGTCGTTCCACATGACCGGGAAACGGTAGGCCTGCATCTTCTTGATGGCATCGGCCAGATCGAAGATGGCGTTGTCGGCGCGCGGGCGGCTGCTGTGACCACCGGCGTTATGCGCAGTCAGTTCGAAATCGGCATAGGTCTTCTCGGCGCCCTGCACGAAGAAAGCCTTGGCGGCGCCGGTATCTTCGTTGAGTACACCATTGCCACCGTCACCGTTTAACGCGTATTCGGCGTCAACGAGGTCGCGGTGGTGTTCCACCAGGTCGGCGGCGGTGGCCGCGGAGATCTCTTCATCGCCGGTGAAGACGATAATCAGATCGCGCGTCGGCTTGAAGTCTTCGGCTTTCAGGCGCAGGAACGTGGCGGTGAGCTCCGCGACTTCCTGCTTGATGTCGATCGTGCCGCGCCCGAAGAAGTAGCCATGCTCCTCGACCAGCGTGAAGGGGTCGCGCTGCCAGTCCTCGCGCTTCGCCGTCACCACATCCATATGCGCCATCAGGTCAATGGGGCGGCCACTGCTGCCATCGCCGCGGTAGCGCACGACGAGCGACGCTGTCTCGCCGAGCGGCAGGATGTGGATGTCCGATTCGGGAAAACCCGCCGCGCGGAACTGCGCCGCGAGGTATGCCGCCAGCTTCGGCACCTGGCCGAGACCAACCGAAGTCTGCATGCCGATGACGGTGGCAAAAATGTCGCGCAGCCGCGCGTTGTTGGCGGCGGTTGCGTCGCTGGCCGCAATCAGCGGCACTGAACTCATGCAGGCAATGCCCGTTACGGCCGCAAGCCGCGCCCGATCAGACCATTTGTTGCGCATGTTCACTCCCCGGTCGGCACGCTATGCAGGATACAGCGCAGAATACCCGAACCGGGTGAGCTGAGCTCAAGCGTCTTCAGGCACTCGTCAACATGGCCTGATTGTGCTGGCGCAGCGTACCGTCATCGGGCGCACTGGCCAGCGTCGTGACCGGGCAGCCGCTGCGCACCCGGTCATGGAAATCGTGGATGCAATGTTCCCACGATGACAGCGGCCCGAACTCATAGCCGACAGAATTCAGTCCGCCCTGGATTCCTTCACACAGGTACTTGTCCTCGGCGCTCACCTGGCGATTGACCCGCACATTCAGGTAGCGAAGAATTTTCATTTCACGCGAGGCGTTGGGGCGTACGAAAATCGGGTAACGAACGGTGCAGGTCTGGGCAGTGAGCGGCATGAACTGAAACAGATCAAAGCTGTCGCCATAGATGTCGATGCCGATATTGGGCGGCATGGTAAAGAACAGCCAGCTGCTGCGGATATCCTCCGGCAGGTCCTGATTGTGGCGCGGGGCCATCTGCTGATACATACGCTCGGACCAGAGGCGGGACGGCGTCTTGCGCAGCACGCTGCGGCTGCCGGCCACGCCATGCTCGTTGATGAACCCGGCCATGTCACTTTCGAGCATGCGGTCATACCCCGGGTGACCGATCGGCACATGGTAATTTTCCAGGTTGTTGTCGACGCCCACTTTCCAGTTGCAGTTCCAGGTGTCAACCGACGGCTCGCCCAGGGGCACCATTTCCTCGAGGCGGTAGGGTTCGAGCATGTGAATGTAGTCTTTCCACATTTCCTTCAGGCTCGGCCCACCGGAAACCAGGCGCACGAACACCATGCCGCAGAGGATTTCCAGCTCTACCTGGCGCAGACCCAGCTCCGATTTTGCTGCGCCTGGGAAAGTGTGCTCTGCCGGACGCCCGACCAGCTCACCCTGCAGGTTGTAGGTCCAGCCGTGATAGCGACAGGTCAGGCGCGCCTTGCAGGTCCCGGAGCCGTCGAGAATCCTGGAGGCCCGGTGGCGACAGACATTCATCATGGCGCGCAACACGCCATCGTCGCCGCGCAGGACAATGACCGAGTCGCGCATCATGTCCACGGTCACGAAGTCTCTGGGCCTGGCCACCTGGCTGACATGGCAGGCAAACTGCCAGGAGGGACGAAACAGCTGCTCGTACTCGATTTCATTGAGTTCCGGATGCCGGTACACCCACGCCGGCAAGGTGCGCGACGCGGGCTGCGCCGCCACGCTGTGGCTGTGAGCGCCGATGCTCTGTGCTTCGCTCATCGTCGCTGCTCCTTATGCCTGAAAAACTGCCGCTGAAAATTCCCCGGGGAAAGTTCCCGCGAGATAGGCGCGCGCCACCGTACGCGCATGCGCGCGGTCGAACGCGGAGCCACTGACCAGGATTTCCTGCCACTGCCATTCCAGTATTCCGGCAAAACCCATGGCCACTGCTTCGGCATCGAGGTGCGGGTAATTCCCCGCCATGATCAGCTCGCGACACAGACGCTCGAGATCCAGCTGGTAGGCGTGGTCCAGGGAACTGATGCGCTCCATGTACACCAGCCGCGCACGCGCCTCACCCCAGAAGGCGTACCACACGGCCACTTTGGCGGGGTCGCTGACGGCCGGATCAAATGACACTTCGATCAGGGCGTTCAGCGCCGCACGGGCGCTGCCTTGGGCGCCGTGGATGGCCGCGCGGCGTGCCCGTTCAAATTCCAGGGCGACGCTTTCCATGGCCGCAGCCAGCAAGGCATCCTTGTTCTGGAATCGCAGGATGACCGTGCCGGCCGCCACGCCGGCCGCGTTGGCCACCAGCTGGATGGTGGTGCCGGAAAGGCTGTGAGTGGCAATGGTTTCAATCGTCGCCTTGAGGATCGCGCTTTCCGTGCGCGAGGAGACAAGGCCCACACGACGGCGCAGGGGTGCCGCTTCCAGCTTGGTGGCGGTGGCCATGTGCAGCGCTGCCTTTAAGGGGTCAGGAATTATGAATGATTATTCATTCACAATATGGGAGTATCCACATCCATGGCGGCTTGATCAAGCGGTAGTTGGCCAAGAGACCCCTGTTGCTCAAATATCAGGTTGATTTTCAAGGGATAATTGAATTCCCGGGACTGGAGCGAAAGAGCGCAAGAAACGGGGTGCACGGTGCCAGCGTGGTCAATAAAGTCCACTACCTCGATAACAACCGGAGCACTTCGATGGTCAATCCCCCAGCCGGCGCCGGCGAAAGCATCGCCTATGCCGTTCGCCATACCGCGATGGGTCCGCTCCTCATGGCGGCCACGGCGCGCGGCGTCTGCTGCGCGCAATTTGGCGAGAGCGAGGCTGCTCTGATAGCGCAGCTGCAGAGCGAGTTTCCAGACGCGACACTCACGCCCTCGCACATGACAGAGTCTGACGAATTGGATACCTGGATAGCGGCGCTCGCAGCGCATCTTGCCGGTGACGCACCGCGGCCCGAGCTCGCGCTCGACCTGCGCGGCAGCGCGTTTCAGATGCGGGTCTGGCGCTTCCTGCTGCAGCTGCCCGATGGAGAAGTGATGAGCTATGCGCAACTCGCCCACGGTATTGATGCGCCCAGGGCGGTGCGCGCAGCAGCCTCGGCCTGCGCGGCCAACCGTATTGCCGTGCTGGTGCCGTGCCACCGCGTGCTGCGTGGAGACGGCGGGCTCGGTGGCTATCGCTGGGGACTTGAGCGCAAACGCACGCTGATTGATCGGGAACGCGCCCGGCAAAGTCCGTGATCGAGGCCCGATCTGCGCGGCACGTCGCGGCGCTAGCACGGCTGTATGACGCCGACGCCGCTCCTGCAAGGAGCGATTGCCGTGATTCCGGTCAGGCACCGGCCAGTGATGGGTGCGCGCGGATCGGCGCGCATCCAGGTTCGCCACGGCGTGTCGAAGCTCCATCGTGGACAGCGGCGTACCCTGGGTCTGATTTTCCATGATGCAGTTTGAGATTTTTGGACCCGCGCCTGCGCCGCCGGATCAGGAGGTTCTGTGCATCGATGCCGGCGCGGTGCTGCACCGGGCATTTGCGCAGCCGCTTGCACACGCTCTGATAGACGCCATCGGAAGCGTTACGAGCCGCGCTCCGTTTCGCCACATGGTGACCCGACGGGGCGGCACCCTGTCGGTGGCGATGAGCAATTGTGGCGAGCTCGGGTGGGTGAGCGATCGCAGCGGCTACCGCTACGACACCATTGACCCCGAGACCGGCCAGCACTGGCCAAAAATGCCGCCGCTTCTTGCCGAGCTGGCACGGCGTGCGGCGCAGGCCGCGGGGTTCAGGGCATTCGCTCCGGACGTCTGCCTGATCAATCGCTACCAGCCCGGCAACCGGCTTGGATTGCATCAGGACATGGACGAGGGCGAATTTCACAGCCCGATCGTTTCCGTGTCCCTGGGTCTGCCCGCTATCTTTCTCTGGGGTGGCAAGCAGCGTGCGCAGCGTCCGCGGCGCATTCCGCTGGCCCATGGCGATGTGGTCGTGTGGGGCGGCCCGGCACGCCTGAATTTTCATGGCGTTCATTCGATCGCCCAAGGCATGCATCCGTTGACGGGCGCTATCCGCTACAACCTCACATTCAGGCGCGCCCGCGTTGGCGGGTAAGCCGGCTATCGCAACACGGCGGGTGCAGCCACGCGCCGCCACTCCTGGATTCTCCCGTAGGTCAGCGAGCGCCAGGCCCATTCCGCCGGACCGTACTGGAATCGGGCCAGCCACCACGGGCTCCACAGCAGCTGCACCACCCAGATCCCTGCAACTACGTAGTACAACTGGTGCCGCAACAGCTGGCCATACAAACCGAAGCCGACACCGGTGAACAACAGCGCGCAAATCACGCTTTGCGCAAGATAATTCGTGAGCGCCATGCGCCCTACCGCTGCCAGTCGACGCATTGCCGCAGGTAGCAAGCCGCTCTTCCATATCAATAGCACGAGCCCGAGGTGCCCTAGCGTCATCGGCACGCGGCCGAGCTGATAGGTGGCGATCAAGGTCCACTGCAAGGTGATGACGTCGAACCCCGATCGCACCACGGCACTGGTTTCAAGCCCGTTGACGAGCAGGCCCAGGGCATAGCCGATAACTGCCAGCAGCGCATAGCGACGCGCCGGCCATCGCCCCTGCAGCACGCCCATCGCGAACAGGGCCATGCCGAGCAGCATGGTGGCGATGTCCTCCGCAAATCCAAAGCGATAGAAGTGCGAGGTGCGCAAGACGAAGGCGTAATCGGTAACGGTCTTGAACACGGCGGGAAAGCCGCCCCGCATAGCGGCAATTTCTTCCTGCAGTCTGTCGCCCGAGGGCTTGAGTTCCTGCAATTGAGCCGACCAGGTGTCGAGCGCTTCCTGCTGGGCCTTGCTCAGAGTGTTGCCTGCCGCCCTGGCCACCAGCGCTGCCTCGGCCGCCGTACGCTGCGACTGCAGTTCACGAACGTCCACCACGCCACGAAGGCTGACTGCGATGAGTATGGCGGTCGACAGCACCAGCAGCGTACGCGCACGAGTCTTGCGAAACGCATAGAGCATGAGTCCCACGACACCGTATTCCCACAGGATGTCGCCCAGCCACAGCAGCAGGTGCGAATTCACGATGCCAAACAGAATCAGCCAGAGCATGCGCCGCACATGCAGATCGGCAACGTCGGACGCCTGGGCACGCTCCAGGCGGCTGGTGAACAGCACGACACCGGCGCCAAACAGCAGGGTGAAAAGCCCGCGCATGGTGCCCTCGAAGAGCGTCGCTACCGTGGCCCAGGCCCAGAAGTCGGCGCCGCTCGCCCCGCCGAAAATACTCGGGTTGTCGTAAGCCTCGGGTAGTCCGAAGTCGAGGATATTCAGCAGCAGGATGCCGAGGATGGCCACGCCACGCAGCACGTCGAGTGAATCGATGCGGGCATCGCGGCTCGTAGGCGCTGCAGTCGCCATGCAGTGTCAGTACGGGCCGCTAATGGATTGGCGCTGGCATGGACCGAGAGTGTGCCCGAATTCATGGGCGGCAACAAAGAATGACTCGACCACTGTACACACGCTGCAGCCCATCCGGACACCGGAACGAACGCGACCGCGCCAGCTATGCAGCGCCCTGGCGACACTTCCTGCTCTTCTTGCTAATGGCCCTCTGGCAAGTGATGCGCGATTCCCTTATGGCAATCAATGCAGGTCTTGCCACTCGCGCGAATGAACTCCAAAGTGTGCTTCTTCTGCGCACTCTTGTCCTGCACCTCCAGATTCATATATTCAAACGCGTGGCAATTACGGCATTCGCGCGAATCCGTCGACTTCATCGTCGCCCACACTTTTTCGGCGAGTCCAAGTCGGTGACTTTCGAACTTCTCCTTGGTATTGATTGTGCCGGCCAGTTCATGGAACACTTCATTTGAAGCCTGGATTTTGCGCCGGATTTTGTAGAACCACGGCTTTGGTACGTGGCAGTCGGGGCACGTCGCCCGAACGCCAGTCCGGTTCTTGTAGTGGATCGTCTCCCGGTACTCCACATAAGCGTTGTCACGCATATCGTGGCACGAGATGCAGAACGTCTCGGTATTGGTCAAATCCAATATCGTGTGAAAGCCGCCCCAGAATACGATGCCGGCAACAAACATCAGCATGCCGCCGAGTGGAATCCACAATAAATACCACTTGTGCGGCCGCGTCCACAGTCGTGACCAGCGCCCTTCGGCTCTTGAAGGTTTCGGCGCGTCCGGCATGCTGCTATCTCCCTGGGTTCGCATTCAACGCGCACTTCGCGACTTGCACTCTGCTAAGCCACCTTTCCTGACCTACTTGAAGCTGGCATAGTAGTTGGCCAGCGCATCGACATCGTCAGGTTTGAGACTGTCAATCTTCGGCTTCATCTTTTTCGACATCGGGCGTTTGCCGGCACTCAGTTCCGTGAACACCTCTTTGAGGTAGGGCATCCATTGTCCGGCCAGAATCCCTGAGTCATCACCGGCCTGGCTGCCCCCCTCGGTGTGGCATTTCTCACAGCTGCGCTCGTGAATCTGAGCGCCCTTCTGCGCCAGGGAGGCATCGAATGTCTGCTGGGCGCGGACGAACTTTTTTGCGGCAAAGTGCTTACTCAGCTGAGCGATGTCCGCATCGCTCAGAGCCTCGGCAACCTGGCACATGTCGGTCTTCTCTCCCTTCTTGTTTCCGTCCCGGTATTTGGTCTCCGAACACGCCCACTCCTTCTTCCTGTAGCCCGTCAAGCTATCGCCAATGTACGGCGCCGAATAGCCGGCAATGGTCGGCACATCCGATTCGCGACTGACTCCATTTTTGCCGTGACAGCCGGCACAATTCTCAGCCAGCTTGCCTACATCGGCCGCCCAGGCGTTAGCGGCAAAAAACAGGCTGCACAGCGCAGCGCCTGTCAACCATGACCATACTGTGGCCTCTTGCTTCATGACATTATGCTCCCCATCATCGCCGGAGGACGAGACAACCCGGCGCAAGCCGAGACCGGAATCCACAGCGGATCCCGGCCTGCGCATGCGCACTAGTATATGAAGATCACTCTCGCCAGAATCTGATCGTCCTTATTCTCGCCGGGATTCGCGCCGGCTTCCGTCGTCTTGTGCTGGTAATCTCCGATAAGTTGCAGACTGTTGTAGAGCCGGTAGTTTGCAGACAAGGTCAGTGCCTTCTGGCTATTGTGGTTGACTTTCTTTGATGGATCGAAGACATCGTAGCGAAGTGAGAATGCCAAGGTGCCCTCGATTGCATGATAGTCGATCTCGCCAAATGCTCCATCGCTCTTGCCCACCTGGCTGCCGTTCTGTGCAGTAGTGCTGTTGCTCAACACGCCGGTGACGTTTGGATTGCCCAGTGAATCCTTGCCGCTCAACCAGCCGGCCAGAAGATCCAGCTTCTTCGGCACCACGAAGTAGTTCGCGTAGAGCGCGAGCCTGGTGTACTTATCGTTGGTAGTCACCCCAGTCAGCGGGTTGGCTGGCTCCGCAATATCGGGGAAGGGAACTTCGCCGCTATAGTAATAAATTGTGAAGCCAGAATCCTTGTTGAAATACTGGTTCAGGACGATTTGCCAGTTCTTGTGGTTCTCGCCAATCTGCTTCGGAGACTTATTCAAGTCGCCGCCTTGCGCTGGATCCGCGTGGTCACTGAATGCCCCGCCTGAATCCGGTTTCCAGATGACACCATTGCTGATCCTGGCGGACAGGTTGGTACCGGTTCTCGGCCAGTAATAGCCGCCCTCAACCGCCATTTCGTCTACATTCCACAGGTAGAAAGGGGATCCGATGGACGCTTGTTTCTGGAACAGCGGTCTGATATTGCCCATCACCCGGTCGGAGGCGCCAAAGCCTTCCCACGGATGCATTACACCGACTTTGCCCGAAAACCAACCATCCTTGGCATTTCCCCACACACCCCTGACATAGGCATTTTCTATTTCAAAGGTTTCGCCGGGCGCCATGGAGAGCTCAACCAGGGAGCCGAAATTACCGCCCCAGGATCCGGTCAGCGGATACAGTGTGGCTTCATAAAATGTCAGCTGGTTGCTCGAGCTATTTTTTGCAGGATTTACATCATCGTGTGACTTGTTCAGGTCCTGCATTTGGATTCTGGCAGCGAAGAAATCCGCCAGGTTGAATTCTTCCTCCTTCTGACCGATTTCATCGGGCAATCGGTACCCCGCCAACCTGAATTCAAACCCGGTCCTGTTCAGTTTCGGCACCTGCGTATGACACATGCTGCAGTTCTTGTCGTACTTTCTTGCAAAATTCGGCATTGAATAGCCGACGTTCGGCAGAAAAAAACAACCCAGATACAGCACTACGGCCGCCGACAAAAAGTTCATTCTCATTTTGATCACTCCCCAAAATGCCAGTGCAAACGGGTCGCCTCATGTTCAGGTGTCGCTTCGCACTAACGTCACCAAGACCCTTCCGATTAGTGTCGCTGGGGCCTGCTGATGAAGTCATTCGGGCTTCTACATAGGCGAGTAGGGGAATAACGCAGCCCACCAGCGCTGCCAATCCACCAAATCGCCCGGTCATGTTGCCTTTCTGTCAGCCAGGCACACGCATGTTCTGCCAGCCATCGCGAGGAACGACATATGGGTTCGGCGCAGGGAATTGCGTAGATACGGGCATTTTGAGCCTGCCATGACCAGTGGTGAGTAGACGCATTGGGCGGCCTGACAAGGACTCTTAACAGTAGAAACCTTAAATGGTCCGGACACTTCGGGCCGTGTGGGTATAATTGACGCCACGGGGTTGGTGCCTGTATCAGGGCGGCGCCGTCCGGCGCAGCACATCGAGGCGGAGCGAGGTTGCCATGAACAACTCATTTCTACCCTCGGGCAATGCCCCGGCCACCATCCCCAACGTGCTAAGCTTGGCGTTGGGAGCGCCATCCTATAGCGTGAACGTCATTACCCTGTCCGGTCGCTACGAATTTTGAGCCGCAGCGCGGCACCCTCCGGCCGCACGGTGCTGATCACCGGCGCCACCGGATTCATCGGCATTCATCTGGTGCGCTCGCTGCTGGCGCGCGGTGATGCGCTGATCGTGTTGACGAGAAGCCCGGCCCGGGCCCGCGAGCTCCTTGGGCAACAGGTACAAATCACAAGTGAGCTTGCCGCCCTCGGTGCCAGCACGTCGATCGACGCAATCGTCAACCTGGCAGGCGCACGCATACTCGACCGACCCTGGACGCGTTCGCGCCGCGCCGTTCTCATGAGCAGCCGGATCGGCACGACCAACGCGCTGGTCGCTCTGGGCGAGCGCCTGGAGCGCCGGCCGCGCGTGCTGGTCAGCGCCAGCGCTGTAGGTTATTACGGCGTCCACGGCGACGAGTCGCTTGACGAACAGGCGGCGCAGCAGCCTGTTTTCCAATCAATGCTGTGCCAGCAGTGGGAACAGGCGGCGAACGCGGCCGAGCGGCTCGGTATCCGCACCGTCACGCTCCGGCTTGGCGTGGTCCTGGGCCGGGACGACGGCGCCCTGCCCGCCCTCGCGCGTCCCGTGAGAATGGGCCTCGGGGCCATCATCGGCACCGGCAGCCAGTGGACGTCGTGGATTCACATCGACGACAGCGTGCGCCTGATCGAGTTTTGCCTCGACTCGGCGGTGCTGCGCGGAGCGGTGAATGCCGTGGCCCCCGGTGCGGTGACTCACCGCGCTTTCCAGCAGCAGCTCGCCGCCACGTTGCGCCGCCCGCTGTGGTTACGGATCCCGGGGCCGCTGCTGCGCGCCGCCCTGGGCGAGAGGGCACAGTTGCTGGTCGACGGCCAGCGGGTGGTGCCCGCGCGGGCCAGCGCCGCGGGCTTTCAGTTCCGGTATCACGACCTGGGCACCGCTTTGCAGCAGTTGCTCGGCCGCCCACGCAGCTTGTGACCATGACAGCGCAGCCTTTGAAATACGCATTAACCACAGGCCTGCGGCGAGCATCGCGCATTGCATTTTGCAGATAATGCCGGGAAAGTGTGCATCGTACCCGGCCGCCCGACCGGGCGGTAAGGGTTGAAGAGCATGACAATTCCGGTTCCGGTCAGTGCCGAATGCACGTTTGATCCGCCTGCACCGCCGGCGCCCCACAGTCTGCAGATTCCGCGTTACCTCAACACGGTCTACTGGTGGGCCTATGTGCATCCGCGGGCCGTGCGTGTATTCGAGCGCGACTGGCTCGTCAACCTGATTCTGTTTGGCAACTACAACCGTCTGCGCGACCGGGCGCTGGCCGAATTGGGTGCGCCGCTCCGCGGTCGCACCCTGCAGGTTGCCTGCGTGTACGGTGACCTGACGCTGCGCCTGCGCGCTGCGCTGGCCGCCGATGCCCGCCTCGAAGTCGTGGACATCCTGCCGATCCAGCTGCAGAACCTGCGCGCGAAACTGCCGGCAGATGAACGCGTCACGATAGTGCGCGGCGATTCCTCGTCGCTCGCCGCAGCGGCTGCGAGCTTCGACCAGGTGCTGTTGTTCCTGCTGCTGCACGAGCAGCCCGAAGCGGTGCGGCGTGCCACGCTCGCCGAGGCGCTGCGCGTGGTGAAGCCGGGCGGCAAGATCGTGATCGTCGACTATCACCGTCCGGCGCGGCTGCACCCGCTGCGCCCGTTGATGCGCGCGGTATTTGGCAGGCTCGAGCCCTACGCCATGGATCTGTGGCGCAATGAGATCGAGCAATACCTGCCCGATGAGATCAGGCCCGCGTCGATCAGCAAAACGACTTTTTTCGGCGGCCTGTATCAGCAGCTGACGCTGGTTCGCTAGCCAGCGCAGGGAGCGAGCCATGCTGGAAGTCTTCAGGGCGGACGTTGCCATCGTCGGCGCCGGCGGCGCCGGGCTGCGCGCCGCCATTGCAGTGGCCGCCGCCGACCCCGCCCTGACTGTGGCGCTCATTTCCAAGGTCTACCCGATGCGCAGCCACACGGTTGCCGCCGAAGGCGGCGCGGCCGCGGTGACGCTGGCGCATGACAGCCTCGAGCATCACTTCAACGACACCGTCAGCGGCGGTGACTGGCTGTGCGAACAGGACGTGGTCGACTACTTCGTGGCTCACGCCCACGAAGAGCTGGTGCAGATGGAGCACTGGGGCTGCCCCTGGAGTCGCCGCGAGGATGGTCACGCCAACGTGCGTCCCTTCGGTGGCATGAAGATCGAGCGTACCTGGTTTGCCGCGGACAAGACCGGCTTCCACATGCTGCACACGCTGTTCCAGACCTCCATGAAATATCCTTCCATCAGGCGCTTCGACGAACACTTCTGCGTCGACCTGGTGGTCGAGGACGGCCGCGCACAGGGCGTAGTGACCATCGGGATCGCCAGCGGTGAGTTGCAGCTGATCCAGGCGAAGGCGCTGATCATCGCCACCGGCGGGGCCGGCCGTGTGTTCCGCGAAAATACCAACGGCGGTATCGTAACAGGCGATGGCATGGCGCTGGCCTACCGTCACGGCGTGCCGCTGCGCGACATGGAGTTCGTGCAATATCATCCGACCTGCATGCCGCGCACCGGACTGCTGTTCACCGAGGCCTGCCGCGGCGAAGGCGGCTTCCTGCTCAACAGGGACGGTTACCGCTATCTGCAGGATTATGGCCTTGGGCCTGCCGAGCCGGTACCGCGCAACAAGGCCATGGAGCTGGGGCCGCGCGACCGGCTCAGCCAGGCGTTCTGGCACGAGCAACAGCGGGGCCGCACCATCGAAGGTCCGCTCGGTTCGGTGGTCCATCTCGATCTGCGCCACCTCGGTGAGCGCAGGTTGCGCGAACGCCTGCCGCAGATCTGTGAACTCGCCGAACAGTTTCTCGGCGTCGACCCGGCGCGTGCGCCCATTCCCGTGGTGCCGGCTGTGCATTACACGATGGGCGGAATCCTCGCGGACGGCACGACTGCCGCACCGCTGGCCGGCCTTTATTCCGTGGGCGAATGTTCGAGCGTGGGCATACACGGTGCCAACCGGCTGGGATCCAATTCACTCACTGAACTGCTGGTGTTCGGCAAAGTGGCCGGCATTGAAGCGGCAGAGTTTGCGCGCCGCGTGACTCACAGCAATGCAGATACCCTCAGGCGCCAGGCCGAGGCGGCCGGCGAGCGCGCACTGAGCCTGGTGACGCGACCGGGCGGCAGCGAGCGCATCGCAGTGCTGCGCAGCGAAATGGCGCACAGCATGGAGAGCGGCTGTGGCATCTACCGCGCCGGCTCCGACATGCAGGCCACCTGCAACAAGATCGGCGAATTGAAGCTGCGCTATCAGAACCTGCATCTGGACGATCACTCCCGGATCTGGAACACCGAATGGCTGCTCGCCATCGAGCTCGGCTTCCAGCTGGATGTAGCCGAGGCCATGGTTCATTCCGCGCTGCAGCGGCGCGAATCGCGCGGCTCGCACCAGCGCCTGGATGGTTTTGAGCAGCGCGACGATGTCAGCTTTCTCAAGCACTCCCTGGCTACCTACGCCGCCGGCGGTGCGCCACGCATCAGCTATGGCGAGGTCAGAATCACGAGGTCCAGACCCGGTACGCGCGCCTATGGCGCGGCGGGTGTACAGGCCGAGGCGCAGCGTGAGCAGCAGGAGACGGCCCATGGCTGAGTCCGTATCGGCAGTGGAGAGAATCATCGAGATCGAAGTGCTGCGCTACCGCCCGGAGCAGGAATCCGCCCCCGTCGCACAGCGCTATCGGGTGCCATTCACCGATGACATGTCGGTGCTGCAGGGCCTGCAATACATCAAGGACCATCTCGACGGCACGCTGAGTTTTCGCTGGTCGTGTCGCATGGCGATCTGCGGCAGCTGCGGCATGATGATCGACGGCAAGCCCAAACTCTCCTGCCAGACTTTCCTGCGCGAGTTCTATCCCGGGAAACTGCGCATCGAAGCACTGCTGCATTTCCCGATCGAGCGCGATCTGGTGGTCGGCGTCGACGATTTCATCGACAAGCTTGCCAGCGCCAGGCCCTGGCTCATTGCCGCGGAGCCGCGCAGCCTCGAGCAGGGTGAATACCTGCAGACGCCGCACCAGCTCGAGCAGTACGAGCAGTTCAGTTCCTGCATCAATTGCCTGCTCTGTTATGCCGCCTGCCCGCAGTACGGCCTGGATTCAAAATTCACCGGACCCGGCGTGCTCGCGCTGCTGCATCGCTACAACGCCGATTCACGCGACGCCGGGCGTGAGCAGCGCATGCCGCTGGTGAATTCCCTCGAGGGTGTATGGAACTGTACCGCCGTAGGCTACTGCTCCGAGGTCTGCCCCAAGGGCGTGGATCCCGCCAACGCCGTGAACCAGAACAAGGTCAATAGTGCCAGGGACTATTTCCTGCGCTTCCTCGGGCCCAGGGCGGCCGGCAAATGAGCGCCCGCCGGCCCTACATGCGTCCGATGGATGGCTGGTGGCGCCTTGACCCATTCTTCATGCGTTACATGGTGCGCGAGGCCACGGCGCTCTGCGTCGCGCTCTATGCCGTGGTCCTGTTAGCGGGAACCCTGTGCCTGGCGCACGGCGAATCCGCCTGGAACGCCTGGCTCGAGCTGCTGCGCACGCCGGCCTCGATCCTGCTGCACCTGCTGATGCTGGTGGCAATGATCTACCACGCCTACAGCTGGTTCGAGATCATGCCCAAGACCCTGCCGGTGCTGTTTATCGGCGGCCGGCGGGTCGCTGGCAGCACGATCACGCGCGCCGGCCTGATCGCTGCTGTATTGGCTACGCTCATTACATTGACCGTTGCCTGGACGCTGCGGCCATGAAACGCTCCAACCAGCCCGTGTTCTGGGTGCTGTTTGGTGCCGGCGGCATGCTCTCGGCGTTGTTTGGGCCAGCACTGGTGTTCATCACCGGCATCGCGGTACCGCTCGGTGTGCTGCTGCCGCAGGGCTTCATGAGTTATGCACGCATGCTGAGCTTGGCGCAGCACTGGGCTGGAAAGGCCTTCCTGCTGGGGGTAATTGCCCTGTTCACCTGGCATGCTGCACACCGCATTTTCCACAGCCTGCATGATCTTGGCATCCATACCGGCGTGGCCGCGCGAAGCTTGTGCTACGGCGGCGCGGGCGTAGTGACGTTGCTGGCTGTCTGGAGCCTGTCAGCGCTTGGGTGATGCCGGGCGCACGGTTGACACTCCAGCTGCAACGCCAAGCCTGATCGGCAGCCCCGCCGAGCCGACGCGGCTGACCCGGCCCGCGCCTACGGCGTGACTGCGATACCGTTCGGGCTGTAGTTCTT
>JAYTUZ010000160.1:0-14159 GCA_043744295.1 Gammaproteobacteria bacterium | reverse complement strand
TGCGCGGCACGAGGCTGGCGACGATGAGGCGATGCACTACGACGCCGACTACATCCGCGCCCTCGAATACGGCATGCCGCCGACCGCGGGACTCGGCCTTGGAGTCGATCGCCTGGTGATGCTGTTGACCGACTCGGCCTCGATCCGCGACGTGCTGCTGTTTCCGCATATGCGGCCCGAAGTTTGAGCGCTGCGGTACCTGACGCCGCCGCGGTGCGCGCCCGACCGATTGGCGTCTTCGATTCCGGAGTCGGCGGGCTGACAGTACTGCGTGCCCTGTGCGCGGCCATGCCGGCGGAGTCCTTTCTTTACCTCGGCGACACCGCGCGCCTGCCCTATGGCACCAAGAGTGCACACACGGTGGTGCGCTACGCGATTCAGGCCGGCGATGAGTTGGCGGCGCGCGACATCAAGTGCCTGGTGGTGGCCTGCAATACCGCCTCGGCCGCTGCGCTGCCCGCCATGCGCGAGCGCTATGCCAGCCTGCCGGTGATCGGCGTAATCGAACCGGGCGCACGCGCGGCCTGTGAGGCCACGCGCACCGGGCGTATTGCCGTACTGGCCACGGACAGCACGGTGCGGGGCGGAGCCTACACGCGGGCCATCCTGGCGCTCAATCCCCGGGCGCAGGTCACGGCGCTCGCCTGCTCGCTGTTCGTGGCCCTGGCCGAGGAAGGCTGGACGCAAGGCGCAGTGGCCGAAGCCACCGCAGCGCGCTACCTGCAGCCGCTCCTGCAGGATGGGGCCAACGTACCGGATACGCTGGTACTCGGGTGCACCCATTTTCCCGTGTTGGCCGGCGTCATCGCCGCAACCATCGGCGGCGGCGTGCGCATTGTCGATTCGGCGCCGACCACGGCCGCGGCAGTGCGCCTGGAGCTGGAACGCGCGGCACTGCTACATCCAGCGACACTGCAGCAGGCCGCCCGGGGCGAGCTGCGTTTCCTTGCCACGGATGGCGTCGAACGATTCGCCACGATCGGCGGGCGCTTTCTGGGGCGGGCAATCGATCCGGCGAACGTCGCGCTCATCAACCTGTAGGGCAGCGGTTCGGGCTTCACCGCAGGCAGTCTGGCGGCGCCCGGCCCGTAGTGGGGCCAGGCGCCGCCCCAGGGCTCTGCGGCGGCCACTACCGGCAGTTTGGCAGGCTGAACTTGCCAATGCGCGTTTGCCAGCCAGACACGCTCGATAGCTGGCCTGCCAGAGTGTAGTACTCGTTTACGTACCAGAACGAGCAGTCATCCACCGGATCGATATTCAAGGAGGAATAGTCTCCCCAGCGCGAGTTGGTGGTCCTCTGCACGCCAGTGCCGCTGACGATAGTGCCTTCACCCAGACTCAGGTCGCCGAGCGGGTCACTATTGAGTCGACCTGCGTAGCGGATGCCAGGGAAGAGACCGACACCATTCACCGCGCTGTAGCCGATCGCCATGTTGCCGCGCCGGTCCATCGCAGCGCTGCCCATCCAGCGATGCACGCCATCATCCGGGGAATAGGTGCCTTGCTGGTGAATGGAATACGTGCCCTGGGTGCGGCGTATTTCGTACCAGCGCACGCCCGCGATCCCAGGGCGCGCCTCGACGGATTGATTGGTCACGAGTGAATCGTGATCATCCATATTCCGATACGCCAGCCGGTAGGTAGGCCGTTGGCGATATGAGAGGACATCGATGTATTGACTGCCGTTGGTGATCCCCGGCTGCGGCAGGCAGTCCCGGGAGCTCCGCGGGAGCGTACCGGGGACGACGCCGCAAGGGAAGATTGAATCGAACGCCGCCACGGGCAGTTGCGTCGGACCGGTGAGCGTAGCGACCGGCGTCTTGCTCCAGCGCACCGTCAGGTCGAAGATATTGATTGCGTCATAGCTCGCGCCGTACCCGGCGCCATCATCCATGGTGCCGACGATCGGCGCGGCGTCGTTGTCCTCTGGCCGGCGCTTCCCATCGATGTCGGCAGGTAACAGGCCATCGCCGATCCACTCCAATGGCACCTTGCCATCTTCCAGAAAAAACTGGACGGCGCGAGCGTTCGGGTTGCCAGCGATCATCTTTGCCTTTTCGAGCGCGTACACGCTGATGCCGTAGCGATTGGCAAACCCGAAGTCGCGCGTCGTCATGATGTAGGAATTCGTCCACACGCCGTACTTCGGGTAGTCGGGAAAGAAGTAGCCGCCATCCACCAGATCCGGCTGGGTAATGAAGGCGTAGCGGTAATAGGCGCCAGTCGGGTCGCCAGTCTGCGAGATGGCAACGCAGTTATAGTTGGGCGCCAGGAACGGTGGGTCGAACCCGCGGGTCGTGAACTGGCTGAGGATCCACCGATCGGCGAGCTGATCGTAAACGACCACCGGATCGCCCGACGCGTCGGTGCAATCGGGGATTACAAAGCCTGCCCAGAGCGTGCCCGTGTCCACCGGTCCGAGGAGCTTTTGACCGGTCTTGCTGAACACTGCGTACGCCAGGTTGACCATTTCAACGTAGTGGTTTGGACCGACGTCGCCAACCGGATCTGGCGGGTTGACGCGAAAGCCAAACAGGTCGAAGTTGTCCTGGTTACTCAAGCCCTCGAACGTCAGCAGCGGCGCGCTGAGGGACAATGAGGTCAGCGGCGAGCGCCCCGCCGTGCTGCCCCCGAGCGCGTTATCGCCGCTGAAGCCGTTGTCTGTGATCGGGCGGACGCTCTCGCGCTCGGGCCGAACCTCCAGTGGCTCGGCATCCCCGCTAACGGAAAATCGCCGGATGAGCATGGCCGAGGCTGCCAGTTCCCGCATGGGGCGCGAGCTGTCGAAGGCGATAGCCTCGGAAAACTGCGCTTTGACGCTGGCCATTGATTTCGCCGCTTCGGCAGGTAGCGCGCAGACCAGCAGCGCCGCCGCCCCAGCCCATGCGCAAAAACCCGCGCCAGCCGATATTCTTTTGAACACTTGCATGACGGTTACCCCCTGGATTGATGTTGCCGATCGTCGCCGCCCGCTGATCAGTTCACCGCACACCACTAGTTCGTATCTGGCACGCCGCTCTCCGAATCAGCGAGTCCCATGACTCGCCTGCGCTACCGCGTAAATGTGCGCCCGCCGGGTGGTGGATGCAAGTGCTGCGCGCAGATCGGCGGCACGCGCAGTGCCATCAGGCGGGATTCTCGAGCGTGAAGCGCTCGCTCTCGTCTTCGTACGCAAAGATCTCGGCGTAGCGTCCCCAGCTGATGAGCACGCTCAGGGTTTCCTCGGCCGATTCCTCGCTCATGAAATCCTCGAGCTCGTCGATGAAACGGCTGCGGCGCGCCACGTGCGAGGTGCGCTCATCGAGCACGCGGCGCAGGTGTGCGGCCAGCGGCACGTAGGTGAGCAGCTGGCGGGCGAAGACCCGCTTGCGTTCATCGGGCGCGGCATTGGCAAAATCGAGGCCGGCCTCGGTCAGTTTCAGGTCGCCACCCTCGAGTTCGGCGAGGCGCAGCATCTGCAGCGTTTCGGCTACCGGGAACAGTTCATCGATTTCCATCTGCAGGTCCGAGGCGATTTTCGGCAGATCGGCCTTGCCGTTGAACGGCGCAGCGGCGACGGCCTCCAGCAAGCCGGCCATCTCGTTCGAGGAAACGCGCGGCAGCTGCGTGCCGATGCCCAGCCCTGGAAAGAACTCGCTGCGGGCGCTCGCGGCATTGGCCGGTCCGTTGCTGCGCGCCGTCATCTCCACATAGATGCGCTCCACCAGTTCGCGAAACGCCGGATCGAGCCGGTCGCGTGGCTGCGGCAGGCTGACCTCGATCTCCGAGAGCACGCGGCCGGGGTTGCTGCCGAACACCAGGATGCGATCGCACATCAGTACCGCCTCCTCGATGTTGTGGGTGACCAGGATCACGCCCTTGATCGGCATCCTGCCTTCCGACCACAGGTCGAGAAAATCGGTGCGCAGTGTCTCGGCAGTCAGGATATCCAGCGCGGAGAAAGGTTCATCCATCAGCAGGATATTCGGGTGCACCACCAGTGCGCGGGCGAAGCCGACGCGCTGGCGCATGCCGCCGGAGAGTTCGCGCGGATACGCCGATTCAAACCCATCGAGACCGATCAGATCGATCGCGGCCAGGGTGCGATGGCGGATCTCGGCGCGCGGCAAGCGTTGGGCTTCCAGACCGAGCGCCACATTTTCAAAGACCGTGAGCCAGGGGAACAGCGCAAAACTCTGGAACACCATGGAGATGCCCAGCGCCGGGCCGCTCACCGGGCTGCCAAGATAGTGCAGCGCGCCGCCACTGGGTTCAGCGAGTCCGGCGATCAGGCGCAGCAGCGTGGATTTGCCAGAGCCCGAGCGGCCCAGCAGGCCGACGATCTGTCCTTCCACCAGCTGCAGGTTCACGCCCTGCAGCACCAGCAGCTCGTGGCCGTCGGGCTTGGGGAATGACTTGCTGACTTCGCTGACCTGCAGCAGGGAAGGGGCGTTCATGACGCTTAGACTACCCGCAAAATCAAGCGTAGTCTTTGCGGCAACTGCTCTGGAGGTCGTGATGATCGATCGACGCCGATTTTGTAGTGGCGCCGTGCTCGCAGGTGCCGCCAGCTGGATTCCTGGTACGCGATTGCTGGCATCAGAGACGCGGCCTGAGATTGCCTCGGGGGTCACAGCCGTGGGTCGTGACGGCGCAGCGCTCACACTGGAGCGCGCAGCCTTGCGGGAACTGCAGGGCAGTCTGCAGGGGCAGCTGCTGCTCGCCACGGACGCGGATTACGATGCAGCGCGACGCGTGTGGAATGCCATGATAGACCGGCGCCCCGCACTGATTGCCCGCTGTGCAAACGCTACCGACGTGTCCAGGGCCGTTGTGTTCGCCCGCGAACGTGGCCTGCTGCTGGCGGTGCGCGGCGGTGGCCACAGCTTTCCAGGCTATTCCAGTTGCGAAGGCGGCATGCTCATCGATCTATCGCGGCTGGGGCAGGTAGACGTGAACGTCGCCCAGCGCCGGGTGCGTGCCGGCGGCGGCGCCTGGGGCCTGCACGTCGACGGCGCCACGCAGCCGCATGGCCTGGCTACCACGATGGGCCAGATCTCCAATACCGGCATCGGCGGGCTCACGCTAGGCGGAGGCCTCGGTTGGTTGTCGCGGCGCTTAGGTTTGGCCTGCGACAACCTGGTGGCAGCTGAACTCGTGACCGCGGATGGCAAGATCCGTCGCGTGAGCGCACAGGACGATTCCGACCTGTTCTGGGCCATCCGCGGTGGTGGCGGCAACTTTGGCGTCGCCACGGCGCTGGAATACCGGCTGCACGAGTCGCCGCAGCAAGTGATCGCCGGTTACGCGAACTACAGCGGAGCGCAACGTCGCGATGCGATCGCGTTCTACGCCGACTTCCTGGCGCGCGCGCCGCGTGAGCTGGCCGTAGACCTGGACATTTCACGCGCCAGGGACGGCGGCACCTTTGCTTCGATCGCCGTCGTGTACTCGGGCAGACCCACCGAGGCCGACAAGGTGCTGGCACCGCTGATGGCCTTTGGCAAGCCCGCCGAAGTTAAGATTCGTGCGCAGTCCTACCTGGCTGTTCAGGCCCAGGACGATTCGCCACCCATCGACACGCACCGCCATTACATCAAGGGTGGTTTCGTGCGTGAGTACTCGGCGGGCCTGGTCGATTACCTCGGAAGCGAGTTCGAGGCGGGCGCCGGCCTGGACATGTATTTCGAGAGTGCCAATGGCGCCGTCTGGGATACGCGAGCTGACGCCACCGCGTTCACGCACCGGAACGCGATGGCGAGCCTGATGATCCTTGGGCAGTGGGACGATCGATCTCAGGACGACGCGGGCAAGGCGCGGGTACGTGCGGCGTGGGACCGTGTGGCGCCGCATACCGATGGTTACTACATCAATCTCGCCGACCCTGATCCAAAGACGGTCGACGGCAACTATGGGGTCAACTACTCGCGCCTCGCCGCGCTCAAAAGGAAATACGACCCGCAGAACCTGTTTCGCCTCAACGCGAATATCAAGCCCGCCTGAGCACAGCGCTCAGCTCAGGCGAAAGCGGCGCTCGGCGTAGTAATAGAGCGGCCGCCAGAACAGTCGGTTGATGGCCACCACGAACAGGCTCATCGTGGCGATGCCCAGCACAATATGATGATAGTCGCCGCGCAGCGTGGCCTGCGCGATATAAGCGCCCAGTCCATGCGCACGCACCTGCGTGCCACCCCAGCTCGCCAGCTCGGCGACAATCGCCGCATTCCAGGAACCGCCCGAGGCGGTAATGGCGCCGGTAACGTAGTAGGGCATGACGGCGGGCAGCGCCACGCGTCGCCACCACAGCCAGCCGCCGATGCGCAGGTTGCGCGCCGCGTGGCGCAGCTCGGCCGGCATGGCGGCAGCTCCTGCGATCACATTGAAGAGAATGTACCACTGCGTGCCCAGGATCATCAGCGGACTGAGCCAGATATCCGGGTTCATCCGCCAGCTGACGATGCCGTAGACCGCCATGGGGAACAGCAGGTTGGCGGGGAATGCCGCCAGAAACTGCGCGATCGGCTGGACAACCTGTGCAGCGCGCGGCCGCAGGCCGATCCACACGCCGATCGGCACCCATAGCAGGCTCGCCAGGGCGATCAACACGGCGACGCGCGTCATGGTCAGGAGCGCCAACACCAGCACTTCACGCAGCTCCGGCAGCGTCGTGCGCACGACGGCAGTCTGCGCGACTTTGCAGAGTACCAGGGCGATGGTCAGCAGCAGCAGTGTGAGCAGCAGGCGATCGCGCCAGCGGGCGCGCCGCGTAGATCGCGCGCTGACACGCACCTGGGTCTGCGGCATCGCCCAACTGGTCCAGCGTACGGCGGCGTAGAACACCATGGTCAGGGCGCTGATCAGTCGCGAGCGGCGCATCATGGTCAATGCCCACGAGGAGGGCGGCTCGTCGCCCGGTTCCTGCTCGACCCGAAAGCGATCGACCCAGGCGATCAGCGGGCGAAACAGCAGCTGGTCATACACCAGGATCACCAGTGCCATGGTGCCGATCGCCCAGCCAATCGCATGCAGGTTGCGCTCGGCAATCGCCAGCGCGATGTACGAGCCCACGCCCGGCAGGGCCACGTGAGTGTGCCCGACGCTGATGGCCTCCGAGGCGACCACAAAGAACCAGCCGCCCGACATCGACATCATCATGTTCCAGACCAGCGCCGGCATGGCAAAGGGCACCTCCAGCTGCCAGAAGCGCATCCAGGGGCTCAGGTGGAACGATTCGGCCGCCTCCGACAGTTCGGTCGGAATCGTGCGCAGCGACTGGTAGAAGCTGAAGGCCATGTTCCAGGCCTGGCTGGTGAAGATGGCGAAGATGGCGGCGAATTCCGCGCCCAGCACCCTGCCTGGAACCAGTGACATGAAGAATACATAAGTGATTGATATGAAACCGAGGATCGGCACCGACTGCAGGATGTCCAGAACCGGAATCAACACCCGGCCGGCGCGCTCGTTCTTGGCAGCCCAGGTGGCGTAGGTAAAGGTGAACAGCAGTGAGAGGCCCAGCGCCGCAAACATGCGCAGCGTCGTGCGCGCTGCGTATTGCGGCAGATGCCAGGGATCGAGTGACAGCGGCACGGCGTCCAACTGCGAAAGCGGAGCGAACAGACCGCGATTGGCTTCGGCCAGGAACACGAACAGGCCCAGCACCACCAGCAGTGCCAGTGCATCCCAGCGCGTGATGTGCTCACGGATGAAACCAAAGGGTTGGGGACGCTTCATGGGCTCTGTTACGCGCGGCGGGTTTGGGCTATTGTCCGAACCAGCACAGCGTGGCTACACGCGGCGACAAAAAACAATCGAGGAGCAGAACATGGCAAACCCGGCTTTTCATGGTCGTTTTCTCTGGCAGGAACTGCGCAGCCCCGATCCCGACGCGGCGGCGGGCTTTTATACGCGCGTCATGCCCTGGAAGTCACAACCTTTTGCGCCTGGCGCGCCCTATACCGTGTTCGTGGCGGACGACAGCGGCGGCCGCATGGTCGCCGGTGCCACGCAACTGGGGGATGCTGCTGGCGCTGATGGCGTCAGGCCGCAGTGGCTCGGTTCAATCGGCAGCAGTGATGTCGATGCGACAGTCGCGCAGGCCGTGGCCCTGGGCGCGCGCGTGGTGCAGCCCGCCGCCGACATGCCCAACGTCGGTCGCATGGCAGTGTTGGCGGATCCCCAGGGCGGTTTGTTTGGCGTCTATAAGCCCGCGCATGAAGCGGGCGGCGGTGATGTCCCGCAGGGTGGCTACTCCTGGCATGAGTTCGCGGCCAGTGACCTCGAGTCGGCCTTCGAGTTCTATCAGTCGCTGTTCGGCTGGGAGTTGCTCGATCGCATGCCGATGGGTCCGCTGGGCGTTTACCTGCTGTTTGGCCGCAAGGGCAAACAGGAAGGCGGTATGTACCGCATCGCGGCCGGCAAGTCGCAACCCGTGGGTTGGTTGCCGTACGTGTCGCACCAGAGTGCCGATGAGGCGGCGCGCCTCGCAGTGGCCTCCGGCGGCCAGATCGCCAGTGGCCCGATGGATGTGCCGGGCGGTGGACGGGTTGCGCAACTGATCGATCCGCAGGGGGTGATGTTTGCCGTGCATTCGGTCAAGGCCGTGATGCCGGCCGTGGCCGTGAAGCCAGCCGCAAAGCCAGCCAGGAAGTCAGCACCAAAGAAGGCGCCGGCCAGAAAAAAAGCCGCAGCGAAGGCCGTCAAGAAGCCAGCGGCCAGGAAACCCGCTGCCAAAAGGCGCAGCGCGAACAAGGTGGCGCGCAAGGCCAAGCGCAAAGTCGCCGCGAAGAAGGTCGCTGCGAAGAGGTCGGTTCGCAAGGCAGCGCGTAAGCCTGTTCGTAAACCCGCTCGCAAGGCGTCCCGCAGGCTGTCGCGCAAGCCAGTACGCAGACCGGCGCGCAAGAAATAGCGTAGTTTCGCGCGGCTAGGACGCGCCCGCCGCGCCGGGCGCGTTCAGTTTCAGGCGCATGGACAGATCAATTGCCTGCACATGTTTGGTGAGCGCGCCCACCGATATGTAGTCAACGCCGGTGGCGGCTATGGCGGCGAGCGCCGGCAGGTTCACACCGCCTGAGGCCTCCAGGCGTGCGGGGTAGTCCGCAGCCCTGTTCAGGGCCACGGCGCTGCGCATATCGCCGAGCGAGAATTCATCCAGCATGATGATATCGCTCGCAGCCGCCAGCGCCTGTGCGAATTCCTGCAGATTTTCGGTTTCGACTTCCACCGGTATTCCGGGCGCCTGGGATCGTGCCGCCTGCACCGCTGCGGCGATCGAACCGGCCGCAGCGATGTGGTTTTCCTTGATCAGCACCAGGTCGTAGAGGCCCAGGCGATGGTTCTGACCACCACCGCAGCGCACGGCATACTTTTGCGCAGTGCGCAGGCCCGGAATGGTCTTGCGCGTGTCGAGTATCCGGCAGGCCGTGCCGGCCACGGCGCGCACATGTTGCGCAGTAATGGTGGCCGTGGCCGAGAGCAATTGCAGGAAATTGAGCGCCGTGCGTTCACCAGTAAGCAGCGCCCGGGCCGGGCCTGCGAGTTCGCACAACACTGTGCCAGCGATCACGGTGGCGCCATCTCTCACCAGCCAGTGCACGTGGACGCGCTCATCGAGCTGGCGAAAGCTTTCATCAAACCAGGCCGTGCCGCAGATCAGCGCACTCTCGCGGCATGTTACGGTGGCGCGCGCCAGGCGCTGCTCCGCGATCAGTTGCGCAGTGACGTCGCCCGAACCAATGTCCTCGCGCAAGGCGCGGGACACCTGTTCGGGCAGGTCGGCTGGGAGAACGGCGGGCAGTGGCCGCTTCCAGCAGTCTAGAAAGGCAGGCCGTGCGAGGCCGATGCCATGCACAGCAGCATCGGAATGGAGAGCACGAAGTTGGTGCGTGAGGCCAGTGCGGCCACTTTCCGTGCCTTGGCCTTCTCTTCATCGCTGGCCGTGACGATGCCCAGAATCTTCTTCTGGTTCGGCCAGATCAGCACCCAGACGTTGAACAGCATGATGGTGCCCAGCCAGGCGCCAATGCCGATGACCAGGCCGTAATAGTCTTCACCAAAGTGTCCGAAGGTGAAGGCGTTGATGAAATTGGCGCCGCGCCCCAGGTACCAGGCACCGGTGAACCAGGTGGCCAGCGCCGCCCAGCGAAACCACAACAGTGCGCGTGGCGCGATGTACTTGCTCACGCCAGCGCCGCCCGGGCCACCCTTGTCGGCGGCCGCAGCGGCCATACCGGGTGTCTGCACGACGTTGAAGTAATAGAGCAGGCCGATCCAGGTCACACCTGACAGGACGTGCAGCCAGCGCGCCAGGCCCAGTTCGTGAAAGCTCGTGGGCGCAATGGCGAATGCGATCACCAGCGCGGCGATAAAACCCGTAACAATCGAGCCACGCACCGAATTCAGTGGGTTCATAGTCAAAGCCTCTCTTGGGTCGTTATTTCATGCAGCTGGCTGCCCCAGCAGCGCAATTTGGAGAATAGGCCACCGCACCCCATAATTCAACGCTGGGGCCACGGCAGGGCAGTCATGATACAGCGTCTGGGTCTGATCGGAATTATCGGGTTGTTGCAGGCCGGTTGCGTGGCCTCGGTGCTGGGCAACGCGCCGACCAGCGGCACCGCGGCAGATACCCGGTTGCGGGGCCCCAGCGGCGGCGCCACCTCACTGCAGGGCGCGGTGAGTGCACGGCTGGCTGCCGACGCGGCGCTGCGCGGTGCGAACGTCGAGGTGAGCGCCAGTGGCACTATTGTGACGTTGCGCGGTACGGCCCTCTCGGCCGCACAGCGCAGTGCGGCGACGCGGGTGGCCCAGGCCACCGGCGGCGTGAGCTCGGTTATCAATCAACTCAAGGTACCTTAGAGATGGATGTCAAAGAGCGGATACGCAAGGAACTCGACAGCGCCCCGGTGGTGCTATTCATGAAGGGCACACCGGATTTTCCGCAGTGTGGGTTTTCCGCACAGACGGCCGGCGCGTTGCGCAAGCTCGGCGTGAAGTTTCACAGCGTCAATATTTTCGATGACCCGGAATTGCGCGAGGCGCTCAAGCAGCACTCGAACTGGCCCACCTATCCGCAGTTGTATCTCAAGGGTGAGTTGCTGGGCGGCTGTGATATTGCCATGGAAATGTTCCGTAACGGCGAGCTCAAGCAAACCCTTGAAGCCGCTGGCGCGCTGGGCGCAGGGACTTAAACCCGGACTCTGAGCCCGGCCCGGGTTTAGAGCGGATCGGCGCCCGCGGTGGCGCCGGCGTCTGCTACCGCATCGGCCGTGGGCCCGGCGTTTTCCTGCCAGCCCAGTTCACGGGCGCGGTGCTCGGCGCGCGCAAAGCTGTCGGCCAGTTCATTGCAGATCGCGCAGAACAGATCGGCGGTGCGCTCGGCATCGTAAGTGGCCGAATGCGCTGCAGCGGTATCCCAGTTGAACCCGGCGATGGTCGAGGCTTTCGCGAGCACGGTCTGACCCAGTGCAGCGCCCGCCAGAGTCGCGGTATCGAAGCTCGAGAATGGGTGGAAGGGGCTGCGCTTTACGCCGCTCCGTGCGGCGGCCGCATTCAGGAACGAAAGATCGAACCAGGAATTGTGGCCCACCAGTATCGCGCGCTTGCAGCCGGTCACCTGCATCGCGGTGCGCACCTCCTTGAAAACCCGCTGCAGCGCATCGCGCTCATCGATCGCCGGGCGTAGCGGGTGCCACGGGTCGATGCGGTTCACCTGCAGTGAGGCGGGTTCGATATTTGAGCCCGCAAAGGGTTGCACGTGATAGGAGTGAGTGGCGCCCCGCACCAGGTGGCCGGCGGCATCGAACTCGATCAGCACGGCGGCGATCTGCAGCAGGGCGTCCCGGGAAGCGTTGAAGCCGCCGGTTTCCACATCGACGACCACGGGCAGAAAACCGCGGAAGCGTCGCGCCATGCGGGCATCACCCGGGTCGTTGCTCATGAGCTGAGGCGCCAGTGAATGGTCTCGCCGGCGCTCATGGGCACCAGCTCATCGGCACCCAGGGGATAGCTCGCCGGTGGCGACCAGTCGCGCTTCTGCAGGGTAATGCTCGAGCGATTGCGCGGCAGGCGGTAGAAATCGGCGCCAAAGCTGGCGGCGAAATCTTCCAGCCGCGGCAGCATGCCGGCCTGCTCGAAGGCTTCGGCGTACAACTCGATGCCGGCATGCGCCGAGAACACGCCCGCGCAACCACAAGCCGCCTCCTTGGCGAGGCGCGCGTGCGGCGCGCTGTCGGTGCCCAGGAAGAAGCGTGGATTGCCGCTGGCCACGACCTCGACAATGGCCTGACGATCGGCCTCGGTCTTGAGCACCGGCAGGCAAAAAAGGTGTGGCCGCAGGCCGCCCTGGAACAGCGCATTGCGGTTGAGCAGCAGGTGTTGCGGGGTGACGGTCGCGGCGACGCCGGCGCGTGCGCCGCATACGTAGCTGACTGCAGCGCGCGTGCTCACGTGCTCAAATACCACGCGCACGCCTGGCACACGTTCGACCAGGGGCGCCAGCACCTGGTCGATGAAGCGCGCCTCGCGCTCAAAGATGTCGACGCCGGGCGTGGTGACTTCACCATGCACCAGCAATGGCAGGTCGCGCGCCGCCATCTGCTCGAGCACCGCATCGAGCCGGCGCACATCCGTGACGGCCCACTGCGAGTGCGTGGTGGCGCCAGCCGGGTAATACTTGGCACCAAAGACGGCGCCGCTGTCGACCGCCCGGTCAATTTCTTCGGGACTGGTCCGATCGGTCAGATAGAGTGTCATCAGCGGCGTGAAATCCGCGCCGGCCGGCAGCACTGCCATGATGCGCTCGCGATAGGCGAGGGCGGCGGCCGTGGTGGTTACCGGAGGAGTGAGATTGGGCATGACGATGGCGCGCGCGAAGCGCCGGGCGGTGAATGGCAGCACAGCGGCGAGCGCCGCGCCGTCGCGCAGGTGCAGATGCCAGTCGTCGGGACGGCGAATCGTCAGCTCTTGCATGATTACCTGGATCAGCCCGCGCCGCGCCGTTCGCTTGACCATCTTACGTAAAATACGGATCATCCGGGCACGGCGCGCATCCTAACACAGCGTCCCACAAGGTAATTCCTCCAGCCATGAATCCAGTCACCGAAGAGCGCGACGGCGATCCGCTTGAAACCCGCGAATGGCTCGAATCGATCGACTCCGTGCTGCGGGTAGCGGGGCCCGAGCGCGCACACTTTCTGATTGATCGCATGGTCGAGCATGCGCGGCGCTCCGGCGCCTACCTGCCCTACAGCGCGAATACGGCCTATGTGAATACGATTCCGGTTGGCAAAGAGCCGCAATACCCGGGAGATCGCGCACTCGAGCGACGCATCGAGGCCTGGATCCGCTGGAATGCCATGGCCATGGTGGTGCAGGCCAACCGCAAGTCGACCGAGTATGGCGGCCACATCGCCAGCTACGCCTCCTCGGCCACGCTCTATGAGGTGGGCTTCAATCACTTCTGGCGCGCGCCCACCGCGCAGGGCCCGGGCGATCTGGTGTTCATGCAGGGGCATTCCTCGCCTGGCATCTATGCGCGCGCTTACCTCGAAGGTCGCCTGAGCGAAGCGCAATTGGCGCGTTTCCGCCAGGAAGTCGATGGCGGAGGTCTGAGTTCCTATCCGCACCCCTGGCTGATGCCCGATTTCTGGCAGTTTCCGACGGTGTCGATGGGTCTTGGGCCCTTGATGGCAATCTATCAGGCACGGTTCCTCAAATATCTGCACGGTCGTGGTCTCGCCAATACCGAGAACCGCAAAGTCTGGGTGTTCTGCGGCGACGGCGAGATGGATGAGCCGGAAAGCCTCGGTGCCATCGCACTGGCGGGCCGGGAAAAGCTCGACAACCTCGTGTTCGTGATCAATTGCAACCTGCAGCGCCTCGACGGCCCGGTGCGCGGCAACGGCAAGATCATCCAAGAGCTGGAAGGCGACTTCCGCGGTGCCGGCTGGAACGTCATTAAGGTGATATGGGGTACCGGCTGGGATGAGCTGCTGGCCAAAGACAATTCCGGTATGCTGCGCCACCGCATGGAAGAGTGCGTGGATGGCGAATATCAGGATTTCAAGTCGAAAGATGGCGCGTACGTGCGCGAGCACTTCTTCGGTAAATATCTAGAAACGGCGGCGATGGTCGCGGATTGGGACGACGCTAAAATCTGGCGGTTAACGCGCGGTGGTCATGAC
>JAYTUZ010000159.1:0-4007 GCA_043744295.1 Gammaproteobacteria bacterium | reverse complement strand
AAGGCCCGACTGACCGCCTACGAGAAGCTGCAGGCCGACGCCGAGGCCAGCCGCGGCGACGACAACCGGCTCGAGATCATGATCCCGCCGGGCCCTCGCCTGGGTGATCTCGTCATCGAGTGCACCGGTGTGTCCAAAGGCTTCGGCGAGCGGTTGCTCATCGACGACCTGTCCTTCACGCTGCCCCGCGCCGGCATCGTTGGCGTCATCGGCCCGAACGGCGCCGGCAAGACCACGCTGTTTCGCATGCTCATCGGTGTGGAAAAACCCGATGCTGGCGAGATTCGCATTGGCCCATCGGTCAAGCTGGCTTACGTCGATCAGTCGCGCCAGACGCTGGATGACAAGAAGAGCGTCTGGGCGGAAATCTCTGGCGGCCTCGATATCATCAAGGTCGATAATTACGAGACGCCCTCGCGCGCCTATGTCGGTCGCTTCAACTTCAGGGGTGCGCAGCAGCAGCAACTGATCGGCGAGCTCTCGGGCGGTGAACGCAACCGCGTGCACCTGGCCAAGGTGCTCAGGCAGGGTGGCAATGTCCTGCTGCTGGATGAGCCCACCAACGATCTGGATGTCGAGACCCTGCGCGCCCTGGAAGATGCGCTGTTGAGTTTTCCGGGCTGCGCAGTCGTTATCTCGCACGATCGCTGGTTCCTGGATCGCATCGCCACCCACATCCTGGCCTTCGAAGGCAACTCCGAGGTGATCTGGTTCGAAGGCAACTACCAGGACTACGTGGAGGATCTGCGCCGGCGCCGCGGTGACGAGGCCACGCAACCGCATCGGGTGAAGTACAAGCGGCTAACCGGCTAGGGCCCCGCGGGTGAGATTCTCCCTCAGCGAGATTATGTAACCCCCCGAACCTACAGGGAAATCTCCTACTGGCGCAGCGCAGTGATTCGGCTACACTGCGCACGACCGCAGCGGCGTTCAGGGGACCTAAGGACCGCGCGGCACCAAGGCGCCTATGTCGAGCTATATCGATGCTTCCGGCCGGCTGCACCACGAGCAGGAGGCCAATCTCGCGCTCACCTGCCCGCACTGTCAGGTGCTCTCGCACATTACACCCATCGCCATACCGAGCTTCGATGAGCTGGTCACCCACCGGCCCAAGCACGTTGGCACGGTGTTTCGCTGCGACTCGTGCAACGCGCCGGTGTTCCTGCGCTTTCCGGTGCGCATGTATGGCAACAATCGCGTGGAGCTCGGCTCGCAATATGCGGAGATCGAGCGGCCGCGGGAAAAGTTCAGCTACACCTATCTGCCCGAGGAAGTCGAGACGCTGTTCCGCGAGGCGCTCGCCTGCTTCTCCAACGCCCACTACAACGCCTTTGCGAGCCTGTGCCGGCGCACCATGCAGACGGCTTTTGCCGACCTCGGCGAAGCCGGCAAACTCAAGGTCTTCGATCAGCTCAACGACGTACGCGCCATGGCGGACATCGACGCGCCGACCTTCATCGATGTGAAGCGCGTAATCTTCGGCACCGACAATGATCCGCACCCGAGCATACCGACGATCGATGGCCAGCTGGCGGGTGTGCTGCTGGAAGTCATCAAGGATCTGCTGCATCAGGTTTATGTGCGCAAGGGCCGCCTGCAGCAGGCGATGATGATGCGGCGCTTCTTTGCCGATGAGTCGCTGCGCAATCTGCGCGCCGAACCCGCTCAGCAGGCGGCGACTCCTTAAACCCGCTAAGCTGCAGCTCCGCGCCGCCGCAGCGCGGCTTGCCAATAAGGGGGCTGCCGTGAATACCAGGCTACTGACAATCGGCAGCACGCTGCTGCTGGCGTTGACATCGACGCTTGCCACCAGCGCAGGGCTGAAGCCGAATCGCACTTCGATCGACGCGCCGGAGCTCGCGCGCCCGGGGGCGTTCGCGGTCGGCGTGCGTACCATCACACTCATCGACCGCAGCGCGGTCGATATACTCCGCTTCGATGCCGCACATGGCACGGCTCCGCGCCACGATCGTACCCTGAACGTCGACCTGTGGTATCCGGCCAGCGTGCCGCGGGGCGCGCGTGCGCAAATCTATCGGGATTCACTCCCCGGTGAAGACGGCAAACCGGTGGCGTTTGAGCTGCCGGGCGTCGCGGTTCGCGGCGCCAGACCGGCGGCCGGCCGCTTTCCTCTGATCATCGTCTCGCATGGCCACGGCAATGCCACCGTCGCCATGAGCTGGCTGACTGAGAACCTCGCCTCCAAAGGCTATGTGGTGGCCGCTATCCGGCACCTGGACCCCTATGCCAACCCCGCCGGATTCCCCGAGGTCCTGCTGCGCCGACCGCTCGACATCGGTTTCGTCACGCAATCGCTGCAGGACTCGCTCTCGGCCGAGGGCCTCATCGATGCGACCCGCACGGCGCTGATCGGTTATTCAATGGGCGGCTATGGCGTGCTGACCGCCGCAGGCGCGGCGCTCGATCCAAACGGACCCGTCTGCGCCCTGGTTCCGGGCGGCTTATTGAAGTCCTATGCCGAGGGCGGGCCATTGCAAAAGGAGGTGCTGGTCAGGAATCTCAGGGCAGTGGTGGCGATCTCGCCGTGGGGCGGATCGGTCGCCGCGTGGGGACTGACCGGGATGGGCGCCATCTCCACACCGCTGATGCTGATCGCCGGCGACCGTGATCACACGGTCGACTATGCCAGCGGAGCGCGCGGCTTCTTCGATTCCGCCGTCAACGCCCCGCGCTATCTGCTGACCTTCAAGGGCGGCGGGCACAAGCTTGGCCTGGGCCCTACTCCTGAACAGATGCGCCATCGCCTCTGGAATCTGGACTGGTTCGAGGACCCGGTGTGGCGCAAGGATCGCATCATCGACATCAATCTGCACATGATCACCGCTTTCCTGGATCGCTACGTCAAGGGCGACGACAGCAAGGCGTCGTATCTGGACGGGCTGGTACCGGACTCGGGCAGCGGCATCTGGAAGCAGGCTCCAGGCACGCCCTGGGATGCCATCAGTCCCGGCACCGGCGAGATAACGGTCTGGAAGGGGTTCCAGCGCAACTACGCCGAGGGGCTGGAACTGCTGCGGGCCGACGCCCTAGTTCGGCGGCAATGAGCCGGGATCGATCCGCTCCCAGACCTTCTTTTGTACGGTATTGCCCGCCGTGGATGCCAGCGTCCTGGTAAACACCAGGCGCGAGCCGGAGAGCTGCACGTGCTGGGCGTAACTGACGCCCGCCTCGCTCGGATAAAGCGACGATCCAACCTTATGCGTCACGGTCGAGGTCAAAGGATCGTACTCCCAGGTTCCAAAGTAGGCGTAATAGGTATCGAGCAGCATCGCCTTGAGCTGCGCGGCGTGCGTGTCGTCACCGACCCGCGGTCGCGATGCGGGGACATCGACCGTCGGGCGAGGTGCCCCGACGATCTGCACGCTGACCGATCCTGACGGGTCGTAGATCAGGAGGCCCGAGGCAACGCGGTTGTAGAACGGATCTGCCCGGCTGCCGCCAGGTCCCTCGATGGCGATACTGACGAGCCGCCAGGCGCCGATCAGATCGCGCGCTGTAGTGGGAGCCGGGGTACTCGATTCCCCGGCGGCCAGAGGCGCGGCACCCAGCAGCGCGAGCATCCACAGCAAAGCCTGTGCGCAGGTCTTCATGGCGCCGTAGTTGCCGCCGCCAGCCCTGCGAGTGCCAGGCGGCGGTTCGGGTAACTGGCCAGCGTCCTGCGGAAGGCCTCCGCGGCAGCGGTGCGCTGACCGTCCGCCAGCAACAGCTCACCCAGCAACTCATCGAGCGGCTTTGCCGACCATGGCGGGCCGTACTCGAACTGCATGCGGACAGTCGCAGCGATCGCCGCCTGCACCTGCGCCAGGCCGGCAGCATGGTCACCACTGTAAAACTGGATTGTGCCCGCGAGCGCCTCGGCCAGTGCCTGCGCCTGGGCCAGTTCCGCGGGGCTGGTTTCGTCATACCACGCCGCGGTGACCGCCGTCGGCACGGCCCGTACCGCGTCGCAGCGCGCCCGCAGTTGCAGCAGCGCCGAGCTCGCGCCG
>JAYTUZ010000158.1:0-4007 GCA_043744295.1 Gammaproteobacteria bacterium | reverse complement strand
TGCTCGACCAACTGCACCTGCATGTCGATGCCATCGCCGGCACCAGCATGGGCGCGGTGGTCGGCGGTCTCTATGCCAGCGGCATGAGCGGCCTGCAGATCGAGCAGTTGCTCAGCTCGGTCGATTGGCAGGCGGCGTTTCGCGATCGTCCGGCGCGCGCTGACCTGGGGTTCCGGCGCAAGCAGGAGGAGCGCGATTTCCTCGTCAACCTGCCGCTCGGCGTGCAGGGCCACCGGCTGATGATTCCCACCGGCCTGATCCAGGGCCAGAAGCTCACGCAGATACTGCGTCGCGCGACCCTGCCGGTAGCCGGTGTCAGCGATTTTGACCGGTTGCCGATACGCTTTCGGGCTGTGGCCACTGATCTGGAAACTGGCGAGGCGGTCATCATGTCGGCCGGCGATCTGACCACGGCCCTGCGCGCCAGCATGTCGGCGCCCGGTGTGATCACGCCCGTGGAGCGCGACGGCCGCCTGCTGGTTGATGGCGGCCTGGCCGAAAATCTGCCGATCGACGTGGCCCGCGCGATGGGCGTGGATGTGCTGATCGTGGTCGACACCGGTTTTCCGCTTCGCACGCGCGACAAGCTGACTTCGCTCACCAGTGTCTCGAATCAGGCGCTCGCCATCCTGGTGCGACGTGACGTCGAGCGACAACGTGCCACCCTGACGGCGCGCGATGTGTTGCTGACACCGGCGCTCGGTGACCTGGCCTCCTATGATTTCAGCGCTGTTGGGCGCGCGCTCAAGGCTGGCGAGGTGGTGGCGCGCGCAGCAATCGATCAATTGACGCCACTGGCCGCGGCCGCCTCACAGCTGGTGGCGTCGACGCCCGCGCCAGCCGGAGCCGCGTTGCCACCGGTGCAGTTTGTGGTTGCTGAGCCCGGATCCGAGCGCTACGCGCGTCAGCTCAGCGATTACTTCAAGGACCAGATCGGCAAACCCCTGCAACCAGAAGTCCTGGCGACTCGCATCGAGACGCTTTACGGACGCGGCTACCTGGAGCTGCTCGACTACCGCCTGGCCCGCTCCGCGGACGGTGCAAGCGGTCTGGCCTTCAGCGCGCGCCGCAAGTCCTGGGGGCCGAACTACCTGCGCCTCGGGCTGGCATTGCAGGATGATTTTGCCGGCAACAGCAAATTCAACGCTGCAGCGCGCCTGGCCTTTACCGAGCTGAATCAGCTCGGTGCCGAGTGGACCCTGGATCTGAAGATCGGCGCTTCACCGCGAATCGCCACCGAGTTCTATCAGCCGCTCAATGGTCCGCACGGCTACTTCATCGCTCCGCATCTGCAGGCCGAGGCACACGATGTGCCACAACTGTCCGGCACCACGCCGATTGGCGAATATCGGGCGCGCAGTTTTGAATACGGCGTGGATCTGGGCCGCGAACTGGGCAACTGGGGAGAGTTGCGCGGCGGCCTGCTCGATGTGCGTGGCAGCACGCGCGTGCGCCTCGGTGACTTCTCGGTACCGGAAACCAGTTTTCATGGCCACGCCGGATTCCTGCGGTTCAGCTACGACCGGCTCGACAGCGCCAATTTCCCGCGCTCAGGCCAGGCGTTGACGCTCGACTGGCGCTTCGAGCAGAGTGGCCGCGGAGCCCGCGGTTCGGATCTGGTGACGCTCGATTGGCGTGCGGCCTGGTCGCATGGCAGGAATACGGCCCTGGCCTGGCTGTCGGGCGGCAGCACGGTAGGTGGCAGTGCCGAAAACGTGCGCTCCTGGTTTCCGCTGGGCGGCTTCCTGAACCTCTCCGGCCTGGGCGCGCAGTCGCTGGCTGGTCCATACTTTGGTATTGCGCGTGCGCTGCTGTATCGCAGCGTCGGCAATGGTGGCGAGGGCGTGCTCAACGTGCCCGCCTACGCAGGTGTCTCGCTGGAGCTCGGCAACGTCTGGAGCCAGCGCCGGGACATCAACGTAGGTTCAGCGCGCCGCGACGCCGCGCTGTTCTTCGGCGCCGATACGTTATTCGGCCCCACCTATCTGGCTGTCGGCTACGATGAGGAGGGCAACACCGCGTTCTATCTGTTCCTGGGCCGCACTTTCTAAGTCGGCGTACTCTGGCCGAGGATTATAGTCCGCGGCTGGCCGCCAGATTTTCCACCTTGGTGTAGATCAGGGCAGGGCGGTCGCCGGGACGTGAATACTCATGCTTGCGACTCATCTCGACCAATGCGGCATCGCGCTCGGCGGCGGTGGCATACCAGTGCGTGCGCTGCCAATCCGGCCCGCAGAGCTTCGCAAAGGGGTCGCCGGTACGCAAACCTACCCGCACCCCGTAGGGGCCGGGCCCGCTGGTGGCTGCGCGCTGCAGATTGTGAGGGTTGGATATGCCCATGAATGGCCGCCGTGTTGGTTGCTGGACTGTGCCGGAAAGAGCGCTATTCTAATGCCAAATTACCCACCGGCAGCGACCCGTTGCCAGGATCCGTCATGAACGCCAACGCCATGCACGCAAATCATTTCGTCAACGGCCATGCCATCAGACCGCCGTTCCCGGCAGGGCTGGAGCAGGCGGTATTCGGGATGGGTTGCTTCTGGGGCGCCGAACGTCTGTTCTGGCAGCAGCCCGGCGTGTACTCGACGGCCGTCGGCTACGCCGGCGGCACGGCGGTAAGCCCCGACTACAAGCTGGTGTGCGGCGGTCGCAGCGGCCACGCCGAAGTCGTGCTGGTGGTGTTCGATCCCGCGCAGATTGCCTATACCGAGTTGTTGCGCCTGTTCTGGGAATCGCACGATCCAACCCAGGGCATGCGTCAGGGCAATGACTTGGGCACGCAATACCGCTCGGTTATCTTCTGCTCCAACGCAGCGCAGCGCCGGGCGGCCGAGGATAGCGCGCGCCGCTACAGCGCTGCCCTGGCGAATGCGGGGCGCGGCGCCATCACCACCGAGATAGGGGAGGCCGCGCAGTTCCATTACGCCGAGGACTATCACCAGCAATATCTGGCGAAGAATCCGGATGGGTATTGCGGGATTGGAGGGTGTGGGGTGCCCTTCAAATCTGCGGAGTTACAGGTGGAGGAGAAGGCGTAGTCGAAGCTACACCGAGGGTTCCGGCAGGAAGTCAGCCGGTTAGCGGAGTCCCGCCTCAAGACCCCGTGTGTTTCTGCAGAAAAATCCAGCGTGCGATCGGCGCTGACGTCTACCGGAATTCTACCGTTGACCGGGCCGCAGGAAAGTCCGAGCCGAAGAACGACCGCCTGTTTCGGTACCGTCGAACTGATCGTGCCGCTCGACGCTGTCGTCGCTGGTGTAGAGTCCCACGCTCAGGTCGACTATCCCTTGACCAGAATGAGCAGGGCGAACGAACAAACCAGCACGAGGACAGAGACGCCCACATACAGAACGCCGAGCCTTGGAGATGCGTTGCGTGCCTCGATCGGTTGAGCTTTCTCGGCCTCACGCTGGAATCGCCGGTAAGCAAGGATGCTATTACCCAGCCAAAGAATGATGCCAAGGTAGACCGGTACCGCTGAGATCCCCGGGACCTTCATTAGGTTCACGGGTCCCAGAGCAGATGCTATTGCAAGCACTGAGACTGCATTCAATAACATCCAGAGCGCCAGTGCCGTCGCCGCCATGAGGTACCGGTAAACACCGTGCCCCATCGAGCGGCCGTACCAGCATATAAGCGAGTCCAGGAGCCGGGTATACATGATGAGGTGGCGTCGATCCGAGCGGCGGGAGACCTACCGTTTGGTGGCAGCAGCCGGCTGACCCAGCTTGTCGGCTAGCCACAGCTTGATCAGCGACTGCCGCGTCACGCCGAGTCGTCGCGACTCACGGTCGAGGGAATCCACCATCCAGGCGGGGAAATCCACGTTGACCCGCTTTGCATCGGTGCCAATGCGCCGAGCTTTGCTGAGATCGAGGTGTTCCACGATCTTCTCGCCGGCATCAAATTTCCGATCAAACGCCTTCGCTTTCATATATTGCCACCTCTTCATCCCGTGATCGCCTCACAGAAATTAGTCGAATTTTGTCGCCGCGCCGGGTGATGAT
>JAYTUZ010000157.1:0-4024 GCA_043744295.1 Gammaproteobacteria bacterium | reverse complement strand
GCATGTCGGTGCAGGTCGGCGCTTACTACCTGCAAAAGGCGCAGGGCGGGCGCGGCGTATTGCTGGGCGGTGTTGCCGGCGTACCGCCGGCCAAGGTGGTCGTGATTGGCGGTGGCGTCTCCGGCACGCATGCAGCCGAGATGGCGCACGGCCTGCGCGCCGAGGTCACCGTAATCGATCGCTCGCTGCCGCGTCTGCGGGCGCTCGATGTGCAGTTTCACGGCGCCATACTCACGCTCTATTCAACCTCCGATGCCATCGAGCGCGCGGTGGCCGATGCCGACCTGGTGATCGGCGCGGTGCTGGTGCCGGGCGCGGCCGCGCCCAAGCTGGTCAGCGAAGCGATGATCAAGCGCATGCGCCCGGGCTCGGTGGTAGTCGATATCGCCATCGATCAGGGTGGCTGCTTTGCCACCAGTCGTCCGACCTCGCACGCCGACCCGGTGTACGTGCTGCACGGTGTCACCCACTATTGCGTGACCAACATGCCCGGCGCAGTGGCGCGCAGTTCGGCGCAGGCGCTCAACAACGCCACGCTGCCGTATGTAAAAGCCCTGGCGGACAAGGGTTGGCAGGCCGCGCTGGCAGCCGACGCCGGACTCAAGGCGGGGCTCAACGTGGTTGATGGACGAGTGGTGCACGCCGCCGTGGCGCGTGATCTCGGGTTGCCGCTCGCCTGCTAACCCAGTTTGATCTTGCCGCCGCCCGGCATGCCGCCGCCGCCCACTTCCGGCACGACGATGCGTGAGCCCGCTTCGCGTCGGTACTCGCGCGCCTCTTCGATGGCCTGCTCAAGCGCCGTATGTACGGCCGCGGGAAAGCGCGTCAGCGCCTCATCGAGCGTGGCCGCATCAATTTCAAACGCCAGTGGCAAGACACCGCCGGGCGTGAGCAACTGCGTTTGCCCGGAATACAGGACCGGGCGCGCAGGGTCGGCCGCGCCCTCGGCAGTCACTGGCAGCAGGCGACGCAGGGTGCCGGCCTTGCGATCGGTGAATACTTCCTCGCGATACAGCCCGTTGCGATCCACCTGGATATCGGGCATTCCTGTTTCCTGTGCCATGGTCACTTCCTCGCTAGATATTCAATGATCGGCAGGTCGGCCGGCAACAACGCGAGCGAGCGCAATTCCTGCACACTCACCCAGCGCAGCGCCTGCCCTTCCAGTCCGCGCGCCTCACCTACGAACTGCCCGACCGCCCATACCAGTAATTCTACATAGCGCTCGGGATACTCGTGCCGCAGTTGCATGAGCGGTCGGCAGCCGTCCACCCGTATGCCCAGCTCTTCGAATAGTTCGCGCTGCAAGGCCAGTTCGGCCGCTTCACCCGGCTCGAGCTTGCCGCCGGGAAATTCCCACAGACCGGCGAGTGCTTTGCCGGCGGGTCGCTGGCTCACCAGTACCCGGCCCGCCGGATCATGCAGCACCGCTGCGACCACGCGGATCGTGGGCTTGAGCGCCGCCTCAACGGGCCCGCCGCTCATCAGCCATCGGCCAGCAGTCCGTGACACTGCTTGTACTTGCGGCCCGAACCGCACGGGCAGGGCTCGTTGCGACCGACCTTGCGATCTTCGCGTACGAAAGGCGCGACGGCCGGCGCGCGGCCGAATCCTGCTCCGCCGCCGGCAGCGGCTGCGGCCGCGCCAGCATCTGCTGCGGCCGTTTCCGCAGCTTCCAGCGCCGAGGGCAACTGCGCGTGCTGTGCCTGCAGCGCCCGCATCAGGCGTTCGCGTCGCTCGGTTTCCTCGCGATCGATCTGTTCCTGGGTACGAACCTCGAGCGTGGCCATGCGAGCGGCGGCATCGAATTTCACCCGCCCGAGCATGGCGGTGAACAGCTCAAAGGCCTCGCGCTTGTATTCGTAGCGATAGTCTTTCTGCGCATAGCCGCGCAGGTGTATGCCCTGGCGCAGATAGTCCATGGCGGCCAGATGATCACGCCAGTGCTGATCGAGCACGTGCAACACGACATCGCGCTCGACATGGCGCATGAGCGGCGCGCCCAGACGCGTCACCTTGTTTTCGTAACTGTCGAGCACGCCCTGAATGATGCGCTCCCGCAGCGCCGCCTCTTCGATGTCCGGCTGCGCCGCCAGCCAGGGGCGAGCGTCCACAGCCGCGTTGAAATCGCGCTGCAGCGCGCCGCTGAGCCCTTCCAGGTCCCAGTTCTCATGCGGGCCATTGGGCAGGTGCGCATCGATCAGGCCGGTGACCGCCTCGCGAAACATGCCCGCGACCGCGTCGCGGAGGTCAGAGGTGCCCAGAATCTCGGTGCGCTGGTGATAAACCACCTTGCGCTGATCATTGGCCACGTCATCGAACAGCAGCAACTGCTTGCGGATGTCGAAATTGTGCGACTCCACCTTGCGCTGCGCCTTTTCGATCTGGCGGGTGAGCATGCCGCTCTCGATCACCTCGCCGGCCTTCATGCCGGCCAGCTGCAACCAGCGCTTGGTGCGATTCGGATCGCCGAAGATGCGCATCAGGTTGTCTTCCATCGACAGATAGAAGCGACTCGAACCCGGATCGCCCTGTCGGCCGGAGCGACCGCGCAGCTGATTGTCGATGCGGCGCGATTCATGCCGCTCGGTGCCGATGATATGCAGGCCGCCCGCGCTGATCACCTCGTCATGGCGCTGCTGCCAGGCGCTGCGCGCGGCCGTCTGGGTGGCAGCGTCAACCGACTCGCCCAGCTCATGCAGCTCGGCTTCCCAGTTGCCGCCGAGCACGATATCGGTGCCGCGACCGGCCATGTTGGTGGCGATGGTCACGGTGCCCGGCCGGCCCGCCTGGGCTATCACGTGTGCCTCGCGTTCGTGCTGCTTGGCATTGAGCACCTGGTGCGCAATGTTCTCCTTCTGCAGCAGGCCGGCCAGATATTCCGAGGTCTCGATGGAAGTCGTGCCCACCAGCACCGGCTGCGAGCGCGCGGCGCAATCGCGGATGTCGGCGATGATGGCCACGAACTTGTCGGGTTGGGTGAGATACACGAAATCCGGGTTGTCCTTGCGGACCATTGGCCGATGGGTGGGCACCACGACCACCTCGAGCCCGTAGATCTGCAGGAACTCCGGCGCCTCGGTGTCGGCCGTGCCAGTCATGCCGGCGAGTTTCTTGTAGAGGCGAAAATAGTTCTGGAAGGTGATCGAGGCAACCGTCTGGTTCTCCTCGCGCACCCGCACGCCTTCCTTGGCTTCGACCGCCTGGTGCAGACCATCGGACCAGCGCCGGCCGATCATGGTGCGGCCGGTGAATTCATCGACAATGATCACCTCGCCATTGCGCACGATGTATTCGACATCGCGCTTGTAGATGGCATGCGCACGCAAGGCTGCGTTCAGGTGATGCATCAGGCGGATATTGGCCGCGTCGTACAGGCTCTCGCCCTCACGCAGCAGGCCGCTCTCGAGCATCAGTTCCTCGACGCGCTCGTGGCCCTCTTCGGTGAGGTGTACCTGCTTGCCTTTCTCGTCCAGGGAGAAATCGCCCGGGCCATCTTCAGCCAGCTGGCGCTTGAGCCGTGGCACCAGCTTGTTGACCTGCTGGTAGATCTCGGTGCTCTCCTCAGCGGGACCCGAGATGATCAGCGGCGTGCGCGCCTCGTCGATCAGGATCGAATCGACTTCATCGACGATGGCGTAAGTGAGCGCCCGCTGGACGCGATCGTCGAGGCGGAAAGCCAGGTTGTCGCGCAGGTAATCGAAGCCGAATTCGTTGTTGGTGCCATAGGTGATGTCCGCCCGGTAGGCCACGCGCTTGTCGTCGGGCTCCATCTGCGGAATGTTGACGCCGACCGTGAGGCCGAGAAAGCCGTAGAGCTTGCCCATCCATTCGGCGTCGCGCTTCGCCAGGTAGTCGTTCACCGTGACGATATGCACGCCGTTGCCGGCTAGCGCATTGAGATAAGCCGGCAGCGTCGCCACCAGCGTCTTGCCCTCGCCGGTACGCATCTCGGCGATTCGGCCCGCGTGCAGCGCCGCGCCACCGATGAGCTGTACGTCGTAATGCCGCTTGCCGATGGCCC
>JAYTUZ010000156.1:0-14503 GCA_043744295.1 Gammaproteobacteria bacterium | reverse complement strand
GGTATTCGACCGCCTGCTGCTCACCGTGCATCCGTCCGATTGCCAGGTGCGCGAGTTCTTCGCAAACCGCCTGCAGCAGCAGACCACGGCCCCCGAGGCACGCAACAGCACGCGCATGCCGCCGAGCGCGGCCGATCTGGCATTGCGCATGGTGAACCACATGGTCGACAGCTACCTGGCGCTGCGCCGTGTGCTGACGCGCCAGCTCGATCAGTTGCAGCAAGACCTGTTCGGGGCGGACGCCGGGCGCATCAGCTGGAAGCTTCTGCTTGACGCGCGCAATGGGCTGCACCTGCTGGAAGACACCTGCGAAGACCAGCGCGCCGCCATCACCGAATGGATCGACGCGCTCGACGAACTGCCGCGCGAGGACAACCCCGCGGTGCTGCGTGAACGCGAGCTGCTGCGGGTGCGCGCACGCGACGTGCTGGAACACATCGAGCGCGTGCTGGCCCATGTGCGCCGGCTCGAATCGTCGGCCGAAACCGCCGTGCAGATGCACTTTTCGGCGCAGAGCAACCGCACCAACGACATCATGCGCACGCTCACCGTGCTGACCGCGATCTTCATGCCGCTGAACCTCGTGACGGGCTTCTTCGGCATGAACTTCGAGGGCCTGCCGCTGATTCACAGCATGCGCGGGTTCTGGATCACCTTCGGCCTGATGCTCATCCTCGGTGTGGGCCTGAGCGTGTTTTTCTGGCGCAAGCGCTACCTCGGCCACTCGCGCTGACGGCCTGCGTCACGCCGCGTACGGATCGGCGAACCCCAACGCCAGCATCAACATGCTCTCGCGGGCCTCCATCACGCGCGCCTGGGCATCGAGTTCGTGGTCGAAGCCCTGCGCATGCAGCGTGCCGTGCACCAGCATGTGGGCGTAGTGGGCCTGCAGATCGAGACCCTGCTCGACCGCCTCGCGCTGCACCACCGGAGCGCACAGCACGAGGTCGGCCATGACGACGGGCGCGTGGGCGTAGTCGAAGGTCAGCACGTTGGTGGCGTAGTCCTTGGCGCGGAACTCACGGTTCAGCGCACGGCCTTCGTCGGCACCGACGACGCGCACGGTGATTTCGCCGGGCGCATCGAGCGCGGCACGAACCCAGCGCCCGACCTTGTGCCGCGGCAGCAGCGCACGGTCACTCGGGTCCGCGAACTGCAGCGACAGCGTGAGTTCGGGCCGCATGTCAGCCCGCGGTCGATCGTGCCGCGTCGTAGGCCTCGACGATGCGCGCGACCAGCGGGTGGCGCACCACGTCGGCCGACGTGAAGTGCGTGGTGGCGATGGCGCGCACCCGGCGCAGCACGCGCTCGGCGTCGATCAGGCCGCTCTCGGTGCCGCGCGGCAGGTCGATCTGGCTCACGTCGCCGGTGACGACCACGCGCGTGCCGAAGCCGATGCGCGTGAGGAACATCTTCATCTGCTCGGCGGTGGTGTTCTGCGCCTCATCGAGGATCACGAAGGCATCGTTCAGCGTGCGCCCGCGCATGAACGCCAGCGGCGCGATTTCGAGCGTGCCCTTCTCGAACGCGCGCGCCACCTTGTCGGCGCCCATCAGGTCGTAGAGCGCGTCGTACAGCGGGCGCAGGTAGGGGTCGACCTTCTGGGCCAGATCGCCGGGCAGGAAGCCGAGCCGCTCGCCCGCCTCGACCGCCGGGCGCGTGAGGATGATGCGCTGCACCGCGCTGCGCTCCAGCGCGTCGACCGCGCAGGCCACCGCCAGGAAGGTCTTGCCGGTGCCGGCCGGGCCGATGCCGAAAGTAAGATCGCATCCGCGAATGGCGGCCAGGTAGGCGTGCTGATGTTCGCCGCGCGCGCGCAGCAGTCCACGCGGCGTGCGCACCGCCTGTGGATCGTGGTGCCCGAAGCGATCGACGGCGCTGGCGCCGCCCACCTCGGGATTGTCGGCACCAGGCGCAGCGTGCAGATCAGCAATACACAGATGCACCTGCTCGGCATCGAGTTCGCCGTGCAGCGCCTGTGCATGCAGCTGCCGCAGGGCGCACTCGGCGGCCTCGGCCTGCTCACCCTGAATGCGAAAGTCATGTCCGCGCCGACGAATCTGCACGCCCAGGCGCGCCTCGAGCTGGTGCAGATGCGCATCGAGCGGTCCGCACAGGGTGGCGAGTCGCGCATTGTCCGCGGGCTCGAGCTGAAATTCACGTACCGTGGCGATCTGTGGAGCGTTCAGGCGGACATCCTCGCCGGCGCCAGCAGCCGCCCGCGCAGTGAATGCGGACGCGCCTCGGTCACCTGCACATCGACAAAGCGCTGCAACAGGCTTGCTGGTCCCGAAAAATTCACCCAGCGATTGTTCTCGGTGCGACCAGCCAGCTCGGCACGGTCTTTCCTGGCAGGGCGCTCGACCAGCACGCGTTGCGTGCTGCCCACCATGCCGCGGCTGATCGCCAGGCTCTGCGCATCGAGCTGTGCCTGCAGGCGCGCCAGGCGCTGCTGCTTGATTTCGAGGGCGACTGCATCGGGCAGCGAGGCCGCCGGCGTACCGGGCCGCGCGCTGTAAATAAAACTGAATGACTGGTCGAAATCGGCTTCGGCCACCAGCCGCAGCGTGGCCTCGAAGTCGCGTTCGCTCTCGCCGGGAAAACCCACGATCAGGTCGCTTGAGACCGCGATGTCCGGCCGCGCCGTGCGCAGGCGCCGCAGCTTGTCCTTGTATTCGAGCGCCGTGTAGCCGCGCTTCATGAGCGCCAGCACCCGATCCGAGCCACTCTGCACCGGCAGGTGCAGATGATTGGCGAGCTTCGGCACTTGGGCGTAGGCCTCGATCAGGCTGTCGGAAAACTCCAGTGGGTGCGAAGTCGTGAAGCGAATGCGTTCAATGCCGTCGATACGTGCCACGTGGTGGATGAGCGTGGCGAGATCGGCCCGGGCGCTGCCGTCAGCGACCGCACCCGCATAGGCATTTACATTCTGGCCCAGCAGCGTCAGCTCGCCCACGCCCTGCGCCGCCAGCGCGCGCACTTCCGCCAGCACCGACTCGAACGGCCGGCTGACCTCATCGCCACGCGTGTAGGGCACGACACAGAAACTGCAGTACTTGCTGCAACCCTCCATCACCGACACATAGGCGCGCGCGCCCTCGGCCCGCGGTTCAGGGAGCGAATCGAATTTCTCGATCTCCGGAAAGCTCACATCGACCACCGTGCGACCGCCGCTGCGCCGCTGCGCGAGCATCTGCGGCAGGCGGTGAATGGTCTGCGGCCCGAACACCAGATCGACGCACGGCGCGCGCGCGCTCAACGCCGCGCCCTCCTGGCTCGCGACGCAGCCGCCAACGCCGATGATCAACTCGGGACGCTGCTGCTTGAGCAGTCGCCATTCGCCGAGCAGCGAATACACTTTGTCCTGCGCCTTCTCGCGCACCGAACAGGTGTTCATCAGCAACAGGTCGGCGCTGGCGGAATCGTCGGTGGGCTCGTAGCCCAGCGACTCACGCAGCACGTCCGCCATGCGGGCGGAGTCGTACTCGTTCATCTGGCAACCGTAAGTCTTGATGTAGTAGCGGCCGGCCATGTATCAGAACGGAATATCGTCGTCGAATTCTTCAGCGCTGGCGCCGGCGCCGGCGGGCACGCCCTCGGGAACCGCGCTGCGCTCGCGCGCTTCGAAATTGCCCGTGGCACCACCACCGGCCCCGCCGCCACCGCCGCCGCCGCGGCTGCCCATCATCTGCATATCGCTGGCGATGACTTCGGTCGTGTAGCGATCGCGGCCTTCTTTATCCTGCCACTTGCGGGTGCGCAGCGAGCCCTCGATATAGACCTGGGAACCCTTGCGCAGGTATTCCCCGGCGATCTCGCCCAGCCGGCCGAACAGCGCCACATGGTGCCACTCGGTGCGCTCTTTCTGCTCGCCCGATTGCTTGTCTTTCCAGCTCTCGCTGGTGGCAATGCGAATGTTGGCGACCGTCATGCCCGAAGGCATGGCCCTAGTTTCCGGGTCGGCGCCGAGATTGCCGACCAGGATGACTTTATTGACTCCGCGCGCCATGTGCAGACCCTCTTGCGGGCTATTAATAGTGGGATGCCTATTGTAGTCGCCGGGCGGGCGCCCGGCAGCGGTCGTTTGTGGCGGCTTGCTGGCATTTGGGCCGGCCAGGCGCCCCGCAAGGCCCCAAATGGGGGGCAAATACCTTGCACAACGCCCGCCAGGCGGCCCCGAGCTGGCCAACCGGCCCAAGCCGACGCCGCCCGGGTAGAATGGCCGATCCCCGATTTGGGGTCTAACCAGCGCTGGCCCGGCCCGGCACCTGCAGCTCATGAAGACCATCAGCGTACGCGGCGCGCGTACCCACAATCTGAAGAACATCGACCTCGATCTGCCACGCGACCGGCTCATTGTCTTTACCGGCCTTTCCGGCTCCGGCAAGTCCTCCCTCGCCTTCGACACGCTCTACGCCGAAGGCCAGCGCCGTTACGTCGAATCGCTCTCCGCCTATGCGCGTCAGTTCCTCTCGATGATGGACAAGCCCGACGTCGACAGCATCGAAGGCCTGTCGCCGGCGATCGCCATCGAACAGAAGGCTGGCTCGCACAACCCGCGTTCCACGGTCGGCACGGTCACGGAAATATACGATTACCTGCGCCTGCTGTTCGCGCGCGCCGGCCTGCCGCGCTGCCCGACCCATGCCATTGACCTGGCGGCGCAGAGTGTCGGCCAGATGGTCGACCAGGTCATGCAGGCGGGCGCGGAACGGCCAGCGCTGCTGCTGGCACCGCTGGTGATTGATCGCAAGGGCGAACACGCGCAGCTGTTCATTGATCTGGCGGCGCAGGGCTTCGTGCGCGCGCGCATCGATGGCAAAGTTCATGAGCTCGAGCAGGCGCCGGCCCTCGAGCCGCGCCGCAAGCACACCATTGAAGCCGTCATCGACCGCTTTCGCGTGCGCCCCGACGCCGCGCAGCGGCTGGCGGAATCCTTCGAGACCGCACTGCGCCTGGCGAATGGCACCGCGCGCGTCGTCTTCACGGACGGCGATGACACGCCGCTGGTGTTCTCCAGCCGTCACGCCTGCCCCGAGTGCGGCTTTTCAGTGCCCACTCTCGAGCCACGCATGTTTTCGTTCAACAATCCCGCCGGCGCTTGCCCGGCCTGCGATGGCCTGGGCGTGCAGGATTTTTTCGATCCGCAGCGGGTCATTACCCAGCGCCATCTGTCGGTGGCCGGCGGCGCGGTGCGCGGCTGGGATCGGCACAACCCGCATTATTTACAGCTGGTGCAGGGTCTCGCGCGTCACTATCACTTCGATCTCGAGGCGGCCTGGACCACGCTGCCTGAGGCCATTCGCCAGAAACTGCTGTACGGCAGTGATGGCGAGGAAATCGAATTCCGCTTCCAGGACGGGCGCGGCGCCAACCAGCGTCGTCGCCACGCCTTCGAAGGCATCATTCCCAATCTGGAACGGCGCTGGCGTGAAACCGAATCAACGGCGGTGCGCGAAGAACTCGGCCGCTTTCGCGGCGAACGTGCCTGCCCGGAGTGCGCCGGTACGCGCCTCAATGGCGTGGCGCGCGCGGTGCTCATCGATGGCCGCAGCATTGCCGAACTCAGCCATCTCACCATCGGCCATGCACTCGAGCACTTTCGCGCCCTGCAGCTGGCCGGCTGGCGCGCCACGGTCGCTGAGCGCATCGTCCGCGAAGTCATCGAGCGGCTGCGCTTTCTGACCGATGTCGGGCTCGACTATCTCGGTCTCGATCGCGCTGCCGATACGCTCTCGGGCGGTGAAACGCAGCGCATACGCCTTGCCAGCCAGGTCGGCTCGGGCCTGACGGGTGTCATGTACATCCTCGATGAGCCCTCCATAGGCCTGCACCAGCGCGACAACGAGCGGCTGCTGGTCACGTTGCGCCGCTTGCGCGACCTGGGCAATACCGTGATCGTGGTCGAACATGACGAGGACGCCATCCGCAGCGCCGATCACGTCGTTGATCTGGGCCCCGGCGCCGGCGTGCATGGCGGCAGGGTGGTGGCGCAGGGCACACCGGATGAGATCTGCGCCAACGCCGGATCGCTCACCGGCCGTTATCTCGCGGGCGTCGAACAGATCGCCGTGCCACGCCAGCGCCGCCGGCCGGGCGCCGCCCGCATCCAGATCAGCGGTGCGCGCGGCAACAATCTGCGCAATCTCCAGGTCGGCGTGCCGGCCGGCCTGTTCACCTGTGTGACCGGCGTATCCGGCTCGGGCAAGTCAACGCTCATCAACGACACCCTGTTTCGCCATGCCGCGGCGGCCTTGACCGATTCGGGCATCGAGGGCGCTGCCCGCTGCGAGAGCATCACTGGTCTTGAACGCTTCGAGCGCGTGATCGACATCGACCAGAACCCCATCGGCCGCACGCCGCGCTCAAACCCGGCCACCTACACCGGCCTGTTCACGATCATTCGCGAGCTGTACGCGCAGGTGCCCGAGGCGCGCGAGCGCGGCTACGACGCCGGGCGCTTCAGCTTCAACGTGCGCGGCGGGCGCTGCGAAGCCTGCCAGGGCGATGGTGTGCTGCGCGTGGAGATGCATTTTCTTCCCGATGTCTACGTGCCCTGCGACGTCTGCCGGGGACGCCGTTACAACCGCGAGACCCTGGAGGTGCGCTATCGCGGCCTGAACATCCACGAAGTGCTCGAGCTCACCGTCGAGGATGCCGCGCGACTGTTCGCCAGCGTGCCAGCCTGTGCCAACCGGCTGCGCACCCTGCTCGAAGTCGGCTTGAGTTACGTGCGCCTGGGGCAAAGCGCGACCACGCTCTCGGGTGGCGAAGCGCAGCGCATCAAGCTGGCGCGCGAACTGGCCAAACGCGGCACCGGCCGCACGCTCTATATCCTGGATGAACCCACCACCGGCCTGCATTTTCATGATGTCGCCCAGTTGCTCGGCGTGCTGCAGCAGCTGGTCGATGCCGGTAACACCATGGTGGTGATCGAGCACAATCTTGATGTGATCAAGACCGCGGACTGGATCATCGATCTCGGGCCCGGCGGCGGCGAGCATGGCGGGCGCGTGGTGGCGGAAGGCACGCCCGAGATAGTGGCGGCGAATGCCGCCTCCATCACCGGGAAGTATCTGGCGGCGGTACTGCAGCGCGCTGCCGCGCCGGCGCGCTCAGCGGGCGGCGCGGCGCTGGCGTAGCCCGGCCGGCACCAGCCACAACTCGAGCAGTTCGAACACGCCATGGGCCAGCAGCGCCATCGCTGCAGCCGGGACTGCGCCGGTCAGTATGGTGGGAACATCGTTGAGCGCCAGCCCCGAGACGATGGGAGCACCGTAACCCCCGGCTCCTACCAGCGCGGCGAGTGTCGCCGTGCCGATGCTCACTATGGTAGCCGTCTTGATGCCCGCCAGTAGCGTAGGACTGGCCAACGGCAGCACGATACGCAACAGAATCTGTGGCTTGCTCAGGCCGAAGGCCCGGGCATTCTCCAGGTGGCGCGCATCGATGGAATTGATGCCGGTGTAGGTATTGAGCACCACCGGCAACAGACTATAGAGACACAATGCCACCAGCGCCGGTGCCGTGCCCACGCCAAACAGCGGAATGAGGAAGCACAGCAGAGCGAGTGACGGCACGGTCTGGATGACCGCGCTCAGCAGCAGTATGGCCTGCCCGGTCGCGTGAAAGCGCACGGCGGCAATGCCAAGCGGCACGCCGATGACAATCGAGAACAGCAGGGATACCCCGACCAGCCACAGGTGTTCGGCAGTGCGATGAATGAATTTGCTCCACTGGGTATCGGTGAGCTCGCGCCCCGAACCCAGGAAGCGCGCGGCAATCTGCTCGAAGCTCACCTTGTCAATATCGGCCTGCGCATTCATCTCGAGCATCGTCGTCTCGCTGATTGTTCCATCGAGTGTCAGCAGCGCCCGCCACTCATTCGGATATTTTTCGACAAAAGACTGCCTGGCGACCCATACGGCCTGATAGTTGGGAAAGTACCCCAGCTCATCCCTGAGTACGCGTAACCCGAGTTTCCTGATCTTGGCGTCCGTGGAATACACGTCGATCAGGTCGACGGCATCATCGCCGATCGCCTGGTAGCTCAGGCTGTGCTCCATGCGCCGCACGTTGCGCGAATTGAAGCTCAGGTGGTAGCGCTCGAGCATGCCGCGGTAGCCGTCCTGCCGGTCCATGAACTCGTAGCTGAAGGCCGCCTTGATGGTGGACTGCAATGGCAGCAGGTCGCCAATGGTGTGCAGGTTGTACTTTGCTGCAAACCTCTCGGTTACCGCCAGAGCGTAGGTGTTGTTGAAGCCAAGTGGCCGGGAAATCACCAGATCCTGGCTAGCGAGCGCTGCGGCAATCTCGTCGAGCGACTTGAGATCCGGGTTCTTTATGATCGCCTCGGCCAGTGTGCCGGTGTAGTCCGCGTACACGTCGATCGCCCCGCTCTTCAGTGATTCAAACAAAATGCCCGTGCTGCCCATGCCCAGCTTGCGGTTGACCGGAACGCGCGAATGGGCTTCGATGCTCTGGGCGGCGATTTCCCCGAGTATGTAACCCTCGGTGAAGATCTTGGAACCGACCACTATGCGCTCGGCGGCAATCGTCGCCAGCGGCAACAGGCAGGCGAGCACTACCCAGATGGCGCGCTGCCTGCTCATGGCGCAGCTGCGGCGTCAGGCAGGCTGCGCTGCGCATTGATGAACAGGGTCACGAACGGATCGGCGGGCCGGAGCAGCAGTTCGCGGTAAGTGCCGGTCTGCAGCACGCGCCCCTCGTGCAGCAGGCTGATCTGGTCGGCCAGGAAGACCGCTTCGCCGAGGTCGTGCGTAACCAGCACCACGGTCTTGCCGAGGCGCTGGAAAATGGCTTTCAGCTCCTGCTGCAGGCTGCACCGGATGAGTGGATCGAGCGCGCCCATCGGTTCATCCAGCAGCATGACCGGCGGATCCATCATCGCGGCGCGCATGATCGAGGCGCGTTGCCGCTGGCCACCGCTCAGTTGGTGTGGAAAGCGGGCCAGGTCAGCTGCCTCCAGGCCCACCAGTGTGCGCAGCTCCGCCATGCGGGCCTTGATCCGCGCTTTGGGCCAACCCCGCAATTTCGGGACCAGCGCAATATTCTGCCGGGCCGAAATATGCGGGAACAGACCACCATCCTGCGGCACATAGCCGATGCGATCCGCCCACTCGAAGTGCCTGAAGGACAGCAACGGCTGATCGTCGATCTTGACGTAGCCCTTTTCAAACGGAATCAGCCCGAGGGTGACGCGCAGCAGCGTGGTTTTTCCGGAGCCACTCGCACCAATCAACGCACGCGTCGCGCCCGCCGCAACGCTGAGATTGATATCGGTCAGGACCGCCTTGCCATGATAGGTCTTGTAGATATGTTCGAGCTTGAGCATGGTGGTGGCCTGTCAACCATCTCAGGATCTGCGCCTGCGAGCCGGTACGGTCATTGCAGCCCTGCGTAAACTGCCCGGGCCTGTCGAAGCCGGGCGAGTACGCCCTGCTTCTCGGCCGCGCTGTTCCAATCGGGGTAGGCGGCGGTCGATTCGCTGACGCGATCGATCCACGCGGCGAAATATTGCGCGTCCTGCGGTGATCTGGCGCGCCGCCCAGCGATGCTGACATAGATTGGACTGGTAGTGGCATAGACGTAGTTGTCCAGTACCGGATGGCGCGCCGTATCGGTAGCGGCACGCACCAGGCACCAACCGCTGGAATTCAGGCTGATCGTGCCCTGAAATTCACCTTGCGCCAGGGCTGGTCGATTGATCAGCGATTTCACCACGCGGCCGTTGCAGACCAGCTCCAGGTGATCCACCGGCACAATGGACTGCAGGCGCACTGAATAATGAACCGCCCGCCTGGCAGCATCGAATTTCAGGGTGTCACCGATCTGTGCGGCTTCCAGGCCGAAGCCGAGCAACGGACCATTGGTGGCGAAACTGCGGCCCTGCCTGAGTGCCTCGAGCCACTGGGTCAACCTCACCCGATCGTCGCGCGGTCCGTTGCCTTCCGGCAGGCGCGCATAGACACGGTTCATCCCCACCGGTCCCCGCAGCGAGGCGAAATTGGCCATGGCATCGGTACCGCCGGCAGCCGGCAGGTGAAAGCCCAGATTGAGCAGGCGATACCAGACGGCTGCGGTGGCACGGTGATCGCTGAAACCAACGATCTCCAGGTAGTCGACTTTTCCCAGGGCCACGTCGACCGGCAGTTCGTTATGCAGTGCCGCACCAGGATCAAGAATGGGTTGCGGCTCCTCATCGAAAGGATGCACGTACCCCACCAGGGCACCCCGGGCATGCGCGACATCGGCAATATCGGCATTCATCGGATAGAGGCTGGAAGCCGCGCTGTTGGGATAACCTGCATAGCCCGGCATGATGGCGCCATCAATGTCGAGCAGGCCCAGGTGTCCCCAGTAGCTGGTGTGAAACTCCTGTCCGTGAACAATCAGCGCATTCGCGGCCGAGGCCGGGTCGATGTGTACACCGTTGTAGGCAATATCCGGAAAGCGCTGCTCCTTGTTGACGATCAGCGCGTTGACCAGGCCGAGATCTTCAGCCTGCGCCTGCAGCACCAGGTGTGCAGGCTGGTTGCGGTAGGCGCCACCGTAATTCATATGGACGTGAACGTCCGCGCTCAGCCAGTGGCCGGTGTCCGGCACCGACCAGGTCCCATCACTCAAGTTTACCGCCAGCTCCGCGACCTCCCCGGCGCTCGTTGTCAAGTCATGCGCCTCCAGTTTGCGCTCGAAGCCACGCATGATCTCGACATGGACCGGGCCCGCAGGCACGTCGATGCTGGTCGCACCACGCGCGTGAAAATAATGGGCTTCGAAATGTCGCTGGCTGTGATCAAGGCCATCGTCGGCGTGTATCCACGCGGCGGCCGGCGCATAGAACTTGCCGGCTGCATCGGTGACGCTGATGCGGGCGGCCGCGGACTCCCCTTCGGCATCGGCCAATACCAGGTGCAGCTGCGCCATGGGATGCAGATAGTGCCGCTGGGGCGCGCCCAGGCAGGACACACTGCCGCCCGGCATCGGCATCAGGCACAACTCGGTGTTGCCGCTGCGATTGCCGATGAACGCGATTTGCCTGCCATCCGGCGACCAGCGCGGGCTGGTCTGGTCCCACTCGCCGAAAGCGATCGGCAGGGGGTCGCCGCCGCCTGCCGGCATCACCCAGAGATTGTTCCAGGAGCGGCCGGTGTAGGAGCTGAACACCAGCCGCGAACCATCCGGTGAAATATCCGGGCGCGCCTTCCAGTTGGTTTCTTCGTAATGAATTTCCCGGGCCTCGCCGCCAGCGCCCGCAGGTGCACGCCAGATTCCACCGGTACCATAGATGTGATTGCGATTGGACACGTAGATGATCTCGCGGCCATCGTGCGACCAGAGCGGGTTGATTTCATGATCGTAGGCGCTGTAGTAGTAGCGGGGCAGCGGGCTGCGGTTCTCACCGGTGAGGCGCGCGACATTCACCAGCCTGCCATCCTGCAGATCGCCGGCGAAGATATGAAAGCGCTGGTGGAATGAGGTCGAAACAAACAGCAGGCGCCTGCCATCGGGTGAAAATCTTGGCTCGACATTCACCGCACCATCGCTGCTGAGAGCGTGTGATTCACCGCTGGCAAGATCCAGCATTCGCAGCTCGACAGACTCGCCATCGTAGGAGCTATAGACGACCCAGCCCCCGTCCGGCGACCAGTCGGGCTGATAATCGTAGCCCGCATCTGCGGTCAATTGCCGGGCGATGTCAGTCCCCAGGCGCTGGCGCCACAGGGACCCCGCCATGGAATAGATGACCTCCCTGGAATCCGGCGACCAGGTGACGGCGGACGGGCCGCTGGTCAGCTGCGGCAGGTACATTTCCCGAAAATAATAGGGATGCGGCAGGTCGATCTGCCTGAGTACCGGCAGGCGTGCGGCGAACGCCAGCGAACCGCCGATGCAGCCCAGCAACACCACCGCGCGGAACATCATTGTCGAGATGGGCACTCCTGGTCGGTTGGCGTGAAGGAGAGGGCCGCAGGATAGCATTTGCCGGCAATATGCGCCGCCGCCGGCCGGCACCAAGCCGGCGCCAAGGCGGCGCTGTCAGCGCGTACGCCCCGCTCCCGACTCGAAATACTGGTGCACTTCGCCGCTGCTGCTGCGCTCGCGGTAATTGCTGCCGGTATAGGCGTTGACCACCCGACGCCAGAAGGCCACCGCCGCTGCATTGCGCAGATATTCCATGATGTGCCAGCGGCCGGCAAAGCGGTCGCAGATCAGGCGTACCGCTTCCTGACCGAGGCCGCGGCGACGCCACTCGCGGGCGATGAAGAATTCAGCCATGGTGTATTCGAAGCGCTCGCCAGCCGTTGGCATGGCACTGGTGCGCACCATGGCAAACCCGACCGGGCTGTCTTCCTTGAGAATGGTGAGCAGATGCGCGCTTGAATCGGCAAACCAGCTCGCCAGCTGGTCGGGTTCGCGGTGGCCGAATTCACTCAGCGCGGGAAACACCCCGGTGCCGAGCGGCGCCAGATCGTTGAGGTAATCGCGGTAGACCGATTCGATCCAGCTGCGATCGCTCTTGCTTTGGCGGGTGTCGCGAATGCTGATGGTCATGGCACAGAAACACGAAAGCCCGGGCAGGCCGGTTCGCGGCCTGCACGGGCTTTCATGCCAGACCCGAAGTGGATCAGTTTGCCGGAGCGGCCGGAGCGGCCGGAGCAGCAGCATCGGCAGCCGGAGCGGCAGCCGGAGCGGCAGCGTCAGCGGCCGGAGCCATTGCAGCCGGAGCGGCCTCAGGAGCAGCTGCCGGAGCGGCGGCTTCCTGGGAGCTGCAGGCAATCAGCGCGAGCGCTGCGACAACAGCGCCAAGAGCAAGCTTAGTATTCATCGATGAGTCCCCAGATGATCAGAAGTTGAAATTGTACAAACTAGTTTGAAAAGCGACATCCCATCGCGGCTGTCGATTCTATAGAAGCCACAGCGCAATTCAATCATTCGCCTTGAAAAAAGCCATGAAAAATTGCCCCGGGGCCAAATTTCAGCGTTTTGCCAGCAAATCCCGAATCTGAGTGAGCAGCACTTCCTGCGCGGGCGGCGCCGCCGGGGCGGCGGCAGGGGCCGGCTTCTTGAGCCTGTTGATGCCCCGCAGCGCCATGAAAATGATGAAGGCAACGATGACAAAATCGATGACGGTCTGCAGAAATGCCCCATATTTCAGCATGATTGCTTTGCCATCAGCGGCCACGCCGATCTGCGCCGCCCAATCGGCGACATTCACGCCCGCCAGGGCCATGCCGATGGGCGGCATGATGACGTTTTCGACCAGCGACCCTACGATCTTGCCGAAGGCCGCGCCGATGATGACGCCGACCGCCAGATCGACCACGTTGCCTTTCATGGCAAATTCTTTGAATTCCGCACCCATTCCCATACGTCAGCTCCTTAGCTCCAGAGATTAGCAGGGGTAAAACGGCTGTTCGACTCTACTTGCCAGTCTTCTTCTTGGCCACCCGCTTCGCGCCGGTCTTGGGCTTGGCGCCAGCGGTCTTGGCAGCTGTCTTGGCAGCCTTCTTGCCCGCCTTCGCACTCGCCTTGGCGGTTTTCGCCGCTACCTTGGCGCCCTTGTGCTCGGCCTTGTGCTTCGCCTTGGCGGCCTTGGCGGCCGCTTTCAGGCTGGCCTGTTCGGCATCGGCCGCGGCGGAAGTCCGCATCTTCCTGGGTTTGTCAGCGGCCGTGGCCTCAGTGGGCACGGCTACCGGTGCCGGACGATCCACCAGCTGCATCAATGCCATCTTCGCGGCATCGCCGGCCCGCGGCACCATGCGCAGGATGCGGGTATAGCCACCCGGGCGGGTGCGAAAACGCGGACCCAGATCGGTGAACAGCTTCTCGACCAGCGGCATGTCCCGCAGGCGGGCGAACGCCAGGCGGCGATTGGCCTCGGAATCGCTCCTGGCCAGCGTGATCAGCGGTTCGACCACGCGCCGCAGCTCCTTGGCCTTCGGCACCGTCGTGCGGATGGTTTCATGGCGCAGGAGCGACACCGACATATTGCGCATGAGCGCATGCCGATGCGAACTGTTGCGCGAGAGTTGCCGACCAGAGAGCTTGTGACGCATGGGTTACTCTTGAATGAAAATCAGATCAGGCCGCTCTCTTCTTCGCGGCGCAGGCCCGCCGGCGGCCAACCATCGAGACGCATGCCGAGCATCAGGCCGTGGCTCTGCAGCACTTCCTTGATTTCGGTGAGCGACTTCTTGCCGAGGTTCGGCGTGCGCAGCAGCTCGACTTCGGTGCGCTGCACGAGATCGCCGATGTAATGAATGTTCTCGGCCTTGAGGCAGTTGGCACTGCGCACCGTCAGCTCGAGCTCATCGACCGGGCGCAACAGGATCGGATCGAACTGCATCTCGGTGATCTTGGCGACCGCTTCGTCTTCGCCCTGCAGATCGACGAACACCGAGAGCTGGTCCTTGAGAATGCCGCCGGCGCGCCGGATGGCTTCCTCGGGCTCAATGGTGCCGTTGGTCTCGATATCGAT
>JAYTUZ010000155.1:0-4116 GCA_043744295.1 Gammaproteobacteria bacterium | reverse complement strand
GCATCCTTGACCGTTTCGCCGCCGCGCACTTCGTCGATCGCCTTTTCGATCGCCGCTTTCTGCACGCGGCAGTCCTTGAGGATGCGGGCCAGCGTGCCGCGATCTTCAAAGGCCGCAAGCACGAACAGTTCGCTGGAAATGTATTGATCGCCACGCTGCTGCGCCAGCTTGTCGGTAACGTTGAGCAGGCGGTTCAGGTCGTTGGAGACGTGCACTTCGCCGGCCGTGCCCTCCACCTTGGGCAGCTTGTCGAGCGCTTCACCCAGCAGGGTGCGCAACCGGTTCACATCGGCGCCGGCCTTGAGCAGCAACGGCCGAATGCCTCCGCCCTGGGAATCGATCAGTGCCAGCAGTACATGCGCCGGCTCGATGAACTGATGATCGCGTCCGACGCTGAGCGACTGGGCGTCGCCCAGCGCGGCCTGGAAGCGGCTAGTGAGTTTGTCCATGCGCATCGGCAGCAGCCTCTGAAGGAGTTCGCGGTTACACCCCGAACTGGGGCCGGGAGGGGACATTTCAAGTCAGCCGAGCAGGGTCTCCGTCACGGCAACGACCGCGATGCCGGCGCTGATCAGCAGCACCTGCATGAGGCTGCCGGCCGGATCGACGCGCTTGTGGAGCCCCGGAATCAGATCGGCCACCGCGACGTAGATCAGCGAGGCGGCAGCCACCGAGATCGCATAGGGCAGCACGTCGAGCGTCCCCGCGAGCGCGAAGTAGCCCACCAGGCCGCCGACAATCGAGGTGAGGCTGCTGGCGGCGTTGAACAGCATGGCGCGCACCGGGCTCATGCCGGCGTGCAGCAGCACAGAGAGCCCGCCCAGTTCCTGGGGGATCTCATGCGCGGTGATGGCGAATGCCGTGATGATCCCCAGGCGCACGTCGGTCAGGAATGCGGCCGCGATCAGCACGCCATCGAAGGCGTTGTGCACGCCATCGCCCACCAGCACGATCCAACCCGCGGCGCGATCCCGGGCATGGTCGGCGGGCAGTTGATGGCTCTCGCAATCGGTCGTGTGGCAGTGTCGCCAGAGCACCAGTTTCTCGAGGATGAAGAACAGCGCGATACCCGCGAGCAGCGCCGCACCAATGCCTTGAATGCGTCCGGGCCCGACGCCTGCCACGGCCTCGGGCAGCAGCCCCAGCAAGGCGGCCGCCAGCATGGCGCCGGTCGCGAAACTGATCAGGTGGGGCAGCGCGCGCGCGCGGCGCGTCGCACCCAGCAGCAGGAACAGGCTGGCCAGGGCGGCACTGAGCAGCCCACCAAGAAAAGTGGCGAGTAGAATCCAGGCTAAGGTAGGCACGGTTGGCGGTGTCAGTGGTAGCGCCGCAGCGGAGCTCCAATGCGACTGGCTTCCTCAGTAAGTAGATCGGCAACCGATAGTAAAGCATGCCAACGTAGCCTGGTATCGGCGCGCACTGTCCGACCAGCCCTTCATCCGGCAAGTCCCGTGACCAGCACCAGCAGGATCCCGACCGGACACAGGTAGCGCAACGCGAACACCAGAAGCGCACGCGTCACCGGCGACAAGCCAGTGAACTCCTCCTCAGGCACGCGGCTGCCGAGCCGCCAGCCGAGGAACACGCTGACCAGCAAGGCCGAGAGCGGCATCAACACATTGGCGCTCAGGAAATCGATCAGGCCAAAGAAATTCAGGCCGGCGACGCGCGGGACGGCGGCCAATGGGCGCCAGTTGGCGAGCACTCCGAAGGAGAGCACCGAGCCCTGACCAAGCAGCCAGCAGCTTCCGGCGGCCAGGCAGGCGGCGTTGGCGCGCCGCAGGCGGTGGCGTTCCATCAACCAGGCCACCCACGGCTCCATGAGCGCCACCGTCGGCGTGAAGGCGGCCAGTACTAGCAGCGCGAAGAACAGCGTGCCGACCAATCGCCCACCCGGCATTTCGGCAAAGGCCACGGGCAGGACCTGGAATACGAGTTCGGGGCCACCGGCGGGATTCAGCCCATAGTGGAACACCAGCGGGAAAATGACGATTGTTGCCAGCGCTGACACCAGCAGGATGGAGCCGATCACCACGAGTGTGCTGCGCCGCATGGATTCGCCGGCGGGCATGTAGGCGCCATAGACGATGATGATGCCCGCGCAGATGCCGAGCGCATAGAGGGCCTGGCCCACCGCGTCGAGCAGGACCCTGGGTGTAAGTCGGCTAAAATCGGGCGCAAACGCGAAATGCAGCCCGCGCCCGACGTCCCCGGTGGCGAGCGAGTAAGCAACCAGGACCAGGAGGATTGCGAGCAGCGCCGGCGCCCGCCAGCGGTTGGCAAGTTCCACGCCACGATTGACGCCACGCGCCGAAACGACGGTCACCATCGCGAAAAAACCCAATTGCCACAGCGACACGGCGCGCGAATCGGCAATGAAGGTGTGGAAGCGACTGACGGTCGCGATGGTCCCGTCGGCCGCATATTGGCCGGTAAGAAAGAACCAGGTATAGGCCAGCACCCAGCCGGCGATCATCGTGTAGTACGAGGCGATGAGAAAACCTGCCAGCGAGCCGGTCCAGCCGACCACATTCCAGCGCGTTGAAAAGCCGAATTGCGCGGCGATCTTCCCTGCGGCCTGCTGCGGGTTCGAGCGGGCCCAGCGGCCGATGATGGCCTCCCCCACCAGCATCGGCGCACCGAAAGCCAGGCAGGCGAGCACGAACACGATGATGAAAGCGAAGCCCCCGCCCGCTCCAGCGAGGTACGGAAAGCGCCAGATACTGCCCAGGCCTACCGCTGCGCCGACGGCGCCGGCCAGGAACCCTAAGTCCGATGACCAGCGCTGACCACTCATCGCTACCGCGGCACGATGGCGATCACGCGCGCCGGGAAGCCCGTGCCGCCCAAGGGTTTCGGCCATGAGACCAGCACCAGGGCGCCGGACTCCGGGACCTGGTCGAGATCTGCGAGCATCTCGATCTGGTAGTGGTTAAGACCCAGGATATAGCGCTCGAGCGAGTAGTCATCCTTGTCGGTGGCGAATCCGGGATCGGTGTCGGTGGTCTCGTGGCCCGAGGCGCTGATCCTGCGGTCTTCGTACAGCAGCTTCAGGACCTCCATGCTCCACCCGGGATAGTGCGCGTGACCCGCCGCGTCACGGTTCTGCATCGCCGCGTCGTCGGGCCAGCGCTTTGCCCAGTCGGTGCGCATCGCCACGAAGGCGTGCGCCGGAATGCGGCCATGGCGCTTCTCCCAGGCGGCCACGTCCGCCAGCGTCAGCGTGTAATCGGGGTTCTTCGCCACCTGGGCGTGCACGTCGAGCACCACCAGCGGCATCAGCATCTCGCTGAGCGGTATCTCATCGACCGTGCGCAAGCCTTCGTGAAAGTGGGCCGGCGGATCGATATGCGTGCCCCACTGACCGACGTGCGTGAATTGCTGCACCTTGAACCCGTGCTTCGCAATCGTGTACAGCGTCGTTACGATCTCCTCGCCAAAACCCTTCCAGTGCGGCGTGTCCGGGCCAAAACTGTGGGTGAGGTCGACGAATTTCTGTGACGCGAGCGTCGCATAGATCTTGTTCAGGTCAGTGGCGGCGGCCGAATTCGCCGCCACGCCCGCGACGCACAGCAGTGCGGCAACCGTGCGGATCGCCGCGATGGGGGTCTTCTTCATATTGGCCTCCGACTCTCTGAGCAGTTACTTCACGGCCCGACGCCCGAACCCCTGACGACCTTACCGTCTTTCATCACGAAATCTATCTTGCGCAGGCTCTCGATGTCCGCCAGCGGATTCGCCGGCATGGCGATCAGATCGGCACTCAAGCCGGGCGCGACGCTGCCGCGCACTTTGTCGACGCGCAGCAGCGCGGCCGCGTCCACGGTCATGGCGCGCAGGATATCCTTGGGCTCGATGCCCGCCAGGCGCCAGACGCCAAGATAGTCGAACATCATATCGGCGCGGGTCCGGCCCGGCATATCGACCACGACATCGCTGCCGAACACCAGCCGCACGCCCACCTTGTGAGCGCGCTGCAGCCGATCGATGATTCTTGGCGCCAGCACGGCCGGCTCGGGCAGGATGCCGCCCGATGTGCCGACAATGTCGAGGTGGGCGCGCGGAAAGTCCGTGCTCACCAGGAAGATGCCCTTGTCCTTCATGCGCTTGAGCTGC
>JAYTUZ010000154.1:0-14891 GCA_043744295.1 Gammaproteobacteria bacterium | reverse complement strand
ATTTTCGCGCCAAGGGCATGGCTGCGAAACTGCACCTGGCACTCGAGGGTTTACCCGCGTTCGCGCGACTGCCCGCCGCGCTGGCCGGCGAACGCCTGCTGGTCGCACCCGACCCGGCCTATATCGAACGCGCATTCGATCACGCCAAGTACGGTCGCTGCTCGGCCGATCCGGCGCTGGAGATCACCATTCCCAGCATCCATGATCGCACCCTGGCGCCGGCTGGCAGGCATGTGATGTCGGCGATCGTGCAGTACGCGCCCTACGATGTGCGCGCCGGCAGCGATAGTGCGCGCGCTGAGCTGCTGGAAACCACGCTGAACCTGCTCGAGCGCTATGCGCCAGGCCTGCGCCGGCAGATTATCGCCTCGGAACTGCTGTTGCCGACTGATATCGAACAGGAGTTTCGCATCACCGGGGGCCACTGGCACCACGGCGAACTTAGCCTTGATCAGTTCCTGATGCTGCGGCCGGTCCCGGGTGCGGCCCAGTATGCGATGCCGGTCAACGGGCTCTACCTGTGCGGTGCCGGCTGCCATCCGGGCGGCGGCGTCATGGGCTCGGCCGGCAGGAACGCCGCCCAGGCGGTGCTCGCCGCGGAGCAGCCGACATGAAACCCGACATGAAGCACAAGCAACACTTCCGCACCGCGGTCTACCCGACGCCCTTTCACCCGCGCAGCTCGCAACTCAATGTGCTGAACGAGTGGCATCGCTGGAAGGACTACACCATTTCCGACGCCTACTTCGACCAGGCGCTGGAGTACGCCGCAATCCGCAATGCCTGCGCCGTGTTCGATCTCTCGCCGATGACCAAGCATCGCATCACCGGCCCCGATGCGCTGCCATTTCTCAATCGCCTGATCACCCGCGATGTGGCCAAGATCAAGCCCGCCAGGGTCGGCTACTGTGTGTGGTGCGATGATCAGGGCAAGGTCATCGACGACGGCACCGTGTTTCACATGCGCGCGGGCGACTACCGCCTCTGTTCGCAGGAGCGACAGCTCGAATGGCTGATGCGTTCGACACATGGCTTCAACGTCTCGGTCGTCGAGGACACGCATGAAGTTGCCGGGCTCGCCTTGCAGGGACCGACCAGCTGCGCCGTACTGAAAGCCATAGGCTGCAGCGGCGTCGAGCGTCTCGCCCCGTTCGACATCGGCTGGTACCCGTTTGCCGGCGGCGAGCTCATGGTTTCGCGCACCGGCTACACCGGCGATCTCGGTTATGAATTATGGGTCGAGCCAGCCCAGGCCCTGCCACTCTGGGATGCCCTGTTCGACCAGGGGGCCGCCCACGGCATTCGCCCGATGGGCACGCACGCGCTGGAAGTGGCGCGTATCGAAGCCGGCTTCATCCAGGCGCAGATCGATTTCATGCCCGCCGATCAGGCGATCTATCTTGATCGCGCCCGCTCGCCGTTCGAGCTGGATCTGGGGCGGCTGGTCGATTTCAGCAAGCCCAATTTCAACGGCCGGCGCGCCCTGCTGGAAGAGCAGCAACGCGGTTCGCGCTTCCGGCTGGTGCGCCTGGATATCGAAGGCAACAAGCCGGCGCGCGCGGCCTACATCTACGATCGCAAGCGCAAGGTGGTCGGCACCGTCACCTCGGCCGAATGGTCACCTTCGGCCAAGGCCAACATCGCGCTGGCCTCGATGCACATGCCCTGGGGATTGCCGGGCGATGAACTGTGGGCGGAAATCTACTATCAGCGCGAGCTCAAGTGGTCGCGCGTGATGGCGCGCTGTCGCGTGGTGCCCGGCGCTTTCTATGATCCGCCACGGCGCCGCGCCACACCCGCTGCCGATTACTGAACCGCGCGTAGTGCGCTTCCGCCATGCGGCATAGGCTCGATCCACTGCTACGCCCTGCTTCGATCGCGGTGCTGGGTGCAAGTGAGCGCGCCGACACGGTCGGGCGCACCAGTGTGGAGAATCTGCGCCGTAGTGGCTTCGCCGGTCCCCTGTACGCGGTAAATCCACGCTATGACTCGGTGTGCGGCGTGCCCTGTTTTCCCAGCCTGGCCGCCCTGCCGGAGACTGTCGAACACGTCGTCTTCGCGGTCAGCGACGAGCGCGTGGAAGCCGCGCTGGATGAAACCATTGCGCACGGCGCTCGGGCCGTGACCCTGATGTCCGCGCTGCTGCTCGCGCAGGATCGGGAACCGAGGCTGCGCGAGCGCGTGCTGGCAAAGATCCGCGCTGCCGGCCTGGTCGTCTGCGGCGCCAACGGCATGGGTTTCTACAATTTTACCGATAGCGTGTGGGTCTGCGGCTTTGAGACCCGCGAGCACGCGCACGCCGGCAATGTCACTTACATCAGTCACTCGGGCTCCGGCATGTGCGGCATCGTCGACTGCGAGGAGCGCATCGACTTCAACCTGGTGGTTTCCACCGGCCAGGAACTGGCCGTCAGCATGGACGAGTATCTCGATTTCGCGCTCGATCAACCCGCGACCCGCGTGGTCGGTCTGTTCATGGAGACCGCGCGCAATCCTTCGGGACTGATGCGTGCTTTTGCCAAGGCACTGCAACGGCGCATTCCCATCGTCGCGCTCAAGGTCGGTCGCACGGAGCTGTCGGCCAGGCTGACCGAGTCGCATTCGGGCGCGATTGCCGGCGAGGACGGCGCCTACCAGGCCCTGTTCGATCGCTACGGCGTGCAACGGGTGCAGGACATGGATCAACTGGCCACGGCACTGATCATGTTCGCGCAGCCGCACCCGGTCGGCGCCGGCGGCCTGGTGTCGATCCATGACTCGGGCGGCGAGCGGCAGCTGCTCATCGATCTGGCACACGATGCGCAGGTACCGCTGACGCAGCTCAACGCCGCCAGCACGGCCAGGTTGGCCGCGCTGCTGGACCCGGGACTACCGGCGATCAATCCGCTTGATGCCTGGAGTACCGGTGGGCCGGACTATCACAGCGGCATGCAGAACTGCTTCAGCGCCCTGATGAGCGACCCCGCTGCGGCCTTCGGCGCCGTGATCCATGATCGCGTGGCGGGCGGCGGCATTCACCCCAGCTATCCCGATTATCTGCGTGCCGGCCACCAAGCCTCCGGCAAGCCTGCCTTCCTGGTCGCCAACCGCCAGGGCAGCGGCGCGGACCCGCAGGTGATGGCCGTCACCCGCGCCGGGTTCCCGGTGATCGATGGCGTGGCCGCGTTCCTGCGCGGCGCCAGGTGTCTGCTCGATTACCGCGACCACCTGGCGCGCGATCAATTGGCGCAGCAGCGCATGACGGGCGCGCGCAGCGCCCTGCTGCCCCTGCCGCCGGCCGCACTCGCGCGCTGGCGCGCGCGCCTTGCAGCCGTCAGCACGCTCGATGAAATCGAGGCGCAGCAGTTGCTGGGTGAGTTCCAGCTGCCGGCCAATCCCTCGCGCATAGTCGGCGGCGCAGCCGAGGCGCGCGCAGTCGCCCAGGAACTGGGTTACCCCGTGGTACTCAAGACCGCGATGCCCGGCATCAGCCACAAGTCTGAGCAGGGCGGCGTGCAACTGGGCATCAGGAATGAAGCGGCCCTGAACGCCGCGTACCAGGACCTGGCCAGTCGTCTCGGGCCGCGGGCACTGGTGGCGCCCATGGTCGGCGCCCAGGGCGTGGAGATGTTGCTGGGCATGATTCACGATCAGCAGTTCGGGCCGGTGGTACTGCTGGGCTTTGGCGGCGTGCACGTTGAAGCGCTGGCCGATGTGGTCTACGCTCTACCACCCTTCGATGCCGATGAAGCCGGCCGTCTGGTGCAGCGCCTGAAGAACGCCGCGCTGCTGCGCAGCCCGCGCCATGAGCGCCCGCTCGCGCTGGAGGAATTTTGCAGCGTGGCGGCGCGCTTCGCGGCGCTGGTCGCCGAACTTGGCGACAGCTTGAGCGAAATGGATTTGAACCCCGTGATCGTGCATGCCGATGGCTGCACGATCGTCGACGCCCTGATTATTGCCAGGAGGCAAAAGTTATGAATCTCAATACACTGGCCGGACAGGATCGGAACTATTGGCAGGCAGCGGCGCAGAGCGCGCGCAAGAGTATCGAGACGCGTCTGTTCATCGATGGCCAGTTCGTCGAGGCCGCCAAGGGTGGTCGCTTCACTACTGTCAATCCAGCCAGCGGCGAGCCGCTGGCAGAGATGTCGGCAGGCACGGCCGAAGACATTGATCGGGCCGTGGCCGCTGCCCGGCGGGCCTTCAAGAGCGGCGTCTGGTCGCGCCTGGCGCCGCGCGCACGCATGGACATCCTGTTTCGCTTCGCGACGCTGGTCGAGCAGCATGCCGAGCAGCTGGCCGTGCTGGAAACCCTGGATATGGGCAAGCCGATCGCCGATGTCATCAGCGCTGATCTGCCGGGCGTGATCGACACCATCCGCTTCATGGCCGAGTGCATTGACAAGATCGACGGCTCGGTCACCAACACCGAAGCGGGCGTCATGCACATGGTGCTGCGTGAACCCCTGGGGGTGGTCGGCGCCATCTCGCCCTGGAATTATCCCCTGCTGATGGCGGTCTGGAAGATCGCGCCGGCGCTGGCGGCGGGCAACTGCGTGGTGCTTAAGCCGGCCGAACAGGCGCCGATGAGCTGCCTGCTGCTGGCGCAGCTATTTGTCGAAGCCGGTGGGCCGGCCGGTGTTTTCAACGTCGTCAATGGACTCGGCGAAGTCGCCGGTCGCGCGCTCGCGCTGCACGCGGATGTTGCCAAGATCAGCTTCACGGGTTCGACCGAAGTCGGCAAGCTGATCCTGCAGTATGCGGGCCAGTCGAACCTGAAGCATGTGGGCCTGGAATGCGGCGGCAAGTCGCCGCAGGTCTTCCTGGCCGACGTTGCCGACCTGGATCGCGCCGTCACGGCAGCCTACCGCGGCATTTATACGAACATGGGCGAAGTCTGCAATGCCGGCTCACGCCTGCTGGTCGATCGCTCGCTGTGCGATAAATTCGTGCAGCGCTTCATCGAACTCGGCAAGGACGCCTTCCGGCCCGGTGATCCGCTCGATCCGGCCACCACCATGGGACCGCTGGTGACGCGCGGCGCGCAGCAACGGGTACTGCGCATGATCGAGGCCGGGCAACGCGAAGGTGCCAAGCTGCAGTTTGGCGGCACTGCACCGTCCGGCATGGATGCGGGCGCCTACGTCTGCCCGACGCTCTTCACCGGCGTGCGCAACGACATGTCGATCGCGCGTCAGGAGATCTTCGGGCCGGTGGCGGCGGTGATTCCCTTCGATGGCGTCGAGGAGGCAATCGCCATTGCCAACGATACGATCTACGGCCTGGCCGCCGGGGTGTGGACGCGCGATCTCAACAGCGCCTTCCGCCTGGTGCGTGGCATCGAAGCGGGCGTCATCTGGATCAACTGCTTCGACGAAGGCGACATGACCCAACCCTTCGGCGGCTTCAAGCAATCAGGCAATACACGCGACAAGTGCATGGACAGCTTCAAGAGCTACACGCAGGCCAAGTCGGCGTGGTTCCGGCTGTCCTGAGGCGCGCGTGCCGGCGCTCCGGCTCTCAACGCTGCGGCAGCAGCCCCGCCAGCGGTTGCGGCCGCGCCAGATGATGCCCCTGGACAAAGTTGATACCCAGCTGGGTGAGCCGCTCCAGGGCCTCGGCACTCTCGACCCGCTCGGCGATGGTGGCAATGCCCAGAGCGGCGGCCACCTTGCTGATGGCCTCGACCATGCTGCGGTCAATCGGGTCACTGGCGGCGTCGCCGAACAGCTGGCCGTCGACCTTCAGGAAATCGACCGGCAAGGTCTTCAGGTAGTGAAATGACGACAGGCCGCTGCCAAAATCATCGAGCGCGAAGCGGCAGCCGCGTTTGCGCAGTTCCTGCATGAAGTACACCGCCTGCGACAAGCTGCTGATGACGGCCGTCTCGGTGACTTCGAAGCACAGGCTGCGGGCAATCTGCGGATCTTCGACCAGCGCCAGCAGCAGATCGAGAAAACTGCGCTCGCAGATGGAATTGCCGGAGAGATTCAGGGCCAGCAGCGGCGCTTCGCGGCCGGCGGCGATGATTTCCTTCAGGGTGGCGACCGCACGCTCCACCACCCAGCGGTCAATGGCGCCAATGATGTTGTAACGCTCGGCGGCCGGGATGAATACCGCCGGCATCACCACTTCGCCGTCATCGTCGCGCAGGCGCACCAGCAACTCGTAGAACGGCGGCAGCGCGACCGCTGTGGCTCCGGTCGCCTTGATGGCCTGATACTCGAGCTCGAGGCGGTTGTCGTCGACCGCACGCGTGACGCGGCTCACCCAGTACATTTCACGGTGCCGGCCCGAAACCTCGTCGGAATCGTAGACATGCACGCGATTGCGCCCGGCATCCTTGGCGGCGTAGCAGGCGATATCGGCGGCGCTCAGCAAGGCGGCGACGCTGTCACTGTCGCGGGTGATCTCCACCACGCCAATGCTGGCGCCGATGCTGGCTGCATTCTGCTCCCAGATGAAGCGGTAATCGCGCACCGCCTGACGAACGGCTTCGGCAATCCGCGTCGCCTGCTCGATCGAGCAATGCTGCGCCAGGATGCCAAATTCATCGCCACCCAGGCGCGCGATGACATCGGCCGAGCGCACGTGCTTTTGCAGCAGTGCGGTGACGTCGCGCAGCAGGCGATCGCCCGCGGAATGGCCGCAGGTGTCGTTGACCACCTTGAACTGATCCAGATCGACGTACAGCAGCGCGTGCGAACCCTCGCCATCGCGGGCACCCTGCAGCGCCTGTTGCAGCCGATTGTCGAACTCGCGGCGATTGATCAGGCCGGTGAGCGCGTCATGGCTGGCCTGGAAAGACAAGGCGCGCTTGAGCCGCCGCTCCTTGGTGACATCGCGGAATACCACCACCGCACCGACGGTCTTGCCCTCGCGATCGCGGATCGGCGCGGCCGAGTCCTGGATGGCAATTTCCTGGCCGAGGCGATTGATCAACACGCTGTGCTCGCCAAAATTGATGACCTGGTCCTCGCGCAGGCAACGCAGCAGCGGATTCTCGATCTCGTTGCGGGTCACTTCATCGCGCAGCCGCAGCACGTTCATGATGGTGGCGCCGCGCGCCTCGGCGCTGCGCCAGCCCGAGAGCTGCTCGGCCACCGGATTCAGGTATTCAATGCGTCCGTCGCGATCAGTGGTGATGACACCATCGCCGATCGATTGCAGCGTGACCTGGGCGCGCTCCTTTTCCTCGAAAATCAACTGCTCGGCGCGCTTGCGCTCGGTGATGTCGGCGATCGTGCCCTCGCAGCACAGCACCCGCTCGCGTTCATCACGCAGCACGCGGGCACTCTCCAGTACCACGACCTGCGAACCATCGCGCTTGCGCAGCAGGCTCTCGGCGTTGTGGATGGCGCCGCTGCTGGTGAGTTCCTCGATGAAGGCCGGACGCTCGGCCGGATTCCACCACAGCGCTGCCGCCGAAGGCAGTGCGTAGATCTCCTCGGCGGTCGTGTAGCCGAGCATCCTGACGAAGGCCGGATTGACCGCGGTCAGACGCCCTTCGGGCGATACCTGATACACGCCTTCCAGCACACTCTCATAGAGGCCGCGAAAGCGCGCTTCACTGGCGCGCAGCGCTTCAGCCGCATAGCGTCGTTCCATGGCGATGCCCGCCAGGCGTGCCGCATGGGTGATGAGCTGCAGATCGGCCTCCTGCGGTTTGCCCAGCTGCGCTCGATAGACGGTCAGCGCGCCCAGCACCCGCCCGCCGGCAGCCTTGATCGGCAGCGCCCAGGCGGCCGCCACGCCGACCTGCAGCGCCAGATCCCGCCGCCGCTGCCAGTACGGATCAAGGCGCACGTTCGCTACCAGCACCGCGCGCCCGAGATAGACAGCAGCGGCGCTCGAGCCATTGCGCACATCGATCGGCGCCAGCTCTTCGGCGGCACGCAGCGCCGCCGGCAGCCGCTCGCCAATCACTTCGACGAAATTGCGCCCTTCCTGTCCCAGGCGGCTGATGGTGACGATGAAATCACTGCTGATCGATTCGACCATTGTGACCGTGGCTTCCAGCACTTCGCGCAACGGCGCATCGGCGGCGATGCGCCCGAATATGTCGCGCTCGCCCGCCATGATGGTCTGTGCGCGTTTGCGCTCGGTGATATCAGTGATGCTGGCGCGCACCAGGTTGGGCGAGCCGGCCAGCGGCATCAGGCGCACTTCGGTCACCAGCGTGAGTGCGTTCGCGGGCGTGGCCGGCGCCTGTGGCGCGTGATACAGCCATTCAAACACCTGCGGCGCCTGGCCGGCCGCGGCCAGCAGATCCCGAAGCTGCAGGCTGCCGAGGCTTGCGCGTGTGACGCCGAAAAACCGCAGGGCATTTTCATTGGCATCGGTGCAGCAACCGCTGCTGGTATCGATGACCACGATGACTTCCGGCGCACTTTCAACCAGAGTGCGATAGCGCGCCTCGCTGTCGCGCAGCGCCTGCCCGGCCTGCTGGCGCTCACTCATATCGCGCAGACAGAAGACATAGACGTCGCGTCGGTCGATGCGCACCAGGCTGGCGATCGCCTCTACCGGGAAGCGCTCACCGTTCTTGCGGCGCGCCTCGGTAGCGCGTGGCTCCAGCTGGTGCTCGCCGCGCTCGGTGGTCACGGCGAACGACTGCAGGCCGCGGTTCAGCGATCCCTGTACCGGCAGATCCGGCAGCAGCTGGGCGATGGAGACGCCGATCACTTCCGCCTGCGAATAGCCGAACAGCTGCTCGCCGGTAGGATTGAAGACGCAGATGGCGCCATCGGCCGTGACGGTAATGACCACATCCTTGATGTGATCGAGAATGGCGCGCAGCTGGCCCGCGTCGGCGCTCGCCAGGCCCTGTGAAAAGGAGCGTGCCTCTTCGGCCAGCAGCTGCATGGAACGCACGACGCCGCGGCGCTCGTCGTCCATCTGCTCATATTGCCGACTGACCAGCGGCAGCAGCTGGCTGAGCACGGCGGCGGGGCTGGCGCCGGGGCCCAGGGTCTCGAGCTGGGCGCGCAGGCGTGCGTGCAGATCCGCGCCGTTGACCTGAGCGCCGCCGGGCACGCGCGCAGCGGGCTGCAGCGTGGGCACTAGCGATGCGCTCAGGGTTTCTCTTGTCATAATCCGCACACCAGCCGATCAGCTCAGGATCATACGAAGAGCCGAGGCGATGGCGCGTGAGGCGCATCGCGGATTGGGTCTAAAGCTTCGGGTCGATCGCTATCAGGGGAATCATGAAGCTGCGCGCGATCGAGCTGCTGCTGGTGTCAACCAGCACGGTGACCGCCAGCCCCAGGACGCCGGCTTGGCCGGGCAGTACGGTCACCTGCATCTGTTGAGTGGCGCCGGCGGCGGGGGCGACGAATTCGACACTGCGTTCGGATTTCACGTCCAGGCCCTCGCGCGGCTGGAAGGAGACATGCATGGCGTCGATTTCCACGCCCGGCGCCTGCGCCAGCGCCAGCTGCAGGCGCAGGGGCTGGCCGACGCGGGGCTGCTCGGCCAGTTTGAAGCGCAGGGTCACGGGCGTTGCCGTGGCTGCATTGCTCACGGCGGCGACCAGGTCGTCAGCCTCGGCGCCCGCGGCCGCCAGCCGTTCGTTGGCCAGCCGTGCCCCGGCCCGCGCCTGAGCCCGCGCCTCGCGCTGCACCCGGGCGGCGTCGGCACCCTTGCCGCATCCCGATACCAGCAGGACTATCCCCACCCAGGTAAAGCCGAGCAGGCACCAATTGTTGAATCGACCCATGTTCCACGCACTATAACCCCATGGAGCCGGGTTCATCGAGCGTCTGCGACTGTTCTGCCAGATCGAGCACATGCTGCTCCCAGAACCGTGCTTCGCCAAACCAGGGGAAGGCACGTGGAAAGGCCGGGTCGAGCCAACGTTCAGCGATCCAGGCAGCGTGATTGAGCATCCGCACAGCACGCAATGCCTCGATCAGGTCGGTTTGACGATGATCGAGCGTCGCGAAGCGCTCATAGCCGGCCAACAGCTCGCTCCACTGGTGGCGCCGCTCATCCGGGTTGCCCGACAGGAACATCCATAAGTCCTGTATGGCTGGCCCGTTCAGGCAATCGTCCAGATCGACAAAAACCGGACCCTGCGGCTGCCAGAGTATGTTGCCCAGATGGCAGTCGCCGTGCAGCCGGATCGAACGCCAGCCCCCCGAGCCCTCGACCACGGCGAGTATCTGCCCGATCAACCTTGCACTCACCTGCTCGTAACGGGCGTGCATGTGCTGCGGAAACTGGGCCGAGGCCAGCACCGTCCGGCGCGCGCGCGCGCCCAAGCGCTCCCCGGTCAGCGAGGGGCGGGCCACAAACGGGCGCAGCGCGCCAATGGCGTGGATACGGCCGAGGGTGCGGCCCAGCAACTCCCGGGCTTCGGGTTGATCGAGATCCGGCGAGCCACCCGGACGGAGTGGAAAGGCCGCCAGTCGAAAACCCTGGAAATACCTCAATGTGGACTCGCCCAGGCGGATTGGTGCCACCACCGGGATCTCCGCGCTCGCCAGTTCAGTGGCAAAGGCGTGCTCCTCGAGGATCTGCGCATCGCTCCAGCGGTTGCTGCGATAGAACTTCAACACCAGCGGCGGCGTGTCGTTGCAACCGATGCGATAGACACGGTTTTCATAGCTGTTGAGTGCGAACAGGTGGCCGTCGGGCTCGAGCCCCACGGCCTCGGCAGCCGCCAGTACGGTGTCGGGAGTCAATCCCGCAAATGGCGTGAGATCGGTCACATCGGTCGTCTTCACCGTGGGTATCATTCGCGCCTGTGTAAAGGAGTACTGATGAACGCCAAGGATACCGTGCTGGTCACCGGCGGCGCCGGATATATCGGCAGCCATGTGGTGCTGCAGCTGCGTGCCCGCGGCGAAAAAGTGGTGGTGCTGGACAACCTCACCACCGGCTTCAGGCAATCGGTGAGCGATACACCGCTGGTGATCGGCAACCTGGCCGATCGTGCACTGGTGAGCCGGACCATCAGCGAGTACAGCGTCGGCACGCTCATGCATTTTGCGGCCAGCACCGTGGTGCCCGAATCGGTGCGTGATCCGCTGAAATACTATGGCAACAACACCGCCGCCACCCGCAACCTGCTCGAAGCCTGCATGCAGGGCGGCGTGCGCCGACTGGTGTTTTCATCGACCGCCGCGGTGTACGGCATGCCGGCCGAGGGCCTGGCCCGCGAGGATATGCCGCTGGCGCCCATCAACCCTTATGGCACCTCGAAACTCATGTCCGAGTGGATCATGCGCGATCTGGCGGCGGTCAGCGATTTTCGCTATGTGAGCCTGCGCTATTTCAACGTCGCCGGGTCTGATCCGGAATGCCGCATCGGCCAGGCGACGGCCAACGCCACGCTGCTGATCAAGGTGGCCTGTGAGGCCATCGTCGGTAAGCGCAGCCACGTCTCCATCTATGGCACCGACTACCCGACTGCGGACGGCACCGGCGTACGCGATTACATCCACGTCGACGATCTGGCGCGCGCCCACCTGGACGCACTCGATTACCTGCGGCGTGGCGCGGCCAGCACGGTGCTCAATTGCGGCTACGGGCACGGCTATAGCGTGCGCGAAGTGCTCTCCAGTGTGCAGCGCGTGGCCGGCAAGGCCCTGACCATCCGCGAAGAGCCGCGCCGGGCCGGCGACCCCCCGAGCCTGGTGGCGGCGGCCGAACGCATCCGCTCCGTGCTCGGCTGGCAGCCGCGGCTCGATGATCTGGACACCATCGTGCGTACCGCCCTGCGCTGGGAAGAAAAGCTGCGCGCCCAGCCCTGGTAGGGCCCCGCGGCGGTCGCCAGCGGGCGACGCCTGAGTGTGACCCGGACCAGCGCCGCCTGCCTTAGAATAAGCGGATGCGCTGGCCCCTGCCCAAATCGCTGAACGGCTTCCTGCTGCTGGGGATCAGTGTGATCACGGTGCCGTTGCTGGCGGCGATCATGCACGCCACCATCCAGATGCGCCGGCTCACGACTTTCAGCCAGCGCCTGGTGCTCGAAAGCGTACAGACCACGCGCCTGTCGCAGAACATGTATGAGCAGATCAGTTCACTGGAGCGCGCTGCGCGCCTCTACCAGGTGCTGGGCGAACCCAGACTCCTGATCGCCTTTGACGAACATGACTCCAGTCTTGCCACTACCATCGCCGAGCTGCGCACCCAGTTGCACAGCGAGGCCACGCGCGCGGCGCTCGAGCCCCTGGCCGCGCTGCGCGCCCGGATCGCCCAGAGCCTGCATGCGCCGCCGTCGCTCGCTCGCGACCAGCGCCCGGCGCTGCCCGACTTCGGCCCCCTGGGGGCCCAGGCCTCGCAGGTGGCGACGCTCATCAACCGGCAGATCGACGCCGAGCTGAGTTCACTGAGTGCGCAGACCGAGAGCGCCCGCAGTGAGCTGTTCTGGGAATCCGGCCTGCTGATTCCACTGGCCCTGGCCGCCACCCTGAGCTTTGCCCTGGGCGTCAGCCGACCGATCCGCCAGGTCGACCGTGCCATCGCCGAGCTCGGCGGCGGGAACTTCTCGCGCCCCATTGCCGTCCGCGGACCCGTCGACCTGCAGCGCCTCGGCCAGCAGCTCGAATGGCTGCGCAGCCGTCTGCTGGAGCTGGCGCAGGATCGCAACCGCTTCCTGCGCCACATGTCGCATGAGCTCAAGACACCGCTGGCCAACATACGCGAAGGCACCGAGCTGCTGATGGATGGTGCGGTCGGCGCGCTGGGCAGCGGGCAGCGCGAGATCATGGCGATCATGCAGGAGAACAGCATCAAGCTGCAGCGCATGATCGAGAACCTGCTGTCCTACAGCGCCTGGCAGAGCAACAGTGTCGGACTTGAGCCGGGTGAGTTCCGGCTACGGCCGCTGGTCAAGCAGGTGCTGGAAAACCAGCAGCTGACGCTGGTCTCGCAGCGCGTGCGCCTCGAGGTACGGATCGAGGAGATCACGCTGTTTGCGGACCGCGGCAAACTGCGCCTGATCCTGGAAAACCTGCTCTCCAACGCCATCAAATACTCGCCACGCGGCGGCACGATCTGCGTGCGCGCCCGCGCCCAGGGTACGGAGCTGCTGATGGAAGTCGCCGACAGTGGCGCCGGCATCCCGCTCGCTGATCGCGCCAGCGTGTTCGAGGCCTTTCACACCGGTCGTGCGCCCGGCGGCCATGTGCGCGGCACCGGGATCGGCCTGTCGGTCGTCCACGAATTCGTGCAGGTGCATCGCGGAATCATCGAGATTGTCGACGGTGAATTCCGCGGCGCGCATTTCCGCATTCGCATCCCGCTGCGCGCCGAGGCGGCGCCGGAGCTGGCGGCAGCGGGCCCAGCGACCACGTCGCGCAGGAAGGTCCATGCGGCATAGCGCCTTCCGGCTGGCCGGCGTCATCGCCATCTGCCTGTTGCTCGCAACGGGCTGCGGCGCCGTGTCGGGCCTGCGCTCACCGCGCGATGCGGCGAGTTCCGCCGGGCCGCTCTACGATCGCGACACCCAGGTTGCGGTGCTGCTGGCGGGCACCATCCAGACCTTGCAACGCCTGAGCGCGGGAAATCCGGCTGAGCAGGCGGAAATCGTCACCGCGGCGCAGCAGGCCTACGAACGTGGTGCCGGCGGCAGCGCGCAACTGCGCTATGCGCTGGTGTTGGCCACGCCCGGTCAAGCTGGCAGGGATGCGGTGCGCGCGCGCCAGTTGCTGCGGGAGCTCGCGGCGCAGCCGGAGATCCTGGCGCCAGTCGAACGCGCCCTGTCACTGTTCGAGCTCGCGCAGCTCGATCGCGAGCTGGGGCTCCTGGGCGACAACGAAAGATTGCAGGCGAATGCCAGCCGCAGCGTCGACCAGGACAGGTACGCCAGCGTCAACCGTCGCCTGCAGGCCGAGCAGGATGACAACGCTCGCCTCCGGCGTCAGCTCGAGGAAGCGCAGGCCAAACTGGAGGCGATCGCCAACATCGATCGCAATCTGACCGACCACAAAAGCAACACCGAGGTACGCAAGAAGTGAACCTGACTGTCAAGCGCAAGGCGCGCATCCTGGTCGTCGACGACGACCCGGGCCTGCTGCGGCTCCTGACCATCCGCCTGCGCGCGGAGAATTACGAAGTCGAGCCCATGGAAAATGGCGCGCAGGCCCTCGCCGCCGCCAGCCGCTTCCGCCCCGATCTTGTGATCTCCGACTTGCGCATGGATCAGCTGGACGGAATAGGCCTGCTCAAGGAACTGCAGATCCGCTGGCCCGGGCTCAAGGTGATCCTGCTGACCGCGCACGGTACCATTCCCGATGCGGTGCACGCCACGCAGATGGGCGCCTTCGGCTTCCTGACCAAGCCGGTTGAAAAGCAGGAACTGCTCGCGCAGGTGCACAAGGCACTGAAAATCTCCGGATTCGTTGACACCGCCGAGGATTGGCGCTCCGGAATCATCACCCGCAGTGCAACCATGGAGGAAAAACTGGGCCAGGCCCATATGGTCGCTGGCACCGAGGCGCGCGTGCTGATTACCGGCGAAAGCGGCACTGGCAAGGAACTGCTGGCGCGCGCCATTCACAAGGCCAGCCCGCGCAAGGCGCGGCCGTTTGTCCTGGCCAACTGCAGCGCTGCCAACGAAGAGATATTCGACGGCGACCTGTTGCGCTCCGCCGAGGGCGGGACGCTGGTGCTCGATGAAATCGGCGCGCTGCCAATGCGGGCGCAGCTGCAGCTCCTGCAGTCGCTCCAGGCCAAGGACGACCGTCCCGCCGGCAGCGCCGACGCTGGTCCGGTCAACGTCCGCATCGTCTCCGCGACCAACCGCGATCTCCTCTCCGACGCACACGCAGGACACTTTCGTCTCGATCTCTACTATCGGCTCGCCGTGTGTCCCATCGAGGTGCCGCCGCTGCGCGCCCGTACGGAGGACGTGCGCGGGATCGGGCAGCCGCTCCTCGAAGCGGCCGCGAACCGGATGAGCCGCG
>JAYTUZ010000153.1:0-56214 GCA_043744295.1 Gammaproteobacteria bacterium | reverse complement strand
TGGCTGCACAGTGCGGACTGCCGGCAGTTGCTGCCGGCGATGTGCACATGCACCGCCGCAGCCGGCGCCGCCTTCAGGACCTGCTGACCGCGATCCGCCACGGCTGCACGCTCGCTGCGGCAGGTTCACGCCTGTTCACCAATGGCGAGCGGCACCTGCGCGCCTTGAGCACGCTGGCGCAGCTGTATCCGGCGGAGTTGCTGGCCGCGAGCGTGGCAATCGCCGCGCGCTGCAGCTTTGACCTGGGTGAGCTGCATTATCAATACCCGGCCGAGCTGGTGCCGACGAACTCGAGCGCGAGTGCGCAGCTGCGCGCGCTCACCGCAGCCGGTGCCCGGGATCGCTGGCCAGAGGGCGTGCCCACCGCCGTACGCGCGCTGCTCGACAAAGAGCTGCTGCTGATCGCCGAACTCGGTTACGAGCATTTTTTCCTGACCGTGCACGATCTGGTGCGCTTCGCGCGTGGACGCGGCATTCTCTGCCAGGGACGAGGCTCAGCGGCCAACTCCGCAGTCTGCTATGCGCTTGGCATCACCGAGGTCGATCCGGCGCGCATGACTCTGCTGTTCGAGCGCTTCATCAGTCGCGAACGGCGCGAACCGCCGGACATCGATGTCGACTTCGAGCATGAACGGCGCGAGGAGGTCATTCAGTACCTCTACGGCAAGTACGGGCGCGAGCGTACCGCGCTCGCGGCCACGGTGATCACCTATCGCACGCGCAGCGCACGCCGCGATGTCGAGCGCGCACTGGGCAGCGAGGGTACGGCAGCGCCCGGTGCGGCACGCGCCGCCTTGGCTGCGCAGCTGATCGCCGAATTGCGTGGTTTTCCACGTCACCTCTCGCAACATGTCGGCGGCTTCGTGATTTCCGGAGAAGCGCTGCATGAGCTGGTGCCGATCGAGAATGCCGCGATGCCCGAGCGCACGGTGATCCAGTGGGACAAGGACGATCTGGAAACCCTGGGTCTGCTCAAGGTGGACGTGCTGGCGCTCGGCATGCTCAGCGCGATCCGTCGCGCACTGGACTTCACGCGCGCCCACCGTGGCTGGCCGCAGCGCATGCAGGACATCCCCGCCGAGGATCGCGCCACCTACGACATGATCTGCCGCGGTGAAACGGTCGGCGCATTCCAGATCGAATCGCGCGCGCAGATGAGCATGCTGCCGCGCCTGCGCCCGCGCAGTTTTTACGATCTGGTGATCGAAGTGGCCATCATCCGTCCCGGCCCCATCCAGGGTGGCATGGTGCACCCCTACCTGCGCCGCCGGCAGGATCCGGCCAGTGTCAGCTATCCCAGTCCGGCACTCGAGCAAGTGCTCAGGCGCACGCTCGGCGTGCCCATTTTCCAGGAACAGGTGATGCAGATTGCAGTGGTCGCGGCCGGCTTCAGCGCTGGCGAGGCCGATCAGCTGCGCCGTTCCATGGCGGCCTGGAAGCGCAAGGGCGGTCTCGAGCCGTTTCGCGAGCGCCTGCTCTCGGGAATGCTCGCCAATGGCTACCAGCCGGAGTTTTCCGAGAGCATCTATCGTCAGATCCTGGGTTTTGGCGAATACGGCTTTCCGGAATCACACGCCGCCTCCTTCGCGCTGCTCACTTACGTTTCCTGCTGGCTCAAATGTCACGAGCCAGCGGCCTTTATTGCCGCGCTGCTCAACAGCCAGCCGATGGGTTTCTATCAACCGGCGCAGCTGGTGCAGGAGGCGCGCCGCAGCGGCGTTGGCATACTGCCACCCGATGTACTGGTCAGCGACTGGGATTGCACACTCGAGCGCGGCCTGGACGGTGCACTCGCGATCCGTATCGGTCTGCGTCAGGTGCGTTCGCTCGCCAGGGCCGAAGCGCAGCGCATCGTGGCAGCCCGGGCGCTGCGCGCGCCGCAGAGCATCGCTGAGCTGGCGCGCGCTGCCAATCTGAATCGTGGCAGCCTGCAAAAGCTGGCCGCGGCAGGCGCGCTGGGCAACTTGAGCGCCCATCGTCATGAGGCCAGCTGGCTGGCCCTGGGTGTCGAGCGCCCGGCCGGATCGCTGCAGCTTCAGGCCGCGGTCGAGCTACCCGTGGCCTTGCCGGCGCCGAGTGAAGCACAGGAGATTCTCGCCGATTACCGCCAGCTCGCACTGAGCACTACGCGCCACCCGCTAGCGTTGCTGCGCCGGCACTTGCGCCGCCTGAACATCCGCAGCTCGCTCGAATTGCGCGCCCTGGCCGATGGCGCCACGGTGCGCGCTGCCGGCCTCATCACCCATCTGCAGCAGCCCGGTACCGCCGCGGGCGTGGTATTCCTCTCGCTCGAGGATGAAGCCGGCATTGTCAGCGTGATTCTCTGGCCACAGGTGTTCGCCACGCAGCGCAGCGTCGCACTCACGGCCAGTCTTATGGTAGTCAGCGGCAGCTTGCAGAATCGCGCTGGCGTGACGCACCTGATCGCGCGCCGCCTGCACGATCGATCGCAGTGGCTGGCAGGCCTCGAGCGGCGCTCGCGGGATTTCCACTAGGCCCTGCGATTGGCGCACAATCCGCTACCGCCGGCTGGCACGCGACCCTGCCTCCATGTCTGACACATTACTGGAACCTGAAGACCCCGCGGCAATCGCCACCGCAACGCTGGCGCATTACCAGCAGCGCGCAGCGGAGTTTCGCAGCAACACCATCGACCACGATGTCAGCCAGAACATCGCCGCGCTGTTGCGGCACATCAAGGGCGCGCCACCCCATACGATCCTCGATTTCGGCTGCGGACCAGGGCGCGATCTGCAGGCTTTCACGACCCTGGGTCACCATGCCATCGGCCTGGAAGGTGCGGCAACCTTCGCCGCCATGGCGCGCGCCCACTCCGGCTGCCAGGTCTGGCAGCAGGACTTCATGAGCCTGGATTTACCGGCAGCGCACTTCGATGGCCTGTTCGCCAACGCCTCGCTGTTTCATATTCCAACGCGTGTACTGCCGCGCATCCTCGGCCAGCTGCACGCCGCGCTCAAGCCTGACGGCGTGCTGTTCAGCTCCAATCCGCATGGCGATAATCAGGAAGGCTGGAATCGCGGACGCTACGGCGCTTTCCACGATCTGGAGGCATGGCGATGCCACATGAGTGCTGCCGGGTTCATCGAACTGGAGCACTACTATCGCCCGACCGGACAGCCACGCGATCAGCAGCCATGGCTGGCCAGCGTGTGGCGCAAGACGCACTCCTGAGCAGCTCAACCGTCAAGCGCGGCCTGCAGGGCTGCAAGTTCGGCGGCCGAATCTTCCAGCAGACGCGCGCAGCCCGCCTTGAGCCCCAGCCGCACGCTCGGCCGATGTTCAGTGATCAGTCCCTGCAGCAGCTCCGGTTGCTCGCGAAAACTCACCAGCAGGTCGGCGCTCGCCAGTACATCGGCGAGGCTCGCGCCCTCGCCCGGCTCATCGGCCGCCGCGCCCCAGCCACGCACCGCAGCCACAATCTCCGGCGCGATCAGCCAGTTTTCGAGCAGCGCCTGCGCGACACGCGTGTGCCAGTCGCGCACTATTTCCCGAAAGCGGCCCTGATCGGCATACAGCTCGGAATAATGGCTGGCACGCGCCAGCAGGTAGAGTTTGCCCACGCCGGCCAGGATGCCGGCGAGCATGGCGGTGTCTGGCCGGAAGACGCCGGCATTACGCGCCAGGACAAAACTCATCGCCGCACGCTGCGCGCTTTCCTGCCAAAGCTCGGCGACGGCGGCGGCAATCGAGCGGTATTCATCGGCCTGGCGAATCTGCGCCATCGCATAGGCCGCCGTCGTGGTGCGCAACGCATCGTGCCCCAGCAGCACGACGGCGGTGCGCAGATCAGCTACCTTGCGCCCGGCCGGGTTCAGGGCTGCCGAGCCGGCCATGGCGGCAATCCGCCCTGCCAGGACCGGCTCTGCGCCCAGCACACGCACCAGCTGGTCAGCATCGGTGTCTTCGTCGGCCAGCAGTTCCTGCAGGCGCAGCGCGACCTGGGGATAGCTGGGCAACCTGATGTCACCATCAGCCAGGGCACGGGCCAGATCGCGCACGAACTCGAAGCCGCCGGAATGGGTGAGCGGGTGCGCAGCGGCGTCGACGGTCTTCGCGGGTGTCATACCGCCGCTATCGGCGCCTAAGGATATTTACTTTAGCCGTGTTCGCCCAGGTACGGGAGTGCAGCGCGCAAATAGATGAACATCGACACCAGCGTCAGCAGTGCTGCCAGCACCGTCAGCCATTCGCCCAGCCAGTACATGGGCAGGCCGAGCAGGTCGCGCCGATAGAGCATCAGCGACAGACCCACCATCTGCATGATGGTCTTGTACTTGCCCAACGCCGACACGGCAACCTTGGCCCTATGGCCGAGCTCGGCCATCCACTCGCGTAGCGCTGAAATGGCGATTTCGCGACCGATGATCACCACCGCCGTGAGCACCAGCAGGCTGCGCTGGTCGCGACTGACCAACAGTACCAGGGCCACGGCGACGATCAGTTTATCGGCGACCGGATCGAGAAAGGCGCCCAGCCGCGTGGTTTGCCCCAGGCGACGGGCCAGGTAGCCATCCAGTGAATCGGTGATCGCCGCCATGGCGAACACCAGCCCGGCCGCTACGTCCGCCGCGCCAGCCGGATGCGCGCGGCCCATCACAACCAGCAGCATGATCAGCGGTATCGCGACGATCCGCAGCCATGTCAGCAGAATTGGCAGATTCCAGACCATTACGCTCCCGGGTGCAGGTGATCATAAAGGGTTCGTGCCAGCGCTGTCCCAACTCCCTCGACGCGCTCGAGATCGGCGACACCGGCGCGTAGCACACCCGGCAGGCCGCCGAAATGGATCAGCAGCGCACGCCGCCGGGCCGGCCCCAGGCCGGCGATGTTCTCCAGCACCGACTCACGGAAGCGTCGCGCGCGGCGCCGACGGTGGCCGGTGATCGCAAAACGGTGTGCCTCATCGCGGATGCGCTGCAGCAGGTGCAGGGCCGGGCTGTCCGGCGGCAGGACACGCGCCAGCGCTTCTCCTGGCAAGTGCAGGCGCTCCTGACCGGCCTTGCGATCCGGGCCCTTGGAGATGCCCAGCAGTACCAGATCCGTACAACCGGCGGCCGCCAGACCCTGGCGCGCAGCCTGCAGTTGCCCGACGCCACCGTCAATCATCAACAGATCAGGTCGGGGCCGGTCGCCGCTGACGATATGCGCGCCGTGGCGGGCCAGCGCCTGGGCAAGCGCACCGTAGTCATCACCCGGAATGACACCTTCAATGTTGTAGCGCCGGTAGTCGCGTTTGAGGTTGCCCTCGCTGCCAAACACCACGCATCCAGCCACCGTGCCCTCGCCGCCCGTGTGGCTGATGTCGAAACACTCGATCCGCTCGGGCGCCGCTGCCAGCGACAGCACTTCAGCCAGGCTGCTGAGCGAGTTGACAATCATGTCGCCGCGACTGGCGTGCATGCGCAGCGCCTCGCGCGCATTGTCTTCCGCCAGTTCCAGCCAGCGACCCGGCAAGCCACGCTCGGGCTGGTGCAACTGGACGCTGCGCCCGGCGACCGCTGCCAGCGCGGCGGCGACCGCGTCACGATCGGGCAGCGCCTGATTGACCAGTATTTCCGCCGGCACCGTCTGAACCCCATAGTGCAGAAGCATGAATTGCACCAGTGCCTCGGTCGGCTCGGCCAACGCGGCCGGAAAGATGTTCTGTGTGCCCAGGCTCTGGCCATCGCGTACGCTCAGCAGTGTAATGGCGTATTGCCCCGGTTCGCCTGCTATCGCAATGACATCAACGTCACGGCTGCGTGGCGCGGTGGCGATCTGCTGGGCCTGCATCTCCTGCAGTCCCGCCAGCTGATCGCGGATCAGCGCCGCCGCCTCGAAGCGCCGCGCCTCGCTGGCGGCCGCCATTTCAATACGCAGTTCATTGGCAAGCTCGTCACTGCGTCCTTCGAGCACCCGAACTGCGGCCTGCAGGTTGCGCGCGTAATCCTCGGCGCTGATCAGGCCCACGCACGGTGCGGAGCAACGCCCGATCTGGTGCTGCAGGCAGGGGCGGCTGCGATGCGCGAAAAAGGCGTCGCGGCAGTTGCGGATGAGAAATACGCGCTGCAGGTGTTGCAGGGCGTCCTTGACGATTGCGACGTTCGGGTAGGGACCAAACAGCCGCCCGGCCGGACGCCGCAGGCCACGCCACATCAGCAGGCGCGGAAACTCATGGCCGGGTGGGCAGAGAATATAGGGGTATGACTTATCGTCGCGCAGGATGACGTTATAACGTGGCCGATGCGCCTTGATGAGATTGCACTCGAGCAACAGCGCATCGATCTCGGAATCGACCACCGTCACTTCGATGCGCAGCACCCGCTTGAGCATGACTGCGACCTTGATGGCCTGCGAGCGCGTGCTGAAATAGCTGCCGACGCGATCGCGCAGGCTGACGGCCTTGCCCACATAGATGAGCTCGCCGCTGGCATCGTACATGCGATAGACGCCCGGGCGGCGCGGCAGGCTCGCGACCAGTCGCTTGGAGTCGAATGCCGGGAGATTCACGGGCGCCACCGGCCAGGCGGTGCCGTCAGGAACTCTGCTTGCTACGCTCGGCAATCAGCATTGCCAGCTCCAGCGCCTGCTCGTAGTTGAGCCGCGGGTCGACCTGCGAGCGATAGGCGCGCTGCAGATCAGCATCAGTCAGGCCGCGCGCGCCGCCGGTGCACTCAGTGACATCTTCACCGGTGAGTTCAATGTGTACACCACCGAGGCTCGAACCGGTCCCGCGATGGATGCGAAACGAGAGATCCACTTCGCGCATGATATTGTCGAAACGCCGGGTCTTCAGACCACTGCTGGTGGTCTCGGTATTGCCGTGCATCGGATCGCAACACCACAGTACCGAGTGACCCGTGCGGCGCACAGCGGCGATGACCCGCGGCAGATGCTGCTCGATCTCCTTGACGCCGAAGCGGTGGATGAGCGTCAGGCGGCCGGGCTGGTTATTGGGGTTGAGGACCGCCACCAGTTCCTGCAGCCACTCATCGCTCATGCCGGCGCTGATCTTGACGCCGACCGGATTGGCTATGCCACGAAAATATTCTACATGCGCGCCGTCGAGCTGCGCCGTGCGCATGCCTATCCAGGGCATGTGCGTGGAGAGGTTGTACCAGCGCTCCTGGCGGGCGATGTAACGCGTCTGTGCCTGCTCGTACAGCAGATGCAGCCCTTCGTGGCTGGCAAAAAACTCGACCCGGCTGGCATCACCAACGCGCTGACCAGTCAGTGATTCGAAGAAATCGAGCGCATCGCCGATCGAATGTACGATGCGCTCGTAGGCTTCGCGCAGCGGCGCGTGACTCATGAAGCCCAGGTCCCAGTACTCGGGATGGTGCAGGTCGGCAAAGCCACCATCGACCAGGGCGCGCACGAAGTTCAGGGTCAGGGCCGCGCGCTCATAGCCGCGCAGCAGCAGCAGCGGATCAGCGCGGCGCGCCTCAGCAGTGAACTCCGGGCGGTTGACCAGGTCGCCACGGTAGGCCGGGAGTGAAACCCCGGCGCGTGTTTCGGTATCCGCGGAACGCGGCTTGGCATATTGCCCGGCGAAACGCCCTACCCTGATGACCGGCCGCTTCATGGCCTGCAGCAGCACCAGGCTCATCTGCAGCAACACCTTGAGCTGCTTGGCGAGGTGATCGGAGTCGCAGTCGCTGAAGTTCTCGGCGCAATCACCGCCCTGCAACAGGAACGCCTCGCCGCGCTGCGCCGCCGCCAGCTGGTTGCGCAGCTTGTCAATCTCCCAGGAAACGACGATCGGCGGCAAGCGCGCCAGGTCCGCGACCGCGCGTTCAAGCTGCGCGGCATCTTCATAAACAGGCTGTTGCTGCGCCTTGCGCGCCTGCCAACTGGTCGGCTGCCAGGCGTTGGCGTCGGTTGATCTCATGGTCAGAATGTTAGCACGCGTCCGCCGCCAGCAGGCGCCCGGGCAGCGCAATCTCCAGGCAAGCGCCGCCCAGCAGGGTCGAATCGCCGATCGCCAGATCGCCCCCATATACCGCTACGGCGTCGGCCACCATGGCGAGTCCCAGCCCGTGGCCGGGCGCGCGTTCGTCGACGCGGACACCGCGCGCCAGCACGCGGCTGCGATCGGCAGGTGCGATGCCGGGCCCATCATCCTCGACCCTTATCTGCAGACTCTGCTCTGGCGGCAGTCGCGCATCGACGCTGACCTGTATCTGTACGCGACTGCGGCACCATTTGCAGGCGTTATCGAGCAGGTTGCCCAGCAACTCGGTGATATCACCGCGATCGCCGACAAAACCGACGTTGGCATCGACCGTGGCTTCAATCGAGAGGTCCTTGTTGGCATGCACCTTGCGCAAAGTGTTGCGCAGTTCGGTGACAATCGGCAGCACTGGCACGGGTGTCTGACCGAGCGTAGTGCCGCCACTGGTGGCCGCGCGCATGAGCTGATGATCGACAATCTGCGCCACACGATCAATCTCGCCATTGATGGTGGCGCGCATCTCCGTGCCACTGGCCAGTGCCGAGCGCATCACCGCCAACGGTGTCTTCAGGCTGTGGGCGAGATTGCCGAGCGTATCGCGATAGCGGGCGATACGCTGATGCTCCGAGCGCAGCAACGCATTGAGCGAGCGCGCCACCCCGCTCAATTCGCGTGGAAAACCACCGCCGAGCTGGCCGCGTTGGCCGCTGTCCACTTCGGCGATTTCATGCTCGAGACGATGAATCGGGCGCAGCACCTGCCGCAACAGCCAACCGAGCACCGCCAGCAGCAGGATCGTGAGCCCGGCGAACCAGGCGACCAGCTGCTGCCGGAACCGCCGCAGCCGCGCCTGCTGGGCAGCCAGGTCCTGCGCCACGCTGAAGACGAGATTGGCGCTGTTGCCGGGCGCGTAGTCCCACTGCAATCCACGACTATAGACTGCGACCAATTCGCCTCCTGCCAGGCGGGTCTGGAAGAACAATGTCCGACCAGAGCTCAGGGTTGCACCGAAATCCACCGCGCGACCGGCCGCCGAGGGTGAGCGCCACAATTCACGGCCGCGCTGATTGCGCACCAGGGCGTAGTGACCCGAGTTTGGCGTGCTCAGGCGCGATTCCGGATCGAGCAGCCGCACATCCATGCGCCCGTCTTCGTTGAGCTCGGCAGCCGTAACCAGGCCAATGAGCTGCTCATCCAGGCGCTCGCGCAACGCCTGCGCCGCCGAGTCGCGAAAAATCCGATCGAGCGCCCACACGGTCAGAGCGAAGGACAGCACCAGCGGCACGCCAACCGACACCACCAGCTGACGGCTGACAGATGGAACGCGCGCCATCAGTCTTGGCTGACGCCGCTTTCCACGCTGCGCGGCAGGCTGAGGCGATAGCCGCGGCCGCGCAGTGTTTCGATTGGTTTGAGCCGATCGTCAGGATCGAGCTTGCGGCGCAGGCGTGCGATCAACACCTCGATGACGTTGCTGTCGCGCTCGAAATCCTGTTCATAGAGTTTTTCTGTCAGGGCCGTCTTTGAAATCACCTCGCCGGCGTGCAGCATCAGGTGTTCGAGCAGGCGGTACTCAAAGCTCGTGAGCTCGACAGCCTCGCCATTCATGGACACCGACTGGGCGCGGGTGTCGAGCAGCAACGGTCCGCACTCCAGCACGGCCGTCGTCCAGCCGCTGGCGCGGCGCAGCAGCGCCGCGAGGCGGGCCTGCAGCTCGCCGATATGAAATGGCTTGGCCAGGTAGTCATCGGCGCCGGCGCTGAGTCCCTCGACCTTGTCCTGCCAACGATCGCGTGCGGTCAGCACCAGCACGCCATAGGTCTTGCCGGCGCTGCGCAGCTTGCGAATGAGCTCCAGGCCCGGAAGCTTGGGAAGGCCCAGATCAATGATGGCCACGTCGATCGGGTATTCGAGCGCGGCAAACAGGCCCTCCTCGCCATCGGCAGCTACGTCGACGGCGTGACCCGCGGCGCTCAGTTCGCTCTTCAGTGATTCACGCAGCGCCGCCTCGTCTTCGACGACCAGGATGCGCATCAACCCCCCGAGAGCACGTCGCCCGACTGCGCGTCGACCACGATAGTCCAGACCCGCTGATTCGACAGCAAGCGCAATTCAAGTGCCGGGCGGCCGTTGACCTGGGTCTGGGCGACCTTGACGACGCGCGCATTGAAGCGCTTTTGCACGCTGTCGATAATGCGATCCTGACCGCCACGCTCGCCCGCCGCCTGGGCGATGAGCGGCACGAATGGCAGTGTAGCCAGCAACGGTGCCCACGCGCCGATCAACGCCAGGCATAACTTAACTCGCGTCAATCTGTTGGGTAGCGCCACCATGCCTGCCGTGCCTCGGTTATTCAGCCGGCGTCACGGCCACGCGCACGCGTAACCGCTGGCCCGGATCGCGGGGCAAGGTGGTCTGATAAGTGCGCCCGTGATATTGGTAGCTCACCTGGTAACTCTCGATTCGCGACTCATAGCGCTCATCATATCGTGTCTCGCAGCGTTCTGACGCTACTGCACGCAGCCTGTCGTCCGCGGCCTGACGCTGCGCCGCGTCGTGACCCAAGGCGCTGCCGATGACAGCGCCAGCGACGGTGCCCACACCGCGCTCGTGCCCATGCCCAAACTGATGGCCAATAACGGCGCCGAACAGTCCGCCCAGTATCATCGGCCCAGCCGCCGGACGGTCCCGCCGATAGCCGTAGCCTTCATCGGGAACATAACGGGTATCAGAGTAACATTCCTGGCGCGGCACGCTGACACGCACCTGGCGCAGATTCGGCTCCACGTTCACGACTTCGGCGTAATCGAACTCATCGTCGTAGGGCCGGTAGCCATGGTCAGCGAAGGCCGGCGCGGCCAGAATGAGGCCGGTTACCAGGCCCAAAGCGGTCTTGCTGAACATAAGAGCCTCCTTCCTTTGCTGACACGACTCGAGCTTAAGGCCGGCATACTGAACCCGTCCTGAATCGCCCGATGACGCACTACTCGGCCCGCTTGACCTCCTTCCACAGCTCTTCCCAGGCGTCGGCGGACAGCGCACCGGCTTCGAGCCCGCGCTTCGCCAGCAAACCCTCCATGCCGGCAAAACGTCGCTCAAACTTTCGATTTGCCTGGCGCAGCGCCTGCTCGGGATCGACCCCCAGTTGTCGTGCCCAATTGACCAGCGCGAACAGGGTATCGCCCAACTCCTCTTCTATAGCCGCCGGCACGCCCGCGGCGATAGCCGCCTCGGTCTCACGCAACTCCTCCGCGATCTTGGGCCGCACAGCCGTTTCATCCGGCCAGTCGAAACCGACACGCGCGGCCCGCCGTGTCAGCTTGGCAGCGCGCGCCAGCGCCGGCAGCGCCAGCGGCACATGGGAGAGCGCACCGGTGGCGCCACGCGCTGCGCGTTCAGAGGCCTTATGCGACTCCCAGGCGCTGGCAAGATCAGCGCTGGCCGGCGCGGCACTGCCAGGGTCCGCGGTGGCAGCGAATACGTGCGGATGACGCCGCAGCAATTTGTCGTGGATGCCGGCTGCCACCGCGGCAAAATCAAACCAGCCGCGCTCGGCGCCCAGTTGCGCGTGGAACACTACCTGGAACAGCAGATCGCCCAATTCATCACGTAACTGCACCGGATCGTCTGCGGCAATGGCTTCGGCTACCTCATAGGCCTCTTCAATGGTAAACGGGGCGATGCTGGTGAAATCCTGCGCGCGATCCCAGGGACAGCCACGCTGCGGATCGCGCAGGCGTGCCATCAACGCCAGCAATTCATCGAGGTGATTTGCGGCCTCACTCATTGCGCGGCGCTGCTCATGAAGTGCGTGTCAGGGCTTCGTGCAGGGCCAGCAGCATGGCGCCGGTGGCGCCCCAGATCACCCGCCCTTCAAAGTGCACATCGCGCAGGATCACTTCCTGACCGTGCAGGGTGCGGCGCGTCGGACGAAAGCTCGCCGGTTCGATGATGCAGGACAGCGGCATCTCGAAAATCTCAGCCACTTCGCCAGCGTGGCTGCGCAACACGAAGCCCGGATTCACCAGGGCCACAACCGGAGTAATGCGAAATCCCGTGAGCACGATGTGATCGGGCAGGAAGCCGATGACTTTGAGGAATTCGGGGGCAATGCCGACTTCTTCATGAGTCTCGCGCAGCGCCGCGGCCACGGGATCGGCATCCTGAGTGTCCAGCCGCCCGCCCGGAAAACTGATCTGCCCGGCGTGCCGGCGCAGATGCCCGGCGCGGGTGGTCATGAGCAGGGTGGGCCCGTCAACCCGCTCAACGATCGGTACCAGCACTGCGGCAGGAGTCGGTATCGCCGGCATGGCTGCGCGCATCGCCTCCAGCAAGGCGGGCGACTGCCCAGCCTGCTGCCACTGGTCGGCATCATGATCCGGCACGCTCAACAGGGCGCGCTGCAGGCGCTGCTGCCAGTCCGCGGGCAGGCGGGAGATCATGCGCGTTACTGCAACAGCCACGTTGTGCGTTCAGCCGCCGCCACTGGTGCCTCCCTTGATGCCGCCCTTGGCGAGTTCTGCCGGATCGAGCAGCCGCGCCAGCTCGGCCGGCGCCAGATCGGTCATTGCCGCGGCCACTTCGCGAATTGGCTTGCCTTCGGCGTAAGCACGCTTGGCAATCGCCGCTCCTTTCTCATAGCCGATAACCGGGTTGAGCGCGGTCACCAGTATGGGGTTGCGCTCCAGCGCCTCGGCCAGGCGCTCGCGATTGACCTTGAAGCCGGCAATGGCGCTGTCGGCCAGCAGCCGTACGGCATTGCTCAGCAGGCGCAGGCTCTCCAGCAGATTCCAGGCCACCAGCGGCAGCATGACATTGAGCTGGAAATTTCCGGACTGGCCGGCAATGGTGATCGCCGCGTCGTTGCCGATGACTTCCGCCGCCACCATGGCCGTGGCTTCCGGGATCACCGGATTGACCTTGCCAGGCATGATGCTGCTGCCGGGCTGCAGCGCGGGCAGCGCTATTTCGCCCAGACCCGCCAGCGGCCCACTATTCATCCAACGCAGATCGTTGGCGATCTTGAGCAGGCTTACCGCCAGCACCTTGAGTTGCCCGGAGAGTTCCACGGCGCAATCCTGAGTCGAGAGCGATTCAAAATAATTGGGGCTGGGCTCGAAAGCGATGCCCGTCAGGCTTGCCAGCGCCCTGCAGAACTCAACCCCGAACTGCGGGTGCGCATTGATGCCGGTGCCCACTGCGGTGCCGCCCTGCGCCAGACGCAGCAGCCGCGGCTCGACCGCTCGCAGGCGGGCGGCACCGTACTCGATCTGGGTGCGCCACCCGGAGAGTTCCTGCGCCAGGGTGACCGGCATCGCGTCCATGAGATGCGTGCGGCCGGTCTTGACGATGCCAGCGCACTCCAGTTCCTTGCGCACCAGCACCGCCGCCAGGTGCGCCAGCGCGGGCAGCAGCAGCTCACGCAACAGCAACGCCGCGGCGACGTGGATGGCAGTCGGAATCGCATCATTGCTGCTCTGGCCCATGTTGACGTGATCGTTGGGATGCACGGCCACGCCGGCACGCACCGCCAGGTGCGCGATCACCTCATTGGCATTCATGTTGGTGCTGGTACCAGACCCGGTCTGGAACACATCGATCGGGAATTGCTCATCGTGCTCACCACTGGCCACGGCGGCCGAGGCCGTGGCAATGGCCTGAGCGAGCGTGCGATCAAGTAGGCCCAGCTGCGCATTCGCGTCGGCCGCGGCCTGCTTGATGAGGGCCAGGGCGCGAATGAACGCTCGCGGCAGGCGCCTGCCGCTGATCGGAAAGTTGTTCACGGCGCGCTGGGTCTGCGCACCCCAGAGCGCCGCGGCCGGCACCTTCAGCTCACCCATACTGTCGCGCTCGATCCGATCGGCAGGTTCATTCATCGGTTTGGCTCCGTCGCATGCGATACACTGGCGATTCTAACCGCGAGTGTTGCCGCCTGCATGGACCAGAACCGATTACAGGCTATTTCACCCATTGATGGTCGCTATGCGGCTGCGGTGGCGCCACTGCGGCCCCTGTTCTCGGAAGCCGGCCTGATACGTGAGCGCATTCGTATCGAAGCCCGCTGGCTGCTGGAATTGTCCGCTGCGTTGCCCAAGCTCACGGGCGCGGCGCTATCCGCCAGCGTGCGGGCGCGCGCGGCGGCGCTGGCCGACAACCCAGGCGATGAGGCAGCAGCGGCTGTCAAAGCCATCGAACAGCGCATCAATCACGACGTCAAGGCGGTTGAGTATTACCTCCGGCAGGAGCTGGCTGCTGCCGGCGCCACGCCTGCCACCCTGGAACTCGTGCACTTTGCCTGCACTTCGGAAGATCTCAACAACCTTGCGTATGCACGCCTGCTGGCGCAGGCACGCAGCGAGATCCTGCTGCCGGAGATCGGGCGCATCATCGCCGCCTTGCGTGCTTTCGCCACCGAGCACGCGCAGCTGGCCATGCTGGCGCGCACCCATGGGCAGAGCGCCAGCCCAACCACGCTTGGCAAGGAATTCGCCAATGTGAGCGCGCGCTTGGAGCGCGCCGCCAGGCGGCTGGAAGCTGTTGCGATCCTGGGCAAGTGGAACGGTGCGGTCGGCAATTTCAATGCGCACTGTGTCGCCGTACCGGAGGCCGACTGGCTGGTAATCAGCCGACGCTTTGTGGAGGCGCAGCAACTGGTCTGGAACGCCCACACCACGCAGATCGAACCGCACGACTGGATCGGCGAATACTGCGATGCCTGCGCAGCACTCAACGTGATACTGATCGATCTGTGCCGGGATAGCTGGGGCTATATCTCGCTGGGGTATCTGCGCCAGCGGGCCGTGGCCGGCGAAGTGGGTTCATCCACCATGCCACACAAGATCAACCCCATCGATTTCGAGAATGCCGAGGGGAATCTTGGCGTTGCCAACGCGCTGCTGCGCCACTTCGCGGACAAGCTGCCCATTTCTCGCTGGCAGCGTGACCTGACCGACAGCACTGTATTGCGCAACCTGGGCGTGGCCCTGGCTCACAGCCTGATCGCCTGGCTGGCCTTGCAAAAAGGCCTGGCTAAACTGGCGCCCGATGCGACGCGCATTGCCAGCGACCTCGACGGCGCCTGGGAAGTGCTGGCCGAAGCCGTGCAGACCGTATTGCGTGCGCACGGCGTACCCGATGGTTACGAACTGCTGAAAACCTTTAGCCGCGGGCAACGCATCGATGCCGAATCGCTGCGCGCCATGGTGGCGCAGCTGCCGCTGCCGGCCGCCGAGCGCCAGCGCCTCAGCGCCCTCACGCCACGCGAATACCTGGGTCTGGCCGCCAGGCTGGCCACCGACCGGGGCAGCTGAGCTCGCCGGGTCGATAGCCACCATGGCGCCGCGGCCGCGGCGTAAGCGCCGCTGCGGCAGTAAGTTGTGGCTTCCATCACATTCTGCCGCCCTGCATTCGTGACCGGATCGACCGGCCCTGGACCTGCGCCTGCCTACCATGACCGAACGCCGATCCGGTGCGTTTTGGGCATATGGCGTGGCCGAGAAGAAGCACAGCACGACCACTGAAGACTGGCTGGCCAGCATGGCTGCCGCCGAGCGCGTGTCGCCGCCGCTGTGCATTCCCCTGCCCATGCCAGCCGCCGACGAGTTGCGCATACTGACAACGCTTGCCGAAGTGTGCCAGTCGACCGCAGCGGTGGCGGCCACGGGCCAGCGACTGATATCCATCTTCACTCCCGATCTCGAGCCACCGGTGTACGACAACCCACAGGTGATCGAGGTACTGAAGCGCTTCGTGCTCAGCCACAGTTTCGCCAAGGTGCGCATACTGGTGCGAGATCACACCCGCCATTCCGGCTCGAGCAATCGCTTCATGTCGATGGCCAAGCGCCTGACCAGCTACCTGGAAATCCGCATCCTCTTGCCGGAGCACTATCACTACACTTCTTCCTATTGCATCGCCGACGACCGCGGCATCGTCTATCGACTGAATGCCGAGCGCTGGGAAGGCATTGCCGCCATCAACAGCCCACCGCTGGCACGCCAGTATCTGCAGGAATTCGACCTCGCCTGGCAGGCCAGCGGCGCCCACTTCCTGCGTCGCTCAGCCAGCATGTAAGCGCGCCGCGCGCGCACCGCTGCGTATACTTGCCGGCATGAGCTGGAAGCCGGACATCACCGTTGCTGCCATCGTCGAGAATGACGGACGCTTCCTGTGCGTCGAAGAGCTGATCGGCAAGCGGCGGGTTTTCAATCAACCGGCGGGTCACGTGGAAGACGGCGAGGACTTTCTGCGGGCCGTGTGCCGCGAGACACTCGAGGAGACCGGCTGGCAGTTCGAGCCACAGTGGTTCCTGGGAGTCTACCGCTGGCAGGCCCCGGCAAAGCTGCGCAGCACCCTGCGCTTCGCCTACGTCGGCCGAGTGCATGGCCATGACCCCCGGCGCGTGCTCGATGCGCCCGTGCTCACCACACACTGGCTGGCGCGCGCGCAGTTGCTCGAAGCGGATCGCAAGCTGCGCACGCCATTGGTGCTGCAATGTATCGATGACTATCTGGCCGGCGTGCGCATGCCGCTGCGCGCCGTCGCCGAACTGTCGCGGGATCCCGATCCAAGATGATGCCGGGCAACGGGCGGCGGGTGATCGTGGGCATGTCCGGCGGGGTCGACTCGGCGGTCGCGGCGCTGCTGCTGATCGAGGCGGGCTGGCAGGTCGGCGGCCTGTACATGAGCAACTGGGAAGACCAGGACAGCCACTGCACCGACGCGCAGGACTACCAGGATGCGCGCGCCGTGGCGCGCGAGCTGGGCATCGTGCTGCACCGCGTGAGCTTTGCCGATGAATACCGCCGCCTGGTGTTCGACGAATTTCTGGAAGAATACCGGCGCGGCCGCACACCGAACCCCGACGTACTGTGCAATCGTGAAATCAAGTTTGGCGCCTGCCTGCGCTATACACAGCGCCTCGGCGCGGACTGGTTCGCCACAGGTCATTACGCACGCTGCGTCGATGAGCATGGCAGTCCGGCATTGCTGCGCGCCATCGATACGGCGAAAGATCAGTCCTATTTCCTGTGCGGCGTTGAACGGAGCCGCTTCGCGCGGGTGTTGTTTCCGCTCGGCACGCTGCACAAGTCGCAGGTACGCGAGCGCGCGCTGCGCGCCGGCTTCCAGGTACACGACAAGCCGGACAGCACCGGCATCTGTTTCATAGGCGAGCGCCCATTTTCGGAATTTCTGAAGCGCTACATTCCCGAGACCCCGGGGCCCATTGAAACTCTGGACGGACGCGTGCTGGGCCAGCATCGCGGCCTGCCGTTCTACACCCTCGGTCAGCGTGGCGGACTCGAAATCGGTGGTGTGCGCGGCAGCGCCGCCGAGCCCTGGTACGTGGCACGCAAGGATACGGCGCGCAATGTCCTGCTGGTGGTGCAGAGCATGGAGCGCGCTGGGCTGACCAGCGGTGCGTTGCGCACCGGCGCCATCAACTGGCTGTGCGAGCCGTCCATCACAGAATTTGCTGCCGGCGTCAAGCTGCGCTATCGACAGGCGGATCAGCCTGCCAGGGTCGAATTGCGCCCCGATAACACCGCGCTCGTGCATTTTCAGTCGCCGCAGTGGGCAGCCACCCCCGGACAGACGGCTGCGCTGTATCGGGATGAGCGTTGCCTGGGCGGCGGCGTCATCGAAGAAACCCTATAATGCGCCCGCTGTGCTGGCGCCAGGCACTGTGCCCCGCCAGGATTTGGAGGAACCATGACCGATAGCTACCAGGCTCGCACCACGCTGCAATCAGGCGCCCAGAGTTACCAGATTTTCAATATCAAGGCGCTGGGCGCGGAGCGTGTGGCCCGGCTCCCCTACTCGCTGAAGATTCTGCTCGAGAACCTGTTGCGTTTCGAGGATGGCGTCAACGTGACGCGCAAGGATATCGAGGCGCTGCTCAACTGGGATCCACAGGCACAGCCTTCCTACGAGATCTCGTTTACGCCGGCGCGGGTCATCATGCAGGATTTCACCGGCGTGCCCTGCGTGGTCGACCTGGCGGCGATGCGCGAAGCCATCACCCGCCTGGGCGGCGATGCCGACAAGGTCAATCCGCTGGCGCCGGCCGAACTGGTCATTGATCATTCCGTGCAGGTGGATGAATACGGCACGGCGCAGGCCCTGGCCAACAACAATCGCATCGAGTTTGGACGCAACGGTGAACGCTACGCGTTCCTGCGTTGGGGCCAGACGGCGTTTCGCAATTTCAAAGTGGTGCCACCCAACACCGGCATCGTCCATCAGGTGAATCTGGAATTTCTGGGGCGCGTGGTGTTCGACAGCGACACCGGCAGGACGCGCCAGGCCTACCCAGATACGGTAGTGGGCACCGATTCGCACACCACCATGATCAACGGTCTGGGTGTGCTCGGTTGGGGCGTGGGCGGCATCGAGGCCGAAGCCGCCATGCTGGGTCAGCCGGTCACCATGCTGATTCCACAGGTCATCGGCTTCAGGCTCAATGGCACGCTGCCCGCGGGCGCGACCGCCACCGATCTGGTGCTCACGGTCACCGAGATGCTGCGCAAGCACGGCGTGGTCGACAAATTCGTCGAGTTCTTCGGCGACGGCCTGGCCAATCTGCCCCTCGCCGATCGCGCCACCCTCAGCAACATGTCGCCCGAGTTTGGCAGCACCTGCGCGATCTTCCCGATCGATGAAGAAACTATTCGCTACCTGAAACTCTCCGGCAGGGCGCCCGAACAGATCACCCTGGTCGAGACCTATGCCAGGGCCCTGGGGTTATGGCGAGTCAATGGGGCGCCGACGGCTGCCTACACCGATGTGCTGGAACTGGACATGGGCACGGTCGAGCCGAGCCTGGCTGGCCCCAGTCGTCCGCAGGATCGTGTGCCGTTGCGCCTGGCCAAGAGCACTTATCGCACGCACCACACCCGAATGGCAGCCGAGCGGGCCAAACAGGATGCCAGCGCTACCGGCAAAGCCACGGTCAGCTCCGGCCAGCAGAGCTATGAGCTGGCCGACGGCGCGGTACTGATCGCCGCCATCACCAGCTGCACCAATACCTCGAATCCCTACGTGATGATCGCGGCTGGGCTGGTGGCGCGCAACGCACGCCGGCGTGGCTTGAATTCCAGGCCCTGGGTGAAAACCAGCCTGGCGCCCGGCTCGCGCGTGGTGTCCGATTACCTGAGCAGTGCCGGCCTGCTCACTGAGTTGGCAGGCATCGGTTTCGATGTCGTGGGATTTGGCTGCACCACGTGCATCGGCAATTCCGGTCCCCTGAAGCCGGAGATCTCGGCCGGGGTCAAGGCCGGCAACGTCATCGGCTGCTCGGTGCTCTCAGGCAATCGCAATTTTGACGGCCGCGTGCATCCGGAAGTGAAGATGAACTTCCTGGCCTCGCCGCCCCTGGTGGTGGCTTACGCGCTCGCCGGCACGCTCGATATTGATCTGAACAACGAAGCGCTCGGCACCGATGGCGCCGGGCATGCGGTATATCTCAAGGACATCTGGCCTTCCAGTAAGGAGATTGCCGACTGCGTGCACCAGAACATCAGTTCGGAAATGTTCCGTCGCGGTTATGCGAGCGTGTTCGAAGGCGATGAACGCTGGCAGGCAATCAAGGTGCCGGCGGGCAAGATCTACGCCTGGGACCAGCACTCCACTTACGTCAAGAACCCGCCCTATTTCGATGGCATGAGCATGGAGCCGGCGGCGGTCGGTGAGATACGCGGCGCACGGGCGCTGGCCCTGCTCGGCGATTCGGTGACCACCGATCACATCTCTCCGGCTGGCAATATCGCCAAAGGCAGCCCGGCGGCCAACTATCTGATGGCGCAGGGAGTGCAGCCGGTCGATTTCAATCAGTACGGCGCCCGGCGCGGCAACCATGAAGTGATGATGCGTGGCACCTTTGCCAACATCCGCCTGAAGAACCTGTTGCTGCCCGGCACCGAAGGCGGCGTCACCGTGCACGTGCCCAGCGGCGAACAGCTCAGCATTTTCGACGCCGCCATGCGCTACCAGAAGGAAAAGACACCGTTGATCATTCTGGCCGGCAAGGAATACGGCACCGGCTCGTCACGCGACTGGGCAGCCAAGGGCACCATGCTGCTGGGGGTGCGCGCCGTGATCGCCGAGAGTTTCGAGCGCATCCATCGTTCCAACCTGATCGGCATGGGCGTGCTGCCGTTGCAGTTCCAGGACGGCCAGAGCGCGCGCAGCCTGGGACTCAGCGGCCGCGAACGCTTTGAGATCCAGGGGCTATCCGGTGGCAGCGCCAGGAGCGTCACGGTGGTGGCGACTCCCGATGAGGGCGCTGCCATTCGTTTCGACGTGCGGGTGCGTATCGACACGCCCAAAGAGCGCGACTATTTCCAGCACGGCGGCATCCTGCACTACGTGCTGCGACAACTGGCAGGTGCCGGCAAGGCGGCCTGAGTGCCCGCGCCGCCCGTGCCCTCCGCGCCAACGCCCGAGGACGCAGTGACGACGCTGGCCGTCTTTGATCTGGACGGGACCATCACGCGCAGCGATACGCTCATCGGTTACCTGCTGGGCTACCTCGGGAGACATCCGCTGCGACTCTGGCGGCTGCCGCTGTGCCTGCTGCCGCTGCTGAAATTTGTAGCCGTGAAGCCTGATCGCGGCGAGCTCAAGAGCGCCGTCATCCGTCTGACCCTGGGCGGCTTGACGCGCAGCGAACTGGAACGCTGGAACCAGATTTTTATTGCCAGGCTGCTGCGCGGCGGTGTCTTTGCCGAGGCACTCGAGCAGATCAGCGCACAACGAAGCGCCGGTGCGCGCCTGGTGCTGCTCTCGGCCAGTCCGGATCTGTATGTGCCGGCTATAGCCGCAGCATTGGGCTTCGATGAAGTCATCTGCACACAGCTGCGTTGGCACGCGGACGGCCGCCTGCATGGCGCGCTGCGCTCCGCCAATCGTCGTGGCGAAGAAAAGGTGCGTTGCCTGCAGGCGCTGCTGCAGACCCACCGGCCCACGCGCAGCTGCGCCTACGGCAACAGCCCGGCCGATCTCGGGCACCTGCAGCTGGTCGACGCGGGCACCTACGTCAACGGCTCACCCGCAGCACTGGTGAATCTGCCCAACGTACGCGCCGTGCGCTGGTCGCGGCATGGTTCGACGACCAGCACGGTCCGAGTGTGAGTTTGCACTGTAACCTTGGCGCCGCCAGCGACGATATAGAAGCAGCGGCGATGCAGTCCCCAATTCGGAGCCGCCACAGGTGAAATCCATGTCCCGACTCGAGTTGCCCGGCATCCGACCCTCCGAGATTACCGCGGAGCGCTTCTTTCATATGCGCCGCGATGTGCTGACCGCTGCCCTGGGGCTGGCAGCCGGCAGCCTGTTGCCGGGACGCGCACCGGCCGCGACCACCCCCGCAGCCGCGCTCAAGTACACGCGTAACCCGCGTTACTCGGTGACCGAAAAGACCAACACTTTCGAGGAAATTGCCGGCTACAACAATTTCTACGAATTCGGCCTCGACAAGGGTGATCCGGCCGCCAACGCTTCGACACTGCGCACCAGACCGTGGAGCGTGACGATCGCCGGGGAAGCCGCCGTCACCGGCACCTTTACGATTGAAGACATACTCAAGCCGCACTCGCTTGAAGAGCGCATCTATCGGCATCGTTGTGTTGAAGCCTGGTCGATGGTCATTCCCTGGGTGGGCTTTCCACTCGCTGACCTGCTGGCGCGCTTCAAACCCAGCTCGCGCGCCAAGTTCGTTGAATTCACCACCCTGCTCGATCCGAAGCAGATGCCTGGTCAGCGCCGCGCGGTACTCGATTGGCCCTACGTCGAGGCGCTGCGCATCGACGAGGCCATGCACCCGCTCGCGCTCATGGTGGTCGGTGTGTATGGCCGTGAGCTGCCCAACCAGAATGGCGCACCGCTGCGGGTGCACCTGCCCTGGAAATACGGCTTCAAGAGCGCGAAATCGATCGTCAAGATCCGCTTCAGCGAAAAGCAGCCGGCCAACACCTGGGCGCTGTCGGCTCCTGGTGAGTATGGGTTTTATGCCAACGTGAATCCAAAGGTCGATCACCCACGCTGGACGCAGGCCACCGAGCGCCACATCGGCGATGGCTTCCTGGCCGGACGACGTGAGACGCTGATGTTCAACGGCTACGCCGACCAGGTCGCCAGCCTCTATCAAGGCATGGACCTGCGCCGCAATTTCTGATGGCCACGACCAATCCGGTCGAGCGGCGCTACCGCCTGGTATACAAGCCGTTGTTGTTCCTGGCCTGCCTGGTACCGCTGGCGTGGGCGGTCGGTGGCGTGCTGGGACTGCCGGTGCCCTCGCTCGGCGCCGATCCGGTGCGCAAGGTGCTGGGCATCCTGGCGCATTCGGCGCTCAATCTGCTGCTCATCACCCTCTGCGTCACGCCGCTGCGCCAGCTCACCGGCAATGCCCACCTGCTCAGGCTGCGGCGCATGCTCGGCGTATTCGCCTTCAGCTATGCGCTGCTGCATTTTCTGACCTACATCGGCCCGTTCCAGGGCTTCAGTTCGGCGGCGATCGCCAAGGACCTGGTGAAGCGTCCTTACATCACCATCGGCTTTGCGGCGCTGGTACTGCTGGTGCCGCTGGCGGTCACCTCGACCAATGCGATGATGCGCCGCCTCAAGCGCCGCTGGCAGAGCCTGCATCGCCTGATCTATGTCATCGCGATTCTCGGCGTATGGCATTACTGGTGGCAGGTCAAGAAAGACATCCGTGAACCGCTGATCTACGTCGCCCTGCTGGCGCTGCTGCTCGGCTGGCGCCTGTGGCGGCGGCAGCGCAGCACTACATCGAGGTCCGCATCTCCCACAGCTCCGGGAACAGCCTGAGGCGCAGCGCCTTGGCGAGATACGAGACGCCCGCGGTACCGCCCGTGCCTGCCTTATAGCCGATGATGCGCTCCACCGTTTTCATGTGATGAAATCGCCATAGCTGGAAGTGATGGTCGAGATCGACCAGGCGCTCGGCCAGTTCGTACAGGTCCCAGTCCTTCTCGGCGTTGTGATAGACGCTGAGCCAGGCCGCGGTCACCGGCTTGCTGGCGCTGTAAGGCTGGGTGAAGTCGCGCACCAGCAGCTCCTGCGGCACCTCATAGCCGCGCCGTGACAGCAGGCGCAGCACTTCGTCGTACAGACTCGGTGCCTGCAGGGTCCGGGTCAGCAGCTCATAGATCTTCGGCTCGCGCTTGTGCACTTCGATCAGTTCGGCGGTCTTGTTACCGAGCAGGAACTCGATCAACCGGTATTGGTAGGACTGGAACCCGGAGGAGCGGCCCAGCGCATTGCGAAACGCCGTATAGTCAAACGGCGTCATGGTGGAGAGCACTTCCCACACGGCGAGCAACTGGGTCTGGACGCGCGCCACGCGCGCCAGCATCTTGAACGAGGGATCCAGCTCATCGCGGCGCACGCAGCCCATGACGGCAGTGAGCTCGTGGCGCATGAGCCGCATCCACAACTCCGAGACCTGGTGCGCGATGATGAACAGCATTTCGCTGTGTTCGGCGGTCAGCGGTTGCTGCGCCTGGAGCAGCAGATCGAGATGCAGATACTCGCCGTACGACTGCGAGGTGCCCAGATCCCAGTGCACCGGCTCGTCGCTCAGGTCGACGCTACCGGCATGGTCATCGATTGGGGGTTGCGGGTTCAATTAAGTGCTCCGTGTGACTAACCAACCGGGTACCTGGCTCCATCCCCGGCATAACTCACGATCGAGTTCGCGCCAATTGGGCTCGAAGCGCGCGACCGCGGCCCAGAACCTGGCACTGTGATTCATATGGATGAGATGCGTCAGCTCATGCACCAGCAGATAGCGCACCACTTCGGGTCGCTGAAAAAGCAGGCAGCAATTGAGACTGATCGTGCCGCGCGCCGAACAGCTCCCCCAGCGGGTGCGCTGGTGTCGGATCTGCAGATGCCTGAAGCTCACGCCCATGAGCGCCGCCAGCTCGCGCATCTGCGGAGCGAACAGTTCGTGGGCGCGTGCCGCCAACCGCTCGAGCAACGCGCCACGTTCGACCAAGGGCTCACAAACCCAGGTTTCGGCACTCGCGCGCAGCACGATTGACTGTGGCGGAAACTGGCTGTCAAAGGGCGTCACCCGCAGCTGCTGCCTGGCAATCCAGTCACGCTGGCGCGCCACGAAGTCGGCGATCAGCGCCGGGCGCATGCTGGGCGGCGCAACGACTTCCACGGCCCCATCGCGAAACACCCTGATCGAGAGTCGTCGCGCCCGGGCACTGTGCCGGACCCGCAGGCTACCGGGCTCGCCGGGGCGGTCAAACAGGGGCAATTGCCGCAAGGCCACGGTACTCATACGACCATGATATCAGGGGCGCGGCGCGGGTCGGCGTGTAAACTCTCGCGCCCATGGAACTGATCGACATTGGCATCAATCTCACCCACGACAGTTTTGCGGATGATCGCGAAACCGTGGTGCAGAGCGCCCAGGCTGCCAGCGTAGCACAGCTGATTGTCACCGGCTCGACCCTGGAGGTTAGCGCTGCAGCACTCGAACTGGCGCGCGCCCACCCGCAGCGCTTGTTCGCCACGGCCGGCGTGCACCCGCATCACGCCGCGGAGCTGACTGCCGCACAACTGCCGCAGCTGCGCGCCTTGTTGCTGCAACCGGGCATCGTGGCCGCCGGAGAATGTGGTCTCGATTATTTTCGCAACTACGCGCCCCACGCTGCGCAGCGCCAAGCCTTCACCCTGCAACTGGGGCTGGCGCTGGAATGCGGCAAGCCGCTGTTCCTGCATCAGCGCGATGCCCACCACGATTTCCTGGCCGCACTGCGCTCAACGGCGCAGCCCCTGCGGGGTGTGGCCCACTGCTTTACCGGCGGGCTGCAGGAGCTCGAATCCTACCTGGAGCTCGGCCTGCACATCGGCATCACCGGCTGGATCTGCGATGAGCGGCGTGGCCGGCATCTGCAGCAACTGGTCAGCCGGATTCCGCGCGGACGACTGTTGCTCGAGACCGACGGCCCGTGGTTGCTGCCGCGCGATCTCAGGCCCAAGCCCACGTTGCGGCGCAACGAACCGCGCTTTCTGCCACATATCGCCGCGACGGTCGCCCGTTGGCGCAATGAGAGTATCGAAGAATGTGCCGCACACACCAGCGCCGCGGCGCGCACACTCTTCGAGCTGCCGCCGCTCACTTCCCCGGCGGCTGTCGCGCTCGGCTGAGGCCTCGCTGTCCGCCGTTGATGCCGGCGCGGCGCCTGGCCGGTGACCGGCCGACGGCACGCGCCACATCGTCGCGCGTCGAGGCTATGTGTGCGTGCAGCAGTTCGCGCACGCGGGCCGGCTTGCGGGCATGCCACGCCTTTAATAGTGCGGCATGCTCACGCGCGGCGCGCTTGACCCGTCCTGCGGGCTGCAGGTGAATCTGCACGTAGCGCTGCGCCAGGGCATGCAGTCGACCCAGAATTTCCGCGGCGATGGGTTGCAGTCGCGGCACCAGCAGCTGCAGGTGAAATGCGCGGTTGAGCTGCCCGGAGGCAAAGGACCCATCGGCCGCCATGGCGGCGTTCAGGCGCTCCAGGGTCTCGCTGGCGGCACGCTGATCGGCCACGCTGGCAAGCTTCGCCCCCATGGCCGCCGCGCTGGGCTCCATGAGCAATCGCAGGCTGAAGATTTCATCCAGTTCGCTGGTGGCCAGCGGCCGCACCTGAAAGCCGCGGTTGGGAAAAATGCTCACCAGCCCCTCGGATTGCAGGCGTACCAGCGCCTCGCGCACCGGAATCTTGCTGGTGCCAAATTCACCCGCCAGGATATCCTGGCGGAGCGCGGCGCCGGGCGCGTAGGCACCGGCGAGGATGCGTTCGCGCAACCGCTCGATCAACTGACTGGTCATCGATCGGACCAGCGGCTCGCTCAAGCGCGTATGCCCCAGCAGAACGGATCGCGCGGATCGAGGCGTAGCGTGGCTTCGCCGGTCACATAGGCGGTGCCGGTAATGCTCGGAATGATTTCTCCCCTGGCGCGATCCCGCCAGCGGTAGCTTGCTATGAGGCTGCTGCCGATCACACTCTCCTGCACCCAGTGATCGCCCTCCGCCAGCTTGCCATCGGCCGCCAGGCAGGCCAGCTTGGCGCTGGTTCCGGTGCCACAGGGCGAGCGATCGTAGGCTTTGCCAGGACAGAGCACAAAGTTGCGGCTGTGCGCGCCCGGCTGCTGCGCGGGCGAAAACAATTCCACGTGGTCCACCAACGGAAACCCCTGGGCATTCACCGCCTCGCGCAGACGCCACGAATACCGGGTCAGCGCTTCCACATGCGCCAGATCGATGATCTGGGAGTGTTCAGACACCAGAAAAAACCAGTTGCCACCCCAGGCGACATCACCCACGACAGTGCCGATGCCAGCCACCTCCACGGACTGGCGGTGTGCGCTTCGATAACTCACCACGTTGGCCACGCTGATGTTGCCGTTGGCAGCCAACCGGGCTTCGATCGGGCCGACCGGAGTGTCGATGTTGATCTGGCCCGGTGCGAGCGCACCGCTGTGATACAGCGAGGCGATCAGGCCGATGGTCCCGTGCCCGCACATGCCGAGATACCCCACATTATTGAAAAAGATGACCCCGAGCTGACAGCCGGGGTGATGGGGCTTGACCAGCAGTGCGCCCACCAGCGGATCCGAGCCGCGCGGTTCGTTCACGATCGCTGAGCGGTAGGCGTCGAATTCACTGCGAAAGCGTGCGACCCGCTCCGCGAGCGGCCCCTCGCCCAGCTCGGGGCCACCCTCGAGCACCAGGCGGGTGGGCTCACCGGCGGTATGCGAATCAATGATCCGAATTGCGTGCATCAACGCGGTCTGGAATCGCGGGCCGCTTCAATCATGGCGATGACAGCAGCGCGCCGCTCGCCGCTGAGCACCAGTCGCGGTGGCCGCACCCGCTCCGAGCCCCGACCCATGACCTGTTCCGCGAGTTTGATGGACTGCACCAGATCATGCTCGGCATCCAGGTGCAGCAGCGGCATGAACCAGCGGTAGATCTGGCGGGCACGCTGCAGATCGCCCTTGCTCAGGGCTTCGTACAGCATCAGTGACTCGGCCGGAAATGCGTTGGTCAAGCCCGATACCCAACCCCGGGCGCCCAGAGTCAGACCTTCGAATGCCACATCGTCGAGTCCTGCGAACAGCACGAAGCGCTCGCCGACGGCATTGAAGATATCCGTGAAACGACGGGTATCGGGGGCCGACTCCTTGATCGCCACGATATTGGGCACCTCCGCCAGGCGGCTTAGCGTCGGCAGATCAATATTGACGCGGTAGGAGGGTGGGTTGTTGTAAAGCATGATCGGCAGGCCAGTCGCGGCCGCTACCGTCCTGAAATGGTGTTCGAGTTCCGCGGGAGTAGGCACATAGACCATGGCCGGCAGCAGCATGAACCCGTCCGCGCCGAGTCGCTCGGCATCGCGCACGAACTCCACGGCGGCGGCGGTGGTGAACTCCGAGACACCAGCGATCACCGGCAGCTTGCCTGAACTTACCTCGACCGCCGCCGCCAGCACCCGGCGCTTCTCTTCGGCGCGCAGTGAATTGCCCTCACCTACGGTACCCATCAGCACCAGGCCGTGCACACCGTCATCAAGCAGCGCGGCCTGCACGCGTTGCGTAGCCGGCAGATCGACGGCGAGCGCGGCGTCAAACTGGGTAGTGGCGGCCGGGAAAACCCCCGACCAGGTACAGGGCATGGAATGCGGCATAAGACACCTGTCTGCTGGCCTTGATTGCAAGATCGTATATCGTATACGTTATGGTATACGTTATGGGCGTGAACCAGCAAGACAGCATCGCCGTCATCGGCGCCGGGATCGTCGGTGCGGCCGTGGCCCTCGCACTGGCACGCGAGGGTCGGCGGGTGCTGCTGATCGATCGGGCCGAGCCCGGCGTGGCGGGCGCGAGCTACGGCAACGTGGGTCATATCGCCGCCGAACTGGTACAACCCCTGCCCTCGCCGTCGCTGCTGTTCGGCTTCTGGCGCGAACTGGTGCGCTTTGGCGGACCGCTCGACCTGCCGCCGCGGCAGGTGTTGCGCATGCTGCCCTGGATCGGGCGTTTCTCGATTGCGGCATTCCGGCGTGCGCAGCACACCCGGGAGCTGGCGCCGCTGGTGCTGCCCGCGTCGCAGGCCTGGGCGAACTGGCTGCAGGCCATCAACCGGCCTGAGCTGCTGTGTCGCCACGGGCACTACGAGATCGGACTCGGCGAGCAGAGCCCGGCGGCGATGCGCCGGCAGGCGGCGGCCATGGCGCGGTTGGGAATCAGGACCGAACCGGTATCTGCGCAGCAGCTGTCCGCCCTACGGAGTGCCTCCGGCGCACGCGTGGCGGCCGGGCTGTGGTTCGAGGATTCGGCGCACGTGACCGATCCACTGGCCGCGGTACAGGCCTTCGTGAGCGCGGCGGCCGAGCGTGGCGCGCAGGTGCTGCGCACGGAGGTGCGGGCGCTGCAACCCCGCGGCGAGAAAATTGAAATTCATGAAGCGACCGGGCCGCGCCTGGTCGATGCGGTCGTGGTCTGCGCCGGCATGGGTTCACAGGCCTTGCTCGCGCCGTTTGGATTGCATGCGCCGTTGCAGTCGGTACGCGGTTACCACATCGAGATCCCAGGGTGTGCGCCATACATCGATGCCCCCGTCCTGCATACCAACGAGCACCTGCTGGTCACCCCCATGGCAGGCCGCCTGAGGGCCTCGAGTTATATGGAGTTCGCGGCCGAGGACGCGCCCGCCGATGCCAGCAAGCCAGCATGCCTGCGGCGCAAAGTGCGCGCGCTTGGATATGCCTGCGAGGAAACCGGCCCAAGCTGGGTCGGGTCGCGCCCCGTGCTGCCGGATTATCTGCCCGGCATCGGCCGCGCGCCGGGAGCGGCTAAACTGTTCTATGCCGTGGGCCATCAGCATATCGGACTCACCATGGCGCCGGTTACCGGCGATCTGCTCGCGGACCTCGTGGCCGCACGGCCGCCAAGGCTGCCGTTGCAGGCCTTTGACCTGCGCCGCTTTGGCTCGCCAGCGGTTTGAGCTTGTTCTCGCGAATAGAAGGACCTGTCATGCCCAGCAACTTCCGCCTGCCCTGGATTGCACTGGCTGCGCTCAGCTGTGCGCCGCTCGGGGCTGCAGCAGCAGCAAACCAGGCCGACGCCCGACTGCAATTTATCTACAGCAGCGAGTGGCGGTGGCGGCAGGAACAGCTGCCCGATCCGGAGGACACGCAGAAACCTGTCGAGAATCACCTGCCCAGGGTGGATCCGGCAGCACAGGCCGAGCGCCTGAAGTACTGGCAGGACGTGCTGCAACGCCTGGACGGCATCCAGCGCGCCGAGCTCTCGCCAGCTGAACAACTCAACTACGACGTCTATCGTCCGCAGATCGAAGCCTTGATCAGCAACCAGGCGTTTCGCGAGTTCGAGATGCCCGTGAATGCGGACACCACTTTCTGGACCGAGTTCAGCTACACGGCGCGGCGGCCGTACCGCAGCGTGCAGGACTACCGCAACTGGATCGCACAGATGCAGGACATCCCACGCTACTTCCGCGAGCAGATGGCACAGATGCGCGCCGGCGCGCGACGCGGATTTACGCCACCGCGGGTCACGCTCAGCGGCCGCGATGCTTCCATCACCGCCGTTACCGGGGCGACGCCCGCGGCGAACCTGTTCTACACGCCGTTCAAGGACATGCCCGGCATCGCGGCAAGTGATCAGGCCAGCCTGCGTGCCGAGGCGCTCGCCACCATTGAGGGCACGGTGCAACCGGCCTACCGTGAGCTGCTGAAGTTCATGCGCGAGGAATACCTGCCTTCGACGCGTACGACGCTGGCGGCCTACGACCTGCCCGACGGCCAGGCTTTTTACCGCGCCAAGATCAGCGAATTTGTCACCCTGGCGCGCGAGCCCGCGGCAATTCACGCGTTTGGCGAACAGGAAGTCGCGCGCCTGCACAAGCAGATGCTCGAGGTCATGAAGGAAAGCGGATTCACCAACGAGTTTCCGGTGTTTCTGCGCTTCCTCAAGACCGACCCGCAATTCCAGGCAAAGAGCGGCGCGGAGCTGCTGATGCGGGCTTCATTCATCGCCAAGCGCTTCGACGGCAAGGCCGCACAGTTCTTCGGCATGCTGCCGCGCGCACGCTTCGCAATAAACCCGGTGCCGGAAGATCTCGCGCCTTTCTATACCGGTGGCCGCGGCGGTCCGGGTGAATACCTGGTCAACACCTACGATCTGCCGAGCCGCCCGATATACAATCTCACAGCCCTCACCCTGCATGAATCTGCGCCAGGCCATGCCTTCCAGATGTCGCTGGCGCTGGAACACAAGGATCAACCTGAGTTTCGCCAGCACACCTATCTTTCTGCCTACGGCGAGGGCTGGGCGCTGTACTGCGAACTGCTGGGCGTGGAAATGGGCATGTATGCCACTCCTTACGATCGTTTCGGCATGTTGAACTATCAGATCTGGCGCGCCGCACGCCTGGTGGTCGACACCGGCATTCATTCACAGGGTTGGAGCCGCGATCGGGCGATCAACTACATGCGCGACTACACGGCGCTGGCCGAGCACGAGATCCAGACCGAGGTCGATCGTTACATCGCCTGGCCGGCACAGGCGCTTTCCTATTACCTGGGTGAAGACGCCATCCTCAAGGCCCGTGCGCAGGCCGAAAAAGCCCTCGGCGCACGCTTCAAGCTGAGCGCCTTTCACGACACCGTGCTCGAACTCGGCTCGGTGCCGTTGCCGGTACTCGCGGCGCGGATCGATCGCTTCATCGCCGACGGCGGCGTCGGCCCTTATCCGGACCTGGAGTAACCCACCCGTGCCCAATCATGGTGCTCTCGCGCTGGTCTCACTGCTGGCAGCGATTGCCGCGGCCTACATCTTTCGCTGGTGGATGCTGGAGCGCAGGCGAGCGATCGCCGGAACTCAGCGCCGGCCGCGCCTGAGCGACCTGCTGGTCGGCTTCATTACCAATTTCTTCGACACCCTCGGGATCGGCTCGTTTGCGCCCACCACCGCCTGGTTCAAGCTGCGTGCGCGCATGCCGGACGAGGAAATTCCCGGCACCCTGAACAGCGGCCAGGCCCTGCCCACCATGACGCAGGCATTGATATTCATTGCCACCGTGAGCGTGGACCTGACGACGCTCACCAGCATGATTGCCGCGGCGGTTCTCGGTGCCTGGCTGGGCGTGGGCCTGGTGGCGCGGCTATCGCGCCGGGCGATTCAGCTTGGCATGGGCGTGGCTCTGCTATGTGCCGCGCTGTTGTTCCTGGCCGCCAACCTGGGCTGGATGCCCGGCGGCGGCGTGGCGCTGGGGCTTACCGGGTCGCGCCTGATCTTCGCCGCGGCTGTCAACGCCGTGCTCGGCGCACTCATGATGCTGGGAGTCGGCTTGTATGCGCCCTGCCTGATCCTGGTCAGCCTGCTGGGCATGAGCCCGCTGGCGGCCTTCCCGATCATGATGGGATCATGCGGCCTGCTCATGCCAGTCGGCGGCGCGCGTTTCATCCGCACCGGTCGCTACAACTTCACGGCAGCCCTGGGGCTGGCGCTCGGAGGCATTCCCGGGGTGCTGGTGGCCGCCTTTGTCGTCAAGTCGCTGCCGATCATCTGGCTGCGATGGCTGGTGCTGATCGTGGTGCTGTATGCGGCCGTGCAGATGCTCAAGGGCGCGCGCCGCCGGATAGCGGCACCCTCACCCCCGGCCTGATCACAGCGGGGTCAAAGGCGGGCCGCGCAAAGACCTCCCTCACCATGGGTGCGAAGAACTCCAGTGGCTTGGCTGCGTAGTCGGGATCAAAACTGTTCTGGTCCCACTGCTCGCAGAATTCGGCGCAGTCATCAAAATAGGGATTGCCCCGAAACGCTTCGCGCGCGTTCGGATCGCCGCCAACATGCCCGGCGTAGTAGAGCATCTGAAAAGCGCCATGCGTCTTCACAACCCAGGTGCATTGCTCGCGCACATAGGGGCGAATGATCGCCGCGGCATACTCACCGTGGTTGCAGGGGGCATATATGTCGCCGATATCATGCAGCAGCGCGGCCACCACCCAATCGACATCGGCCCCGTAAGCCCAGGCTCGCGTGGCGGCCTGCAATGAATGAGCGAGCCGCGTGACCTGGTAACCGCTGAGTGAGCTATCGAGGCCGGCCAGGGCTACCAGCAATCGTTCGCCGGTGCCGGCTTCATACTCGACTTCATGGCTCCTGAGAAAGGCGTAGTCGTCCCGGTCGCCATCCTTCATCCGGGTAAATTTCACGGTTTTCATAGGTGACAATCGGACTAGATCGCCCGTTTCGGTTCCACCAGGCTGCTGGGCTTGCAGGCGGCGCTCAGCCGCTGCCAGTCCTCGCGCCATTGCGCCGACAATTGCTCGGCTGACTGCGAGTCGACGCGTGGAAATTCCGAAACCAGGGAGCCCAGCATCAGCGTATAGCGCGGCAGGCCCTTGGGAAACTGCCCGCGCGGCGTGAAGATCACCCGGCCATCGACCGGCAGTTCGCTGACCAGCGCCCGCACTGCGGCGAGGCGATCATACAAGCCGGTCTGCGGGTTCACGAAGGTGTAGCGATGTGCGCGGTGCATGACGGTCCAGTCGTTCATCTGGTCGCCGCCAAAGATATTGCCGGCGACGTTGCGCAGATCGATGACCACGCAGCCGCGCGCGGTGAGCAGCAGAAAATCGATGTGCACCCAGCCGCCCTGACCATCCGGCACCAGAATGTCGCGCTGGTACTCAAACGCGCTGCCGACCACAGCCGCCAACTGCAGGGCGCGCGCTCGCCGGCGCCGGTACCAGCCCCAGAAGAACAACAGCGCGAGGATCAGCGCCGCCGCCGCGCCTATGCTCAACAGCGTCTGTGTATCCAGTTGCGGCAGACTGATCATGCCGCCTCCTGCAGACGCGCGCGCAATGCCGCTAGCGTGGCGTCAAGTTCGGAAAACTGCGAGGGGCGTTCGAACAGGCGCGCCAGATTCACCGGCACCGGCACCGGGCGGCCGATCAGCGGTTCAACGATCTCGCGAAACTTGGCCGGGTGCGCCGTGCCCACCAGGACCCAGGGGCCGCGCTCGCGCCGCGCGGCCGGCAGTTGTGCCCAGGCCTCAGCGGCGGTTGCGGTATGTGGGCACCAGATCGCCCCGTAGCGATCGTAGTCGGCACGAATGCGGGCACGGATGGCATTGTCGTCGACCGAGACGGCGCTCACCGCAGCGCCCAGTGCGGTGGCGTCAGGATAGAGCGCAGTCAGGCGTTCCAGATTGCTGGGACTGCCCACATCCATGGCGGAAGCGATCGTCGGCACGCTGGCGCGCAGCCGCAGTACACCCGCCGTCAGGTAATCGGGCACGGTGCGGTTGGCATTGTGCGCCAGCACGATTTCATCGATCGGCGCGCCCAGCCGCCGCGCCCACACACAGGCGGTCGAGTTGCCCAGGTTGCCACTCGGAATGACAAACGAGGCGGGCTTGCCGGTCTGCCGCTGGATCGCCAGGCTCGTGGCCACATAGTACACAGCCTGCGGCAGCAGGCGGCCGAGGTTGATGCTGTTGGCCGACGACAGGTCAAACCCGGCGCGCAGCCCGGGGTCGAGAAACGCCTGCTTCACCAGCAGCTGACAATCATCGAAGCAACCGCGCACGGCAAAGCTCTGTACGTTCTCGCCCCAGCAGGTCAACTGCTGCTGCTGTGTGGGCGACACCAGCCCCTTGGGAAACAGCACCGTGACCTGGATGCCAGCGCGCCGATGGAAGGCTGCGGCCACCGCACCGCCGGTGTCACCCGAGGTCGCCACCAGCATGCGCAGCGGCCGCGCCGCTCCGACCCGCAGGCGCGTGAGCGTGGCGGCCAGGAAGCGCGCGCCAAAATCCTTGAAGGCCGCAGTGGGTCCGTGGAACAGTTCGAGCACCGAGAGCCTCGACACTTCCGGCAAGGGCAGCAGCGGCGCCGGGAAATTGAAGGCTTCGGCACAGACGGCGGACAGCTCCCCCGCCAGTCGATCGCCGTCGGCAAACGGCGTGAGAAATCTCTCGGCCACCGTGGCAAGCGGTTCCGTGCCGGTCAGCGCCAGCGCCGGCGTGGCCGGCCAGGCAGTCGGCACGAACAAGCCGCCGTCGGCGGCCAGACCCTGGGTAATGGCGGTGCTCAGCGGCACCCGCTCGGTCCCGCGCGTGCTGACAAACTGCATCAATCGAGTACCCGCGCACCGAGCGAATCGATCGGCGTGGTCCAGTGATCGCTCGCCAGGCCGTGATGCGAAAACTCGGCCACCATGGCCTCGCGGACTGCGAGCGCATGGCTCGCCAGGCACCACGCGAAGAGCGTCGGCCCGGCGCCCGAGATCGAACAACCCAGCGCACCGGCTGAAACGGCGGCGCGGCGCACTTCGCCAAAGCCGGGGATCAGCGCCGCGCGTTGCGGCTCGATGACCACGTCTTCAAACGATTCGCGCAGCATGTCGATATCGTCCGTATAGCAACCGGAAATGAAGCCGGCCAGATTGGCGGTCTGCCAGACAAAGTCCTTCATGGCAACGCTGCCCTTGAGTATGGCGCGCGCCTGGCGGGTCGAGAGAAACATATGCGGATGCACCACCACGGCGCGTACGGACGCGGGCACGGGAATCTGCTTGACGCGCGGCTGATCGATGCCCACGGTGAGCACCAGGCCGCCATACAGGGATGGCGCGATGTTATCGACGTGCATCGAACCGCTGGCGACGGCTTCGCCCTGCATGGCGAACTTGAGTAGCTCGAGCTTGCTGCAGGGCGTGACCAGCAGCGCGTTGGCCGCCACCACGGCCGCGACCGCCGAGGCTGCCGAGCCGCCCAGGCCCGAGGCCAGAGGAATGCCCTTGTCGAGCTCGAGCTCCAGGCCAAAGGGCAAGGCCAGCGCTTCGCGCATCGCCTGCAAGGCGCGCCCGGCCGTGTTCTTCGCCGCTTCCATCGGCAGATCAGCCACTACGCCGCGAATCGCCTTGATGCGCACGCCTGGTTCGTCGCTGCGTCGTACCGTGGCACGATCGCCGATGGCGCCGACGGAAAAACCGAGTATGTCGAAGCCGATCGCCACATTGCCGACCGAGGCCGGTGCGAAGGCGCTCGCCACAGTGCGCGGGCTGTTCACAGCCGCGCTCCCAGGAACGTGGCAAGGCGCAGCAGGTCAGCGAACACGCCGCCCGCCGTGACAGCCGGCCCAGCCCCAGGACCCTGCACAATCAGTGGGTTATCGCAGTAACGTGATGTGGTATATCGCACGACATTGTCGGTCAGGGCGATGTTGGCGAAGGCATGGCGCAATTCGAGTTCCATGAGACCGACGGTAGCCTCGCCCGCGGAAGTAACGCGCCCAACATAGCGCAACACGCGTCCGCGCGCCTTGGCCGCTTCGAATCGCTGGCGCATCGCGGCATCGTAACGTGGCAGCTGTTCCATGAAGGCCTCGCTGCCACCGCTCTCGAGACCCGCTGGCACCAGGCTTTCCACGCGCACGTCGCTCATCTCGAGTGCGAGGCCCATCTCGCGACCGAGAATAATGAGTTTGCGCACCACATCGGTGCCGGACAGATCATCGCGTGGATCAGGCTCGGTGTAACCGCGTTGCTTGGCGTCGCGTACGATGGCCGAGAACGGCGTGCTGCCATCGTAAACATTGAACAGATAGGCCAGCGTCCCGGAAAAGATACCCTCAATGCAGCTGATCTCATCGCCGGTTTCACGCAGGTCGCGCAGCGTCTGAATCACCGGCAGACCGGCGCCGACCGTGGCTTCGTAGAGATAGTGCGCGCCGCTGGCGCGCCGCGCCGCCTGCAGGCTGCGATAAAAACCCAGCTCGCCGCTGTTGGCTTTCTTGTTCGGCGTGATGACATGGACGCCGGCCGCCAGCCAGTCGTGATAGCGGCGCGCCACCGATTCGTTGGCAGTGCAATCGATGATGACCGTGTGCGGCAGATAATCGAGTTTGACATGCGCGAGAAAGCGCTCGTAGTCGGCCGGTTCACTGGTCTGCAGCAGCTGCTCGCGCCAGCGATCAAGATCAATGCCGGCCGGCGGCAGCGTCATGCGCCTGGAACTCATGATGCCGCGCACGCGCAGGTCGACATTGAATTCATGCGCCAGCCGCGCGCGCTGGCTGGCCAGCTGATCGAGCAGCACCTGGCCGACCGAGCCTGGCCCGATGACACCGATCGAGAGCGTATGCGGCGAGAGATAAAAGCCCGCATGCACGGCGCGCAGCGCGCGGGTCGTGTCCCGGCCATCGACCACCACCGAGATGTTGCGCTCTGAAGCGCCCTGGGCAATGGCGCGCACGTTCACGTTGGCGGTGCCGAGCGCGCTGAACACTTTGCCGGCGACGCCCGGCATGCCGGCCATGCCATCGCCAACCACTGCGAGTATCGCCAGCTCACCGGTGACCTCGACGCTCTGGATCTGCCCATCTGCCAGCTCGCGTGTGAACGCCCGTTCCAGCACGCGCGTGGCGCGCGCCGCCTGCTCGGCCGGAATGGCGCAACAGATGGAGTGCTCGGAACTGCCCTGCGAGATCAGGATCACCGAGATGTCTTCTTCGCGCAGTGCGCCGAACAGACGATGGGCGGTACCGGGTACGCCAATCATGCCGGCGCCTTCTATGTTCACCAGCGCCACCTCGTCGATGCTGGTGATGCCCTTGACCGGCTGGTCGGAGTGCGGATGTGCACAGATCAGCGTGCCGGGCTTCTGCGGCGCAAAGGTATTGCGGATCCAGATCGGAATATCGCGCCCCACGGCCGGCGCCATGGTCTGCGGATGAATCACCTTGGCGCCGAAATAGGCCAGCTCCATCGCCTCGTTGTAGGAGAGCGCGCTGATCACCCGCGCGTCGGGCACGCGGCGCGGGTCGGCCGAGAGCACGCCATTGACGTCGGTCCAGATGTGAATCTCCGCGGCCGACAGCAGGGCGCCAAAAATCGAGGCGGAAAAATCACTGCCATTGCGGCCGAGCGTGGTCTGGATTCCGGCCGCATCGCTGGCGATATAGCCGGTAACGACCAGCGTGGCCGCATCGGGCGGCAGCAGCTTTTGCAGGCGCTCGGTCGACACCGGCCACTGGATGCCCGGGCCCAGCGGGCCCCAGACCGCGACCACGCAGGCGCGCGCATCGACCCAGTGAATGGCACGCCGCTGGCCGCGCTGCTGCAGATAGCGCCAGAACAGGCGCGTCGACCAGATCTCGCCGTACCCGGAGACCCTATCGCGCACGTGCTGGCCGCCGGTACGCATGACCTGGGTGGTGCGCAGCACACTTTCCAGATCGGCCACGTCGCGGTCAAATTCAGTCAGGTACTCCTGCACTACCGCGGCCGGCAGCAGCGCCGTGGCGATGGTTGCATGGCGCTCGCGCAACGCCTGGAGCGTGGCACGCCAGCTTTCCTCCTGCCGCTCGGCCGAGTTCACCAGCTGCAGCAGCGCGTCGGTCACGCCCTTGCAGGCGGACAGCACCAGCGCCTGCCGGCGACCCGGTTGCGCTTCGACAATGGCGGCCACGCGGGCGAAGCAGGCTGCGTCCGCGACACTGGAACCACCAAATTTATGGACGACCCATGAGTCAGGGTCAGGGGAGCTCATCGGCAAGGCACTACTGGCTGCAAAAACGCCAGCACTCTACTGGCCGCCTGCCCTTCCCGCAAGGCGGCAAACCCGGTATCCAGCGCTTAGTCGAGTCGCTTGTGAAACCGGGTCGCCGCCAGCGCCACCGCCAGCACCAGGAACACCGATAACTTCGCCAACGGCTGCCAGAGACTGGCCAGCGTGGCGCCCCGCACGATGACACCGCGCAGGATCTCCACGAAGTGTGTCAACGGCAGCACCTGGGCGAAATACTGCACGATCCTCGGGCTGCCCTCGAAAGGAAAGGCAAAGCCCGACAGCAGAATGGAAGGCAGCATAGTGAAGAAGCCGAGCTGCATGGCCTGGAACTGGGTGGTGGCCAGGGTGGAAATGACCAGACCCAGGGCCAACGTGGCGGCGATGAACAGCGCTGCGCCCAGGTACAACTGCCACACGCTGCCGTTCACCGGCACATCAAACAGCAGCACCGCGGTCAGCAATACGATGGTGGTCTGGATCAGCCCCACCGCCACGTACGGCAGGAGCTTGCCGATCATGAGTTCGGCCGATCGGACCGGCGTCATGATCAGCAGTTCCAGATTACCGCGCTCGCGCTCGCGCACCAGCGCAATGGCGGTAAAAATCACCATGGTCATGTTCAATATCACGCCGATCAGCGCCGGCACCACCTGCACGGCGGTGCGCCGCTCGGGATTGAATTCGGTCAGCACCTCGATTGTCGGCCTGGCGCGCCGTTGCAGGCCGCTGCGAGCGGCCAGCGGCGCACTGGCGATCGCCCGCACCGCTGGCTCGACGCCCGGGTGCGTGCCATCGATGATGACCTGGGCCACCGGGCGCGTGGCATCGATGCGCCGACGTTCGAAGTCGGGCGGAATGTACAGCCCGACCTGGATCTGGCCGCTGGCGATCAGGGCGCGCAGCGCCTCCACGCCCCGCGGCCGCGCCACAAAGTCGATCACCTGGCTGGCGCCGATATCGGCGATCAGGGCGCGCGAGCCCTGCGTGCCGGCCAGATCCACCACTCCGCTGCGCACATGGCGCACATCGTTGTTGATGCCAAACCCGAAGATGATCATCTGCATCAGTGGAATACCCACTATCATGCCGAGCGTCAGCCGATCGCGCGACATCTGCCGCAGTTCCTTGACGGCAATCGCCCGCGTCCTTCGCAGCCCCGGAAAGCGCATTCAGTGTGGCGTCGAGCCGGCGGACAGCGTGGCGCCGACGAATACATCTTCGAGACTGGCCGCCGCCTTGCTCACTGTGGCGACGATGCCGGCCTGCGCGAGCAGCGCACGCACCTGTGCAACGCCGTCGACCGGACCACCCGCAGCTGCGCCCGCCTGGCCATCCTGTGGGTCCAGCAACGCATGCAGGCGCAACCCCAGCTGCGCCAGGGAACGCAAGCTCGCGAGCCCGCGCAACGCCGCGCGCACCGCAGTGGGATCGGGCGCCTCGATTTCCACCACCTGCAGCGGCAGCTCATTCATCAACTGAATGGGCGTACCGCTGGCCACGATGTGGCCCAGATGCAGAATCGCCAGCCCATGACAGCGCTCGGCTTCATCCATGTAGTGTGTCGACACCAGTATGGTCGTGCCACCGCTCGTCAGCGCGAACAGGCTCTCCCAGAAGTCGCGCCGGCTTTGCGGATCGACCGCACTGGTCGGCTCATCGAGCAGCAGTAATTGCGGCTCATGCAGGGTGGCCGCCGCCAGCGCCAGCCGCTGCCTCTGGCCACCGCTGAGGGTACCGGCGGGTCGATCCAGAAACTCCTGCAATCGATACTCGGCAATCGCTGCGGCGATGCGCCGCGCCGCGTGGCGCTTCTCGAGCGTATAGATGCTGGCCATGAACGCCAGGTTTTCGCGCGCGCTCAGGTCTTCCCACAGCGAGAAACGCTGCGTCATGTAGCCGACGCGCCGCCGCAACGCTTCGGCCTGCCGCGGCATCTCCAGTCCCAGCACCCGGATGGTGCCACTGCTGGGTTTGATCAACCCGCACAGCATGCGAATGGTGGTCGATTTTCCCGAGCCGTTAGGGCCCAGAAAGCCGTAGATGCGGCCGCGCGGAATGCTTAAGGCAATGTCGTCGACGGCCACGACATGGCCGAAACGCCGCGTGAGCCCCTGTGCCTCGATGGCCAGCTCAGGCGCGCTCACGGCGCGGTGCCCAAGGGCACCTCGACCGGGACGCCCACCGGCAGATCGCGCGCCGCCGCCTCGGGCAGGTCTATTTCCGCCAGATACGCCAGTCGGCTGCGATCGCGCTGCGTGAGCGAAAAGTACGGCGTGAAGCTGGCCTCACCGGCGATGTAACGCAGTTGTCCGGCGAAGGCCTTGGCAAACCCATCGACGTGCACCTGCAGGTTCTGCCCGGGGCGCAGCGCGGCACGCTGCGGCTCCGGGATGTAGACCCGCGCATAGGGCATGCCGCTGGCCAACATGATGACCACTGGCGCTCCGGCCTGCGGCCTTTCGCCCAGGCGATAGGGCAATGCTTCAATCACCCCGTCTACCGCCGCGCGCAGGCTGAGTCGATCGAGCAGCACATCCTGCTGGCGCAGCTGCTCCTCGGCCGAGCGCAAGACGGAGGCAGCCTGCGCCAACTGCTCGCTGCGCGTGCCGGCGCGCAGCAGGTCGAGCGCCGACTGCGCCGAGCGCATGCTCGCTGCGCTGGAATCGCGCAACTGCAATTGCTGATCCACCTGCGCCTGGGCGATCAGGCCGCGCGCCAGCAGCTGTATGGCGCGAGCGTAGTCTTTCTCCGCCTGATCGCGCCGCGCATCCGCTGCGGCGAGCTGTGCCTCGAGCTGCGCAATCTCCTCGCGGCGGGCACCGTGCCTGAGCTCCTCCAGCCGCTGCCGCCACTGCGCCACCTGCGCCGCCGCGCTGGCGCGGGTAGCAGCCAGCGCACGCCCGTCCAGCTGCGCCAACAGTTCGCCGGCACGCACGGCCTGGCCTTCCTGCACCGGCAGCGCGATGATCTGCTCAGCGGCCGTCGCCGACACCTCAAATCGGTGACGCTCGATTGTGCCGACCGCCGGCGCCCCCGGCTCACGCGTACAACCGGCCAGCAAAGCGGCCAGCGTCAGCGCCACCGTGCAATAGACACGCGGGACGGTAATCAGCGGCGTTGCCATGAAACAAATCATAGTCGGGCAGCGCCTTGCCGGCTACCGAATCAGTACAGAAGTGAAGCAGCCTCTCAGTCGGGGAGCATGGCGATATGGACGTCGCTCTGCATGACGACGCTGGCGTGCGCCCGTAGCGGTACGCGACCCAGCGCGTAGCAGCGCTGGTGGTCAACTTGAGCATCGAATGCCGTCAGCATCGCTGCCAACGCCGGCCCGATGAAGGGCACGACCAGGGGCTGGCAATGCATGACCACGATGCTCAGTACGTTCGCCTCCTGCACCAGCCTGCCACGATATTCCAGGGCGTCATTGGGAATGACCCGCACGCCCGCGCGCACCTGCACCAGGCGTGATGCCTGCGCCCGGGTGGGCGTTTCAATGCGCAGCGCATCCAGAACGAATACATCGCGCAGCGCGGAGGCATAGGAGCGCGCCACCAGCGCCGGTGGCGAACGCCCGCCGCGTGCCGCGGGGACGTACAGGGGCAACAGACCCCGGGCCAGTTCGCGGCGCATGGCATCGTCAGCCGCGTGCGCCACGGCGCCCTGCCGTGCCGCGAGAAAGGTCGCAAGATTCACGGTATTGCGCGCCACCAGCAGCGCAGCGATCTGCAGAATTGCCAGTACCAGCGGTAATACGCCCAGCAGCAGCACCAGGGTGAACTCGATCAGCGTGGCGCCACCTGTGCGACGGCCTGGAACCGCCAGGCTCATGGCAATACCCGGCAACTCAGGCGCTGCCCGGGTCGCAGCTGCCAACGAGCGGATTCGCCCGCGAAGAACTCCCAGACGCAGTCTGCGCCTCGACAGCAGGCCCAGCGGCGCGCCGGCAGCGGCGTACAGACGCGCAGCACCTCGCCGCGCGCATTGCAAAATACGACGTCGACAGGTCGCGCCGGCAGGAACGTGTGCACGGCCCGACAGCGATGAAAACACCACGCGTCGAGGTGATGTTGGTAACCGAACCCGAACATGCCGCGCAGGCGCGTGAGAAACGTATCGCAGCAGTGCACGTGCACCGGCTGTGCGCTGCCATTCACGATGAGCTGGAACCTTGTGGCCACTGATCCGCCGCGCTCAGGCGCCCCAAAACAGCGTGGCGGCGATAGGAAAGCCCACCACGATGAAGGTACAGGGGAAAATACACAGCACCAGCGGCGCCAGCATCTTGACCGGCGCCTCCAGGGCGAGTTTTTCCGCGCGCGCGAAGCGCTCCTGCGTACCGCGCAGTGCCTGCGCGCGCATCACCGGAGCCAGGCTGACACCTGTCACCTCGGCCTGCACGATAGCGGCCACGGTTGCACTGATCGCTGGAATCGCCAGCCGCTGATCGAAGCGCTCGAGGGATTCACGGCGTCCACGACCGGCGCGCATCTCCTGCTGACAGCGTTGCAGGGCGCGACGCAAAGGAGTGTCGGTGGCACGCTCCAGGGTCAGCTGCAGCGCTGCACCGAAGGCACAGCCGGCCTCGAGCGCCAAGGTGAGTGTATCGAGGCACCCCGGCAGCTCCCGCAGCACGGCAAAGCGCAAACGCCTGATTCGCTCGCCGAGCCACAGCCATGGCGCCAGGGCTGCCGCCACTCCGGCAACCGCGGCGATCAGCGTCGCGTCGCCGTGAATCAGCACGGCTGACAGGCAGGCCATGCCCGTCGCGATAGCCACCAGCACCGGGCCCAGGGCCAACCATTCGCCGGGCGTGACCGCAGTATCCAGGTCGGCGTGGGCCAGTCGCCGGCTCACAGCCAGGCGCAGCGGCTCGCTCACATGCGGCGTGATAAAATCCGCCAGCATGTGTATGGGCAAGCCCAGCCATCGCAGCAGTCGTGGTGCATTCAGGACTGGCGGCACCGGCGCGTACACCTGTGTAGCCGCCTGCACCTGCCTGCGTGCCTGAGCTGAACGGGACTGCAGTGCCACCTGTATCAACAGGTACAGCAACGCCACTGTACCCGCGAGGCCGAGACTGATTGCTGATGACATGGATACTCCCTACACATCAATATGAGCCTGACGACGCAGCCACAGCGCTCCGGCCACTTCCAGCACCGCCAGCACCGTCAGAGCTGCCCAACCCTGCGCAGTGCTGACCATCAGGTGCATCGCCCGCGGCTCGAGTCGGCACATCACCAGCAACAACGCCAGTGGCAGCAGTCCGGCAATGCGAGCCTGCAGACGCGCCTGGGAAGTGAGCGCGGCGATCTTGCGTTCAATGGCCTGCTTGTCACGCAGGGTCTGCGCGAGCCGCCCCAGCACCTCTGAGAGATTTCCGCCTACCACACGTGCCACGGCTACGGCCGTGGTCAGCAACGCCAACTCCGAACCACCGATGCGCCCATGCATGACCGCCAATGCTTCATCCAGCGAGCGACCGAGGCGCTGTCGGCGCACGACCAGCAGCAGCTCCTGGGCCAACGGCGGCGGCTGATGTTCGGCGAGATGCACCAGGCCCGGTGCCAGCCCGAGCCCGGATCGGAGTGTGGATGCCAGCAGATCGAGCGCGTCGGGAAGCTGCGCCAGCACCCTCACGCGTCGCCTTCGCTGCAACTTTCGGGCGACGACTGTCGGCAGACCGAGCGCGATCAGGCCGGCGGCGCAGCCCAGCAACCCGCTGCCGGAGAGGACTGTGATCAGTCCCGAGCTGAATACAACCAGCAACGCCAACGCGACCGCAAAGCGACCTGGATCAAGAAACACAAAGGCGTCAGAGAATTGCGCGTCGAGGGTGCGCTCGCGCGACCGGCGCAGGCTGCCGGCCCAGACTTGCAGCGCGCGCGACACGCCTGGAACGAGCATGCCAGCCGACAGCGCCATGCACAGCGCAATTGCCGCGCCCGAGATCAAAGCCTGTCGTCCGCGGCAGCAGCGGCGGCGTTGATCTGGAACAGACTATCGGTGTCTGCCAACGACCCCGCCATGCGCAATCTTTCGAAGCAGGCCGGCAGCTGTCCAGAGCTGCGAAATGCGCCACCCATGCTGCCGGTGCTGCTGGCGTACTGATCGAAGCGATACAGCTCCTGCGTCTGCACGACACCGCTGTCGAGTCCCGTGACCTCGACGATGCTGCTCACGCGCCGCGTGCCGGAAGCGTGCCGGGTCTGGTGCACAATCAGGTCGATGGCGCCGGCGATCTGTGCACGAATCGCCGGCAGCGGCAGTTCGATCCCGGCCATCAGGGCCATGATCTCCAGTCGTGACAGCAGGTCGCGCGGCGAGTTGGCATGCGCCGTGGTCAGCGAGCCCTCATGGCCGGTGTTCATGGCCTGCAGCATGTCGAGCGTTTCGCCGCCGCGGCACTCACCGACGATGATGCGATCGGGCCGCATCCGCAGCGCATTGCGCACCAGATCGCGAATCGTGACCTCGCCCTGCCCTTCGGCATTGCGTGGCCGCGCCTCGAGCGCCACCACATGCGCGTGGTGCAGAGCGAGCTCGGCGGCGTCCTCAATGGTAATGACACGCTCAGACCCGGGAATATGGGCCGCAATGGCATTGAGCAGGGTGGTCTTTCCGGAACCGGTACCACCGCTGACGATGATGTTCAGACGCGACTGCACCGCCACGCGCAGGAACCGCGCCATCGTCTCACTGAGCGCGCCGCAGGCCACCAGGCTAGCCATGTCGAGCCGGCTCTGTGAAAACTTGCGGATCGTCACCACCGGGCCATGCAGTGCCAGCGGTGGCAGGATGACATTGACGCGCGAACCATCGCGCAGCCGAGCGTCGACCATGGGGGAGGCCTCATCGACGCGCCGGCCCGCCGCGCCCACCATTCTTTCAATGGCGCCGCGCAGGGTCTTGTCGCTGCTGAAGGTTGCCTCGACGGTCTCCAGTCTGCCGCCCCGCTCGACGAATACGGCCTCGGCGCCGTTGATCATGATTTCAGAAATCGAAGCGTCTGCGAGCAGCGGCTCGAGTGGCCCCAGGCCGAGGGCTTCGTCGAGCACCATGCGGATCAAGCGATCGGTGTCGAACCCAGGTGGCAACTCAAGACGCGCAACGATGCCCTGCGCGAGGCGCCCGACCATGGCACGCAGCGGCGCATCGGCCAGACGCGCCACATCGGTACGCCGCAGGTCAAGCTGCGCGAGCAGTTCCTCCTGTACCTGGCGCGCGAACTGCCCGTAGCGATGGGGCTCAGGAGTCGGACTGACCATGCCCCTAGTTCCCGGAATGACGTGCGCGCTCGGCACGCTCCAGCTGTTGCAGCCCCGGATCGACACCGTCCGTCGGCGCCGGCCGTGCCGTCACGATGCGCGGTGTGATGAAGACCACGAGTTCGGATTCCTGGCGCTGGTGGGTGTGCGACTGAAACAGGCCCGAGAGCATCGGGATTGCGCCCAGGCCTGGCAATCCGTGCTGGTCGTGACTGCCTGATTGACTGAGCAGGCCTGCGATGACAATGGTCTCGCCAGCGCGCACATTGACCTCGGTATTGGAGTGCCGTTTGAGAATGCCCGGCACACCCATGACCTGCACACTGCGATCGATGTCGCTGACCTCGGTTTCGATGCGCGCGTAGATGTTGCCGGCGTCGTCCGCCGCAGGCTTGACGTCGAGAATCACGCCATACTCGCGGTACTGCACATCGGGTGTGCCCTGGCCATTGAGCACCGGGACTGGCAGTTCACCACCCGCGACAAAATGCGCTTCACCGCCGCTCCGGCAGCTCAAGGTGGGCTCGGCCACGACACGCGCATCGCCGCGCTGGCGCAGCAGGTCGATGGTGGAGTTGAGGGTTCCGTTCCACTCAATGCGACCGCGACGCGCGCCACTCGCGGCGCTGTTGATTGTCGCGACTGGTCCCTGCAGCAGATTGTCCCAGCGGATACCCAGTGCATCGGTGGCGGAGCGCCGCACCTCCAGGATGCTCACCTGCATGTGAATCATGGCATCCCAGCCGACCTTGTCGATGAAATCGAAGACCCGCGCCGGATAGGCCTTGACCACCGCCCCGGCGCGCTCGCGATCGAGCGCACTCACGCGTTGCCCCTCGAGCACCACGCGATCGCCGGCCAGGCGCGCGCTGACCTGGTGCGTGCCCTGCAGCAGCCGCTGCACCTGGGTGAGCAGCGCTTCGCCGCTGTATTCGAGCACTGTGACCATGAAGCGGCGATAACCGCCATCGCGTGTCCACACCTCCATGGCGGAAACGCCTGCCGACTCGCCGAGCAGCAACAGCTGCCTGCCATCAACCTCGGTGACTGACAGCACCCGGCCGTTCCCCACGGCGATGCGCTTCGCCCGCGCATCGAGCAAGGTTGTGTCGCCCACGTACAATTCGATGCGCTGCGCGCTGGTCGCGGCCTGAGCGCGCGGCTCGGCGGCGCTGCTGTGCGCGCTGCCGAGGAATGGGAGCAGCGCTGCCACGGCGAAACACCCTGATGCTGAACTGATTATGGCGCGCCACCTCGCGCACACCGGAACCAGCGACTTCATGGTTGTTCTCCCAGGCGTTGGCGTCGCACTGCCGCCCGATGCGGCGCCATGGCGGCGGCGCCCGCGCCACCGATGATGTACTCGATTTCAAGCGCTCGTGAGCTCGTGCGCGCTGCCCGGTGTGGCGGCCCTCCCAGCAGTACGTCGCTTTCCAGGGAGGTCATGACGCCCGCCGCCGTATCGGTCGCGGTGCGCAGCACGACGGCGAGCTCGCCGATGCGCTGCGCCAGCAATATGCACTCGGCTTCTTCCGGGCGCACATGCAGAGTAAGCGTGGCGTAGGCGCTGTCGAGCTCGTCGGCGCCCGGGGAACCGCGCATCCGGCGAGTCTGCTTGCCGGTGGCGACGACTCTGACGGCCTGCAGGAGTGGCCGCACGGCAGCAGAGCCGGCCGCCGACTCGACATCACGCGTTACCAGCAACAGATCGACCAGATCGCCCGGTGCCAGCAGTCCTGCCGCCGCGCCACTCTCGTCGACCGGAATCGTGATGGCGCGCAGGCCCGGCTCGATGAGTGAGGAGAGCACCGGACTGGCCGCAGATTCCAAGGCCGATACAGTCAGCACTTCACCGCGCCTGAGGGGCCGGAGCAGGCGCCTGCCCTCGACATTGCCCAGCACTTCAGGCGTCAAGGCGTCGCTGGCGAGAAAGCGCTCCGGGATCGCCCGCTTCGCCAGCATGGCCGGGTCAAGTGCGGCGCCCGCCGCGACATCGGTGGCGACCACCACCACCTCGCGCGTCTGATATTGCGCAGTGACGCGCTGCTGTGCGGCCTGCTCCTGAGCCCGCAAATACCGATGCGCAAGCCAGAACGACACGGCGCCCAGCAATAGTGCGGCGGCACTCAGGCGCACCTGACGATTTTTCATCCATGTCGTCCACGGCATCTTTGACTACTCCAGGTGATTTCTTCAGCACAGCGACAACAGGAAACTGAAGGTGGCAAAGCCATCGCGCAGTGCGTTTGCGAGCGCCCCGGCCACCGATCTGCCATCGAACAGGGGCACGAACAGCACCAGCACGACGCAGCTCAGACCAATCAGGTACTCACTCGTGGCTTGCCCGGATTGAGCCCATGCGCCGCGCATCAATGCAGCGCCTTGATTTCGCGTTGATTGATCACCAGGCTGCTACCGGATGACGCGCGAGCAACCAGCAGGTCCAGAGAGAAGTCGCCGCGTTGCAGGCTGAGGCCAGCGCTCATTGACACGACCGACCAGTGCTGGCGCGCGGCAAGCTGCGCGAGCGTGCGCAGCAGCGTCGTTGCAGACAGGCTTGACGATGCCGTAAATTGGGTGGCGATGGCATCTGCGTCACGACTCTGCACGAAGCTCTGAACACTCACTGCCGGCGGCAGCGCCAATGCCGGGCGTACCCGATCAACGGGCAGTCGACTGAGGTTGAGCTCGGAGAGGTAACCCTCGCTGCCACCGGCAGCGGTGACGCGCAACTGCACCGTTTGCACGCGCTCACCCAGGCGCCGGGAGATAACCAGCCACTCGCCGGCTCGCTGTCGCACAACGGGCAACGACTCGCTGGCACCCCGCCACCTGGCACTGATCAGGCTGTCGAGCTCGACCGGTGCGCGATATGAGCGCAACGCATAGGTGTCGCACAGCAGACCGTTTACATTCAGTGCCTGCGCACGAGCCTGCACGATCAATTCCGCAGGCAGACTGGCCGGCGCCGGGGCCGCCAATGAGCGCGCAGCGACCAACAGGGCGAAAGCCGATGCGGCGCGAGCTAGCATCTGGCCCGCCACAGGGTCGGCGATTCTGTTCCAGCGGCCGGAACCACCCGATCGGTCGGTACGATTTCAGGATTGACGAGGCCCGGACAGAAATGATTGAAAGCCGGTTCGATGAGCGACAGCGCGGCCTTGCCCAGCGTGATGAGCGGCTGCGCGGCTTGCACTGCCCGTGCCAGGACCAGACCACCCGTGCGCGTGGCAACCTGGCCGGGACCGGCACTGCTCCAGCCATCGCCGAGCAGCGTATAGCGCTCATGAAACGCCATGGGTATGTCAGCAAAGGGCGCTGGCGTTGAAGCGGGCAGCACGATCGCAACATCCAGTTGCGCGCTATGCAGGCCGGCGTTGTGCAGATCAAAGCCGCTGCCCAGATGCTGCAGCGGCAGGAATGGCGCCAGCATGACGCTGCCGGCCTGGGCTGCCATGCCCGGTGGGCTGGCTTCCAGGACCTGCACGTTCATCTCGCCCGCGCTGGCCTGATCATGGCCGGCCTCGTTCGGGAACAAGCGCGCGCGCAGCCCTGCTGCCTGCGTCCCAGGGAGCCGCCAACTGCTCATGAACGCCAGTTCGCGTGCAGCCTCGATGCTCGCCAGTTGCAGCACGTGATAGCGTGCAATCACGGGCATGCCCAGCAGCAGCACTGAGAGCGTGGCCGCAGCGACTGCAAATTCGATCATCGCCTGCCCTGCGCATTTCATGGCAACACCGTGTAGGGATCGGCATCGCCGCGACGCGCTGTGGCGGCGACCAGCCGCTGCTGGCGGGTGATGGGAGCCAGCCGCGCCTGCCAATAGGGGTTGAACAGGCTGGGCAGCTCACGCGCACCGTCCGCGCGGTGCTCAGGTCGCAAGAAGAACACGCGAGCCGCGGACAGCGCATAGCTGTAGTCGTCGGCATAGGCCGGCACGAAGGGCTTTTCCTGCTCGCCAGGCACGACAGTCGCGGGCCTGGCCAGGGCCACGCTGCTGGTCTGAATCGTGGCACCCGGCTGGCGCAGCTCAAATTCATAGCGCAGCTCGCTGTTGGCCCGCAATGCCGCTGCGGACAGATCGCGGAAGGCCGGCAGCCCGCCATAGCCTCGCGCCGAACGCACAGCTTGCGCCGCGCGCCTGGCGGTGCGCGGATTGTCCCGGTAGCTCCCGCCGTGTTCACCGCGGCCGGCCAGCGCTGCATGGCGGTTTTCATTGGCGCCCCAGGCCAATGGTCGCTCAGGGCTGCCAAACAGCACCGGTACGCGCAGCGACAGAGTGTCCATGCCCCGCCAGCCCTCATAGCCGATCAGATCGGTGCCGCCGCGTTTGCGCAGCGCCAACAGGGGAATGCCCAGATTCCAGCCGCGTGCGCGGCTGAACCCATCGCGCGACTCCATGACCACCTGTTTGAGGCGCGCTCGCTCCTCGCCACGGCGCCGGTAGCTCGTGCTCTGCCTGGCCCACCGCGCCGCATTGAGCGCACCAAACGCCCTCGTGGCCGCACCCGCCTGTGCGGCAGGCACATTGATCACCGCTACGCGCCGCGCGAGATCGTCGGCGGCCATCACGGTTTGAGCTGCCGCCACCATCTCGGCGTTGGCGAGCACAGCGCCATTCCAGCGGCTGGCGGCGGCCTCGAGCAGCGGTAGCGCGCGCTGCAGACCCTGATCAACCGTGTTCCAGCCACGCGCCAGGCCTTGCAGCGGCGCTGCCAGCGGTGGTACGACACTGCCCACCGTGGCCGTTTTCTGCAGCATCTGGCCCATGTAGGCCGACCAGGATTGCAGCGACACCAGCTGGGCGATGGCCACTTCGTTGGCGACCATGGCGCGATTCATATAGCTCTGAAAATTGAGCGAACGTGCCTGCCAGACCGCGGCGCTGTAAGCGGCCGCATCGGCCGCACCGAGCAGGCGCACTTTGGCCGCCACCACCTGACCGGAATCGAACACGAACAGCAGGCCACCGAGCAGTGCTGCCATCACCATCAACAGGAAGGCCAGTGCCTGTCCCGCCTGCTGGCGGCAGCGCCTGCCGGCGGCCAGGCCTGGCTCAGCGCGCCTGATCATAGTTATCGAGCTGTATGGCGCGTTGCGCCTGCCCCTGGGCCTCGGTGCCGCCCTGCGTGGTCACGCTGCGCGCCGTGCTGGTGCTCTTGCCGGCGAGCGCCTGTGCCGTAACGGCCATCTGCCCGCGGACGGTCTTGCCAAAGGCCGTATACACGCCAATGGCTGCAACCGCGATCAGCGCCACGATGATGATGTATTCGGTCATGCCCTGACCGGACTGCTGCCTCGGTGTCCTCATGATTTCGGCTCTCCTGTGGTGCGGGTGGGGTGAGCGCGATTGCACGCCTTCCGGACCGAAGCGTCATGTTGCGTAAATCGTGCAAGCACCCCGATACAGGGGCCGGCGCGCACTGCAAGCGGCCGTTTAGGGGCTCATCGGCTCTATTCGCCGTTAGCGGCTTGCCGGCGTTCGAAAGAACAGGCTAACGTGCACCACTTGAAGACCATGCGCTACAACCTGTCCGGCCGTTTCCCCAGGCGCAGCCTCGCGTTGCTGTGTGCCTGGCTCTTTGCGGCGCTCGCCCAGGCCGCGCAATTACCCACCGATCGGGTCATCGTCAAGTGGCGCGAGACCGGCGTCATGACGATGCACATCGACAGCCCGGTGGAACGCGCTGCCTCCTTGAGCCGCATAAGCGGCGTGAAACTCAGCGCTCTGCACGCCATTCATGATCGCCTCGATGTCGTGCGTCTGGCGACCCCCGTGCGCGGCGAGGCCCTGCGCCGGACACTCGATCGCCTGCGCAACGATCCGGCCGTGCAATACGCCGAGCCCGACGCCAAGCGCTATATCCTGGCGTTCCCGGCCAGCCCGCCGAGCGATCCGCGTTTCAGTTCGGGTAGCGATGCCGCGGGCATCTGGCAGGGCCAGTGGTATCTGAAGGACCCCGCCCTGGACCCCGCCACCAACACCACGACGCTCTCCGCCATCGGCGCCACCACCGCCTGGAAAAACCCCACGGGTCCGGCCAACAGCCCGGTCACCGGCCTGGGTTTCGTGATTGCCGTGCTCGACACCGGCGTCGACGGCACGCACCCCGATCTGCTGAACAAGCTCTATCCCGGGCGCGATTTCGTCTGCAACGATTCCACGGTCGACTGCCTCGCCGGCAACGCCGCCAATACCTACTGGATCGCCAATGATGGCAATGGCTGGGACAACGATGCCAGCGATCCGGGCGACTGGATCAGCGTTGCCGACCTCGACCCCGTGAGCGGGCATTTCGACGCCAGCTGCGGCGACCCGACCGTAAGCGATCATCACCTCGACAGCAGCTGGCACGGCACACGCGTGGCCGGCATCGCGGCGGCGCAGACCAACAATGCCGCGGGCATCGCCGGGGTCGCACCGGACGCGATGATTCTGCCGGTGCGCGTGATCGGCAAGTGCGGCGGCTACACCTCGGATATCGTCGCCGGGATGTACTGGGCGGCGGGCTTGACCAACTCGGCGATTACCGGGGTTGCGAGCAACGCGTACCCGGCACATATCCTCAACCTCAGCCTCGGCGCCACCAATGCCTGCACCCAGACCGAGCAGGATGCCGTCACCGCCATCACCCAGGACGGTCACGTCATCGTGGCGGCCGCGGGCAATGACGGTGGCCCGGTCGGCGCCCCGGCCAATTGCGTCGGCGCGCTGTCGGTGGCGGGCCTGCGCCATGTGGGCACCAAAGTCGGCTACAGCAATGTCAGCAGCACGGCGGCGGCGATCAGCATCGCCGCTCCGGCGGGCAACTGTTACAACGTGGTAGGCAACAGGCCCTGGACGCTGCCCTGCCTTTATTCGATCGAGACCACCAGCAATGATGGCTTGACGATGCCCGGCAATCCTTTCTACACCTACGCGCTGCTCACCCAGGGCAGCGGCATCAATTACGACAATGAGGGCACCTTGGGCACCAGTTTCGCGGTGCCCATGGTCGCCGGGGTCGCCGCGCTGATGGCACAGGCCAATGGCAATCTCACGGTCAGCGAGCTCATCGCCCGCATGCAGGCCTCGGCGACGCCCTTTCCGGTTCCAGCGACCCCACCGGCCGGCGGCGTCTGCCACGTCGCCAGCCTGGCGCAGGACGCCACGGGCCATTACACCGATGTGCAGAGCGCCGATGAATGCCAATGCACCACCGCCACCTGCGGCGCCGGCATGCTCAATGCCCCGGCGGCCGTGGCGGCAGCCCAATTCCCGATTGCGAGCCTGACCACATCCACCGATCGCGCCTCGCTGGGCGAAACCGTCACGCTCGATGGCACGAGCAGCGCCGCGGCCACCGGCTACAGCCTGGCTTACCAATGGAGGGCCGATCCGGATGTGAGCATCGCCAACGCCAGCAGCGCGGTCGCCAAGCTGGTGTTCCCCGCCCTGCGCCCGTTGACCGTTACCCTCACCGTCACGGATGGCGCCGGCCGCCAGGATAGCGCCAGCAAGACCATCGATTCCGTATCGCTCAAGGCCGGTGGCGGCGGCGGCGGCTTTGATGACACTGCGCTGGCCTGGCTGGCCGGTATCGCCCTGCTGGCTAGCATGGCGCGCCGCCGCCGGCAAGGCGCTCTGGGCCGGGCCGCAGGTTGAACTGAATCCGGCCGCCAGTGTCGTTATGCTATGCGGCTGGTCAACACCCAACCCATAGCCAGTAACGCCGGTCTCCAGGAGATGTGATTTGAGCTTTCAGAAACGCGCGCCTGACTGGCGCCTGCCGGCGAGCTGTTGGTTGGCGATCACCTCTCTGGCGCTGGCGGCCTGCGGCGGCAGCAGCGGCCGGGCGGTGATTACCGATCCGATAGGCTCCACCACGACAAATGTCTTGCTGAGCACGGCAACCGGCAGCGCGCAGCTGCAAGCCGGCGCTACCCTGGTCATTACCGCCTCGGTCACCAATGACACGAACAACGCCGGCGTTACCTGGGCCCTGAGCGGTGACGGTGCGCTGAGCAACCAGACCACGAAGGCGACGACTTACACCGCGCCAGTGGGGTTCAGCGGCACGACCACCCCGGTGATCACTGCAACGTCGATCGCCGACACCACCAAGTCAGGCGCCGCGACCCTGATTGTCAGCGGCCTGCCGGTCATTGCGGCCACGACCCTGTTCCCTGGCAATCTCAACAGCCCGTATGGCGCCAATATTGTCGCTTCCGGCGGCCTGGCGCCATTCACCTGGACCCTCAATTCCGGCGCACTCCCCGCAGGCGTTACCCTTGGCACCACTACGACAGCAAGCTTCATCGCCCTGAGCGGCACGCCCACCGCGATGGGCCCTTTCGGCTTTCAGGTCAAGGTGGTCGACAAGAATTTGAAAGTGGCAACTGTTGATCTGGTGCTGGTCATCAATGCTGCGGCCACCTGCCTGCTCAATGGCCACTACGCCCTGCTCACGACCGGCTTTAGCAGCAACACGACCACCGTCGGCGCCGCCAGCCTGAACATCGTTACCGCCGGCACCGTCACGGGCACACAGGACTACAAGAGCAACAGCGCCACCGTGTCCGAATCGGTCACCGGCACCTGCAGCACCCGCACTGCCAACAATGGCGAGCTCAAACTCACCGGCACGGCGCATTCTCCGAGCTACGACTACGCGATCACCACCGGCTTCAACAGCGGTCGCGTGCAACTTGAAAATGGCGGCGACAAGGATTCAGCCACCGGCGTGCTGCTGCAGCAGGACCCGGCAGCTTTCGCGCTGCCTGCCCTGGCGGGCAGTTACGCCTTCGGCACGCTGGGATCGGAAGCCAGCGGCGCGCGCATGGCAGTGGTTGGCGCGGTGACGCTCGACGCCGGGGGCCTGGTCACGGCCGGACGGGTCGACGCCAGCGGCACTGCGGCGCTGGCCGGCGCCGCCCTCAGCGGCAACCTTGGCACCCCCGATGCGAACGGCCGCGCAACGCTGCAGCTGACTTCCGGCACGCAAACCTACAAGTATGCCGCGCATGTGATCGACGCCAATCGCCTGCTGCTGGTGAGCGCCGATGAGGCCGGTGCGCCTCGCCTGGCTGGCTACATGACCCGGCAGAGCGGTGCGTTTGCGAACACGTCGCTGGCAACCCCGGCCATCATGAGCTTGTGGGGCGCCAGTGTCGGCACTCCGCCTGGCGTGCTGGAGCTGGGCCGACTTGCCAATGCGAACACCACCGCTGGCACCCTCGATCTGCTGGTTGACCGGGCTGAACACGAAGGTGGCGCACTCGCTCAGGCCTTCAATGGCGCAAGCTATGCGGTTGAAGCCGCCGACGCGCGCTTCACACTCAGTTTCGTCTCAGGCACGGCCACGCGTCATTTCGTCGGCTATCTCGACGGCGCGTCGAACGGCTATGTGCTGGAGACTGGCGGGTCCAGCGGTAGCGCCGGCGTGCTCGAAGCGCAGGCAGCGGGGCCGTTTTCCGCCACAGTTCCCGGTCTTTTCGTCAGTGGAACCCAGTACGCGCAATACCCTGGCCCCATGGCACTGCTGCCGGCCGTGCGCCTGGCAGTGGGCAGTCTGTCGGCCGCCCAAGCCAGCGGTTTCTACGCGCTGGCGCCCGCTACGGGCCGCGGCATCGGCACCCTGAACATCACCGGCTCGGGCAACGGCGTATGTGTGCTCTACGTGGTAGGACCCAACAAGGTGCGCGCGCTGCGCTTTGGTTCGATAACGCGCAGCCCGACGATGGAATGGCTGGGCAGCTAGAGCGGATCGAGCGCGCGCTGCACCAGCGCCGCGACGTCGCCATCGTGCCGAAAACCCGCCAGCTCCGATTGCGGACAATGCAGGGGTGGGCAATTCGCGCACTGCGCCTGCAGCGCTGCATCGGGCTGATAGCTGATCCGGCCCGGCAGGTCTGAACCGTACACGGCGGCCATGCCCTTGACGACCTCGGCAATCGTCAGGCGCAACACGGGCAGCAGAAAACTGCGCTGCCGCGCGAGCACTTTGGCCGGCAATGCCGCGGCGCGCAGCAGGTTCTCGACGACACACGGACGACTCATCCACCACGCTGGCGCGTTGGCCGCCACCGGACAAACGAAACTGTTGCCGGCTGCCAGCTCACGGATCAGATCGCTCTGGAAATTTGCGCGCACGCCCTCGCTTGGTGGCTGCGCCACGATGGCGGGGATGCGCACCGAGCAGCCATTGATAAAGCCACGCCGGCTGTAATCGCTCACCTGCACCTCAGCCATGTATTTGTGCGCACCGTAACTGAGCGTCGGCAGGGGCACGGTCTGCTCATCGATGACGGCGGGCATGGGCGCGCCGTAGACGCCAGTCGTGCTGGCAAACACCAGCCTGGGCTTGTGGCCACCGAGCCGCAGCGTCTCCAGCAGCTCGAGGGTGGCCTGCAGATTGACGCGCAGACCCAGAGCGAAGTTCTGCTCGGCCGCGCCGTCCGCAACGCCCGCCAGATGAAACACGCAGTCGACGCCACCCTCAAAGGCGCGCGCCAGCACCGCTCGATCGCCAAACTCACCCTCCACACAGCGCACCCTGGGCGTGCTGCTGGCCGGGCCCCTGTGCAGGTCGAGTCGCGTGATCACGCTCGCGGGCAGCCCCTGCTCGCCCAGCGGCGCGTCATGCAGCAAGCGGGCCACCAGGGCCTGGCCGATGAAGCCTTCTGAACCGATGACGACTACCCGCATGATCGACCCCTCAATTGCCCTACCTTGTGGCCGGCTGCACCCCCAATTGGCGCATCAACCGATCTTTCGCAGGTAGGCTTGAATATTGGCAGTGGACGGTACGCGTAGCCGGACGCGAAAAATAAGGAAGCCGTGCCCATATTCAGCCATCCCGCTCCGCCACAACAAAACCTAACGCCCCCATCAACGAACTGGTCTGCCCCGCCGCCGCCCCCGGGTTCTGCACCAGCGGCACGATGCTCTCGCACAGTTTCTTCCCCAGCTCCACGCCCCATTGATCGAAGGCGTTGATACCCCAGAGCACGCTCTGCACGAACACCTTGTGCTCATAGAGTGCGACCAGGCGGCCAAGCGTGGCCGGATCGAGGCGCGAGAACATGAGCAGCGTCGAGGGCCGGTTGCCGTGGTGAATCTTGTGCGGCACGAGCTCTGCAACGCGCGCGGCTGGCACGTTCTGGCGGCGCAGGTCCGCCTCAACCTGCGCGGCGTCCTGGCCAAAGGCAAACGCCTCGGCCTGGGCCAGCGCATTGGCGATGGCGAGATTCTGCGCCTGCTGGCTGCCGCAGGAGGAGTTCACCGGCAGCAGGATATCGAGCGCAGCGCGCGCACTGCCCTGATGCAATAACTGGAAGAAAGAGTGCTGGGCGTTGTTGCCCGGTTCGCCCCAGAT
>JAYTUZ010000152.1:0-4230 GCA_043744295.1 Gammaproteobacteria bacterium | reverse complement strand
CAGAAAGCCGAGGCAGTGATGGCGATCGTGGCGTGGCTCCAGGCCTGCCGGAACTGCGCCTCCGTGGCACGCGCTTCATCGCTGCGCCCCTGGGCCTGCAGCGCCTGCGCGAGGCCAAACAGCGCCCAGCCATTGCCAGGGTGGCGCTGGAGATCATCCCGGTAGACGCGCTCAGCCTCTGATGGTCGGGCGGCGCGCAGCAGTTCCGCGCCGAGCAGGTGTCGCACCGGGAAGAACCAGTCCGCGGGTTCGTTGTAGCCAAGGCCATCCTCGAGCCGGACCGCCTCGCCGAGATCGCGCAACGTATCTTCAGTACGGCCCTCGGCCCTGCCGATGCGCGCCGCTGCCACGAGCCTGGCAACCGCGAGCACGTCGCGCAGCGCATTCATCCCGGCGGGCACATCAGCCGACAGACCCGCGATCAGCTGGTCGAGTTGCGCGAGTCGCTCGCGCGCCGCCGCCGGCTGATTCTTCGCCGCCAGCGCCACCGTGGTTGCGTACAGGTACCCGCCGGTGAGCGCCGGCAAACCGGGATCAGGGGGCGCTTCGGCGAGCAGCGCGTCCCATTTACCAAACCGGACCTGCGCGGTGTACAGCTCCGCGACGTACCAATCGGCGCCGGGCATGTCCTTGAGCAGGGCGTCCGAGACACTGGCCCGCGAGCGGCGCACCGCATCGAGGGTCTCGGCCTCGCGGCCCTCCGCCGCGGTTGAATAGGCCAGGAACTGATAGTTGTGACTGATGTACATGGTCGGGTAGTAATCAGGCGGCGTCGTCTTCGCGAGGTAAGCGATATCGGCTGCGGCACCCTTGCGATTCGCCTCGGCGGACTCCTCGTAGCGACCGACCAGATGGAAAATGTGCGCGGGCATGTGTTCCAGGTGGCCGGCCGCGGGCGCGAGGCCACGAATGCGCTCGGCGGCCGCGACGGCCTTTTCGGGATGCGGCGAGGCCTCCACGGCGTGGACGTAGTAATGCAGGGCGCCCATGTGCGTCGGGTCGTGGGCCAGTACGCTCTCGAGCGTTGCCACGATTTCCGTGGTGCCTGCGGTGGGCGTGCCGTCGGCGCCCCAGAGCTTCCACGCGTGCACGTTCATCAGGCTTTCCGCATACAACGTCTGCACGTCGAGATCATCCGGGAAGCGCCGGGCGACATCGCCCATGGCGGCGGCATAGGCCGTCAGTACCGGAATCGCAGTGCTTGGATCGAGCGGCTGCGCGCTCGGGTAGCGCAGGCGTAGTGCCGCAATCAGGGCCTGTTCGACCTTGCTGGCGGAACCCGCCAGGCTCTGGGCACGGAGCGTCGCGGCGCAAGCGATTTTCGCCCGCGTTTCCGCCAGCATCGGCAGATTGTAGTTCGGGCCGATCGTCAGCGCGACGCCCCAGGCGCACATCGCGCAGGACGGATCGATCTCGAGGGCGCGGGCGAAGGAACGCGTCGACTCATCATGGTTGAAAGCCCACAGAAAACGCATGCCCTGATCGAAATAGCGCTGTGCGCCGCGCGAACGTGTACCAATCGGGCGGTGTGAGGTGCCGATACCCCCGTAGAGCCGCGCTCCCCTGGCCCAGTCGGCCAGCGTGGTCGGCAGATGATCGCCCATTGCCATCGCACTGGCCTGGGCGGCAGGCTGCTGTGTCGGCTCAGGCGGCGCCGCTGCCCGCACTCCGGTCATTGCGAGTACCGCAAGGCCAGCAACCATCATCCGTTCCAATCTGATCACGACCAGCCTCCTTGGCTTCGCATTGACTCCCGCAAATCTACTGCTCGGCGTAGATCTTCACCAGCCGGTGCAGGAACTCGCGGCCTTCAAGCAGCGATTTCACACCGACGTATTCGTTCAGCCCGTGTATGTGACCGAGATCGGGGCCGACGAACACCGGCTCCACGCCGTAGGTGGGAATGCCAGCAGCGTTGGTGAATTCACCATCAGTGGCGCCCGCCTGCAGGATCGGCAGCACCGGCACGCCCGGCCAGAACTCGGCGGCCAGCTTTTCGATCGGTGCGAGTATCGCCGGCGTCAGCGGCGGCGGTGAGGCCGTCGGGCCGCGGGTCTCGAGCGCCGTGACCCTGACCTCCGGATCTGCCACCAGCTCTTCGAGCCTGGTGCGCACCGTCTCCGGGCTGACGCCGGGGAAGATGCGGCAGTTCACGTTCGCCCGCGCGCGTTGCGGCAGGGCATTGGTGGCATGGCCGGCCTCGAGCATGGTGGCGACGCAGGTGGTGCGCAGCGTCGCATTCCAGCTCGGGTCCTTGGCTGAGACCAGGGCGAGCGCGGGCGCATCGCTCGCATCGCTCAGGAATGCGTGCATGGCGTTCGCGACCTCGGTCTCGCCCTTGGCCGCCTGGATCTTCGCCATGCCGGTAAAATAGCCGCGATTGGCGTCGGTGAACTGCGCCGGAAACTCATAGTCACTGACCCGGGTCAATGCGGCAGCCAGGCGATAGATCGCATTGTTCTTCACCGGGCGCGAGCTGTGCCCGCCCGGATTGGTCACTTCGAGCCGGTAGTTCTGCGGAAATTTCTCGCCGGCCTCGACATCGAGCGAGACGCGTTGCCCGCTGGCGTCGAGTTCACCTGAAGCGCCCTCATTGAGCGCAAAGGCGGCGTCAATGAGTTCGCGGCGGTTCTGGGTGAGCCACTCGGCGCCATTGAATGCGCCGGAAGTCTCCTCACCGCAGGTGAGCGCTACTTTGAGTGTGCGCTTCGGCCGGTAATTCTCGGCCCGGTAGCGGATCAGCAGATCCACCCAGATGGAGGCTTCGGCCTTGTCATCGCTCGCGCCGCGCGCATAGAACGAGCCGTTCTCTTCGACCAGCGTAAACGGATCGCGGGTCCAGTCTTCACGATTGGCTTCCACGACATCGATGTGCGCGAGCAGCAGGATGGCCTTGAGCTTTGGATCGCGGCCGGCATAGACCGCGACCAGCCCGCCTTCCTTCGGGTGCTCGGGCGCCGCAAACAGGTGCAGGTCGCTATCCGCGAAACCGGCCGCCTTCAGGCGGGCCGCCATCCGCTCTGCGGCGAGCGTGCAGCTGCCGGCCGAAAGAGTGGTATTCGTTTCGACCAGCTCCTTGTAGAGCTCGCGGAAGCGCTGCTCGCCGGCCGGCGTGTCCTGGGGCGGCGCGGCAATCGCGCCAGCTGCGGCCAGAGCGGCAACGAGGTTGAGCAGGCATTTCATGGTGAGCTCCGCTGGGCTGGTCAGGTGCTTGACGATACGCGCAATTATACGCTGGCTGGAAGCTGCCCTGGCAGCAGCAGGTCTGCCAGCGCATCGACCGCGGTAAACTCCTCGTGGGAATGCGCCGCGTGCCCACTTCCCGGGCGACGAATGGCACGCACCAGGCCGATGCCTGCGGCCTGCGCGGCGCGCAGCACCGTGGCGCTGTCATCGGCGAACAGGCAGCGGGCGGGCTCGTGGGGCAGCACTCCTGGCAGGGCACGCCAGAAATTCGCATCTTCCTTGGGCGCGCCCAGCGTATGCGAGCTGAAACTCCGATCGAAGTGATCGAGCACGCCGGTGCGCTCATGCTTGATGGCCAGCGCCTCGGGATGCGCATTGGTCAACAGCACCAGCCGCTTGCCGCGCCGGCGCGCTGCGACCAGAAAACCCTGCGCGCCGGGCAGCCAGCGGATGCGCTCGGCGTCCTGGCGCTTGAGCGCAGCAATATCGAGCCCGAGCTCGCGACTCCAGTAGACCGTGCTGTACCACTCGAGCGTGCCCATGCAGGCGGCGAAACGCGGCTCCAGTGCGGCGCGGGCAGCGCGCTCGTCCAGCCCGTGCGCGCCGCCCCAGACCTGCGGCACCAGCACCTGCCAGAAATGATTATCGAAATCCAGATCGAGCAGCGTGCCGTCCAGATCGAGCAGGACGTTATCAATACCGGCCCATTGGGCCTCGGTCAGTGCGGCGCTGTTCATGTGCTTAGGTATCATGGCGTTCATGAGCCTGGACCTGCAACGCCTGTATACCCCGCGGCCCGAGCGGCGCGCCTGGCTGGCGCTCGCCAGCCAGCGCTAAGGCGTTGCCAGCATGGAACTGCGCGTTGACCTGCACACGCATAGCGACTGCTCCGATGGCACGCTGACGCCGGCGCAGCTGGTGGCGCTCGCCGTGGAGCGCCAGGTGCGATTGCTGGCGCTCACCGACCACGACACCATCGACGGCTGCGCGGCGGCGGCCGAGGCCTGCCGCCAGCAGGCCATCCAGTTTCTGCCGTCCTGCGAA
>JAYTUZ010000151.1:0-4302 GCA_043744295.1 Gammaproteobacteria bacterium | reverse complement strand
CGGGTCTCCGCCATGTGCTGACCGGCCATGCCGGCGCGATGGTGAAGCGCGTTCAGGTCACGCTCTACGATGACTTCCCGCGCTGGGCTGTCGTGCAGGTGCGCTACACGAACCGCGGCCACCGGGCCGTGCAGGTACGTGGCTGGAGCAACGGCGCGTATTCCATCTCGGCAGGCGTTGCACCTGCGTCTGATGCGTCATCATCACAGGAGGCGTTCTGGTCCTATCAGAGCGGCTCCTATGAGAATCGTCCCGACTGGGTGTTGCCGCTGCCGATCGGGTTTGAGCGCGGTAATTATCAGGGCATGAACGCCGCCGACTACGGCGGCGGCACGCCCATCGTTGATGTGTGGCGGCGCGATGCAGGCATTGCCGTGGGGCAACTGGAACTGGCGCCAAAACTGGTATCGCTCCCGGTGGCCAGGTCGGTGGCTGGGGCGGCGACGCTGTCGGTGCACTTCGCGCAGCGGGTCACGATTGAACCGGGGCAGAGTCTGGAGACCCTGCGCACTTTTGTCGGCGTGCATCGTGGTGATCACTTTCAGACACTCAGCGACTATCGGCGCTACATGGTCCGGCAGGGCGTGCAATTGCCCGTGGCCCCGCCGAGTGCCTTCGAGCCGCTGTGGTGCGCGTGGGGATATGGGCGCGATGCCACGCTCGAGCAGGTCATCGCCACCTTGCCCATTGTCAAGAAGCTGGGCTTTGGCTGGGTGACGCTCGATGACGGCTGGCAGATAGCCGAGGGCGATTGGACTCCCAACCCGATCAAGTATCCACACGGCGATGCCGACATGAAGGCGCTGGTCGAGCGCATTCATGCGGCCGGACTCAAGGCGCAGCTGTGGTGGGCACCGCTGGCGGCAGATCCCGGCAGTCGCGTCGAACGAGTGCATCCCGAACAGCTGCTGCTGAAACAGGGAGGCGTGCGCAGCAAGGTCAGCTGGTGGGATTCATACTTCATGTGCCCGGCCTATGAACCGGTGCGTGCCGATGGCGCGGCGTTTGCGCGCAAGGCGCTGGGCGAGTGGGGCTTCGACGGGCTCAAGGTGGATGGCCAGCACCTCAATGGCGCCCCGCGTTGTTACAATCCTGCTCATCATCATGGCGCGCCGACCGATGCGGTCGAGGGCCTGTCCGGATTCTTCAAGGCCGTATGGGACGCTTCACACCAGGCAAATCCGTCGGCATTGGTGGAAATCTGCCCCTGCGGTACCAGCTATTCATTCTTCAACCTGCCCTACATGAACATGACGGTGGCCTCGGATCCGGAGAGTTCCTGGCAGGTGCGACTCAAGGGCAAGACGCTCAAGGCATTGACCGGAGATGGGGTGGCGTATTTCGGCGATCACGTGGAAATGAGTGAAGGCGGTGACGACTTCGCCTCCACGCTGGGTGTCGGTGGCGTGGTCGGCAGCAATTTTGTCTGGCCCGGGGCGCCCGGCAAGAAGGATCCGAAGCTGCTGCTGACTGCGGAGCGTGAAAAGCAATGGGCCTTCTGGGTCAAGCAGTACCAGCAGCTGCGCCTCTCCGAGGGGGAGTATCTGGGCACCCTCTACGACATTGGCTTTGATCGACCGGAAACTCACGCGATCCGCAAGGGCGGGAAACTCTACTACGCTTTCTTTGCCAAACAGTACCAGGGCTCGGTGGAGCTACGCGGCCTGCAGCCGCAGCGCTATCGGGTGCATGACTACGAAGCCGATCGCGATCTGGGCGTGGTGACCGGGCCGGTGGCCAAGCTGGCAGTTGCATTTACGCGGCATCTGTTGATCGAGGCCCTGCCAGAGTGACCAGCCGCCGCGAGCAGGACGTTTGAGCAACGATATCGACTACATGCGCCTCGCGCTCGGGCTGGCGCACAGTGCCGCCGATCAGGGAGAAGTGCCGGTGGGCGCGGTACTGGTGCTCGAGGGTCGCGTCGTGGCCAGTGGCGCCAACCGGCCCATCGCCGCCTGCGATCCGACCGCGCATGCCGAGATCGAGGCGCTGCGCGCCGCTGCGCAGGCACTGCACAGCTACCGCCTGAACGACAGCTCGCTGTACGTGACCCTCGAACCCTGCCTGATGTGTGCCGCGGCGATCGTGCACGCACGCGTGCGACGCGTGGTCTTTGGCGCCTGGGACCCGCGGGCCGGCGCGGCCGGCAGCATGCTCGATGCCTTTGCGCTGCCGGGCATGAATCACCGCGTCGATGTGTTCGGTGGTGTCCTCAATGATGAATGCGGTGCGCTGCTGAAGCAGTTTTTTGCGGAGCGACGCGGCGGCTAGGACGGGCTGCGCGAGTCGGCGGGTGGCGCGGCCTGGTTGCCCCCATACCATTCCAGCACCGACAGGAAGCCGCGCACCTGCTCGACGAAACGCACCGGCTCCCAGCCACGGGCGTAGCCGCGCCGCGCCTGCGAATACCAGCGTTCCTGCGCCAGCATGGGCAGATACTGACTGACGACACTCCAGGAATCCGCGTCTTTGCCGTGCGCCTGTGCCAGTACGCGCGCATCCTCCAGGTGGCCGTAGCCGACGTTGTAGGCTGCCAGCGCCAGCCAGGTGCGGTCAGGTTCGCCGATGCGTGCCGGAATCATCTGCAGCACCTGGGCGAAATAGGCCGCGCCACCGCTGATGTTCTGGCGGCTGTCATGGCGATTGATCACGCCCATGGCCCTGGCCGTATCAGCGGTGAGCATCATGATGCCGGCCGCGCCGTCCGCCGAGGCGGCGTGATTGTCCCAGCGTGATTCCTGGTAGCCCACTGCGGCCAGCAGTCGCCAGTCGACTCCGCTGGCGGCGGCAGCCTGTTCAAACAGGGCACGCAGCGCTGGCAGCGAAGTCAGGATGTCGTCCTGAAAACGGCGTGCCTCGAGATACTCAAAATCGCCCGCCTCGGCGTCGGCCGCACGGCTCAGCTGCTGCAAAAGACCGCTGGCGCGTGCGCTGGCGAAGAAGTCATTGGCGGCGTCGCGCAGATCGAGTGCCGTGCGCCGCACCAGCCATTGCACGGCGCGTGGATCTGGCAGCGTGAAAGCCACCGAAACGTCGGGATACAAATGGCGTGCAAAGCGGAATTCGCTGGCATCGACAATGGCATAGTCGGCGTCTCCAGTGCTGACCCAGTCGAGCGGATCGGCCTGCTCACGCGGAAGTTCGGTCCAGGCGAGGTAACCGGCACCACCGGAGCGCAGCCCGCGCAGCAACTCGAGCTGTGGGCTGCCCGCGCGCACCACGACCCGCGCACCATTGAGTCCGGCGATATTGCGCGTCGGCGCGCGCCCGCGCCGCTGCACCACCAGCTGCAGAATTTCCTGATAGGTGCCGGTGGCCAGGCCGACGCGCTTCCAGGCCCCGTCGACAGTCAGCTGCGCCGCGACGATATCCGCGCTGCCATCGCTGATGAGTTCGCGCAGATTGCTGCGATCGCGCGCCGGCACGATGATGAGCTGCACCCCCAGGCTGTCGGCAAAGGCGCGCGCCAGCCGGTATTCGAAGCCCTGCGGGCCGTGCGCGCCCAGGTAATAGGAGGTCGGTTCGTTGAGGGTCGCCATGCGCAGATCGCCCCGGGCCTTGAGCTGTGCCAGTCCGGAAGGCTGGACATCACAGCTCGCAAGCGCGGCGCACGTCAGGACGGCCAGGGCAATCGTGCTGCCGGCAGGCATCCCGAGCCTGGCTGCACGCACCCTGGGCTGATCAGTGTTCATTGGCAATCTGGGCACCGCAACTTTCAGCTAGAATATCAGCTCGCCACGCTGTGCATCCTGGAGAGGTACCGAAGTGGTCATAACGGCGCCGACTCGAAATCGGATGGTCGGGTAATTCCGGCACGTGGGTTCGAATCCCACCCTCTCCGCCACTCAGTACAGCCCGTCAGTCGTCCTTCGGTCCGTTGCCGATTTCGGCATTGAAGCTGCGCGCCAGCGCTTCGGCGAACAGGTGCGGTAGCCTCCCGTCGGGCATGTCGGTGATATTGCGGAACCGCTCCGCCGCCGGGCTCCCCGGGCTGAGCGGCGCCGGATCGAGGCGCTTGGTGAATTCGACGAGCGCCGGACGGAGCGCCCGCATCAGCGCGGCGTCGTGACGGCTCGCGAGCCCGAACAGTTCGCGCAGCCACTGCACGGCGTCGAGCTGCCGCTGGTCGTGACCTTGCAGGAGCCGCGCCAGCAATTCTTCCACCGGGAGGTTTTGCAGCGCCACGCGCTCGGGGTCGTCCGCGGTGGCGCACAAGCCTGAGTCCTGGCGGATTTCGCGCTGCGTCCGCGCCAGCTCCTTGATGCCGACCAGCGCTTCGCGCAGCAGCAGGCCGGCCAGTTG
>JAYTUZ010000150.1:0-4307 GCA_043744295.1 Gammaproteobacteria bacterium | reverse complement strand
GCCGCTGACAGTTGCTGCGTGCACGCGCCGGTGCAGTTCATTGCCCAGTTTCCCGGCCGGCACCTGCCGCAGATCGTCATAGCCCTCCGCCCGTAGCTCAGCCGCACGCTGAGCGCCGCGTGGCAGGATCTCCAGCGGATACTCAGGGCCCGGCCCCTGCTCGCTGCTGCAGCGTTCGATGAACGGGCACGCATACGGTGAGTTGCACTGCGCACCCATCTCAATATCGGGCACCTGGTGCGACGCCATCAGCGCCAGGAACTCAAACGCCTGCTCGGCGATGGCTGGGAGGCGATCCGCCACTTCCGCGGTGACCTCCTGCTCGATCTTGATGCCGGCGTAATCACCGGGACGCTGCAGCATAAAACTGTTGTCGACGTGTCCGATGAACACGGCGTCGACCGGCTGCTGCGCAGCGCGCAGCACCAGGGTCTGAAACGCCACGTCCGGCACATGTTCGCTCTTGACGCTGGTGGAGGCTTTCACCTCCACCAGCTCCGTGCGTGCGCCGCGGCGGCGCAGGATGTCGGCGATGACGGCGAGATGGCCATTGCGGAACGCCGGCTGATAGATCAGCGGCGCGCCACCGGTCTGCATGACGCGAGTGGTCTCGGCAATGGCTGCCGGCAGCCCGCGCTCACGCGAAATGATGATACCGGGCTCGAGCCGCTGCACCAGCTCGTCGAAGACCCGCCCCTGCAGCATCGGCACGCTGGGCGGCGCTTCGACACCTAGCGGCTGGTTGACTTCGAACCACAGGCGCTTGGCGCACTGCCGTCCGGACATGAATCTGGACTTGGTGAGCCAGGCCACGACTGCTGCTGATCTGGCCGCCTAGGCTGCGTTCATCGCCTCGGCATTGATCGGCAGCGTGCGTACGCGCTTGCCGGTGGCAGCGAACACGGCGTTGGCGATCGCAGGCCCGATCAGTGCGGTGGCCGGCTCGCCAATGCCGCCGGGCTTCTCGGTACTTGGCACCAGCACGATGTCGATCTGCGGCGCCTGGTGCATGCGCGCCACCGGGAAGTCGTTGAAATTGGACTGTTCAACGCGGCCATCCTTGACCGTTATCTGATGCAGCAGGGCGGCGGACATGCCGAAGATCACGCTCGACTGGATCTGCGCCATGACCGTGTCGGGATTGACCATCCGGCCCAGATCAGCCACCACCACCACGCGTTGCAGCTTCACTTCGCCCTTGTCGACCGACACCTGCGCGACCTGCGCCATGAAGGTGTCATAACCTTCCATCAGGGCGACGCCGCGCGCACTGCCCGCCGGCAAAGCAGCGCCCCAGTTCGCCGTTTCGGCGGCGAGCTGCAGCACATGCGCGAAGCGCGGCTTATCCGCCAGCAGACTCAATCGGTACTGCACCGGATCCTTGCCGGCAGCAGCCGCCAGCTCATCCATGAAGCTTTCGTTGGCGAAGGCGTTCATGTTGTGGCTGACCGCGCGCCAGTAGCCCACCCGCAATCCGGTGTCGTGAATGACCAGGTCGTGACTGGTGTTGGGAATGTTGTAGGGCGCCACGGCGGCCTCGACCATGAAGGGGTCGAGCGTATCCTTGGGCAGGCCGAACAAACGCTGGGTCACCGATTGCGAGGTCACCTTGTAGGTCAGCGCGACAGGCATGCCCGCCGCATCCAGACCAGCCTGCAACTGATGAAACGACATTGGCCGATAAAAATCGTGCTTCATGTCGTCTTCACGCGTCCACAGCACTTTGATCGGCCGACCCACTGCCTTGGAGACCATCGCCGCCTGGACTACAAAATCGAGATCCAGGCGCCGGCCAAACGCGCCGCCGATGAAGGTGGTCCTGAGGGTAATGTCCTCGGGTTTGATGCCGAGCGCAGCGGCCACCGCACCCTGCGCGCCCTGCTGGAACTGCGTCGGCCCGATCAGCAGGCACTTGCCGTCCTCGAAACTGGCGGTGAAATTCTGCGGCTCGAGTGGCGCATGCGCCTGCAGCGGCAGACTGTAGGCGGCCGATACCTGCTTGGCCGAACTTTTCATGGCGGCGGCAACATCGCCGACCGGCTTACCCACCGGAATCGCCATGCCGCTGGCCGCGGCGTCACGCATGCCCTGCATCATGTCGGTGGAATTCAGTTTCGCGCCGGGGCCTTCATCCCAGACCACTTTCAGGGCGTCACGCGCTTTCTTGGCATGCCAATAGCTGTTTGCCACCACCGCAACGCCATCGCCGATGCTGACCACGTCGATGACCCCGCGCACTTTTCCGGCCGCGTCGCCGTCAAAACTGCGCACCTTGCCGCCGATCACCGGGCATTGTTCGATGGCTGCGTACGCCAGGCGCGGCATTTTCACGTCGATGCCAAATTCGGCGCTGCCATTCACTTTCGAGGGCGTATCCAGCCGCTTGGTGGGTTTGCCGACAATGCGAAATTCACTCGGATCCTTGAGTGTGACCTTGTCGGGCACCGGAAGCGCAGCCGCCGCCGCCGCGAGTGAACCGTAGGTGGCCCGCTGCTTGGCAGTGCCAGTGACTACGCCGCGCGCGGCTTTAAGGGTGGCGCGATCGACGTTCCATTTTTTGGCCGCGGCGCTGATCAGCATCTCGCGCGCCTGCGCTCCTGCGATGCGCAGCTTTTCCCAGCCCTCGCGTACCGAAGTGGACCCGCCCGTGATCTGCGCACCCAGCAGGGCATTGACATAGACCGCGGCCGGCGGCGCAAAGGCCACCTTGATCTGGCTCAGGTCAACATTGAGTTCTTCGGCGATCAGCATGGGCATCGAGGTGTACACGCCCTGACCCATCTCGGAACGGGCGCACAGCAGCGTGATGACATTGCCATCGGAGATGTGCACCCAGGCATTGGGCGCATGCACGAGGTCCGCGACTTCAGCGGCGGGCACCAGGCCGGGCAGCGTGATACCGAGCATCAGGCCGCCACCGACAGCGGCCGAACCCACCAGAAACTCGCGCCGCGTGGAGCTGAGCGGCTGGTCCGGATTCTTTCTTGTGTGTGTCATGGCTGCTCCCTCAAACCTTGCGCATCGCGGCGGCGGCATCCTTGATGGCGGCCTTGATACGCGGGTAAGTGCCGCAACGGCAGATATTGCCGCTCATGGCCGTATCGATATCCGCGTCGCTGGGGTTCTTGTTGCTGGCCAGCAGGGCCGCGGCACTCATGAGCTGCCCGGACTGGCAATAGCCGCACTGCGGCACGTCGTGTTCGATCCATGCCTTTTGCAGTGGGTGCGAATTGTCAGCCGACAGCGACTCGATGGTGCTGATCTTCTTGCCGGCAACGCCCGAGAGCGGCAATTGGCAGGAGCGGACCGGCTGGCCTTCAAGATGCACGGTACAGGCTCCGCACAGGCCGGCGCCACATCCGAATTTCGTACCGGTAAACCCGAGTTCATCACGGATCACCCACAGCAGAGGCGTATCGTCCTCGGCCTGGCTCGTGACCGGCTTACCGTTCAGCGTAAATTGAATCGTCATCGGCATCCCCTCTGTACCCGGCGGCTGGCGCAGATTTTACGCCTGTTTCGGCCCACAGCGATAGAAACTGTATACTGGCTGTATATTGTCGGTAACCGATCCGTAAGTGCAACGGTCGTTCAATAGCACCTAAGGAGCCAAGCATGTCAATTATCAAGCGGTCTGCGGTGTCAATGGCGATTACCACGATTTCCCTGGTGGTTTTGGCCGGCTGCGCGACCGAGTCGCACCAGGCGCTGGAAGTCACCAAGCCAGCGGCCGCTGCCAGCGCCGCTACCTACGTCGGTCCGAAGGCGGCGCTCGCAGTCGGCAAGTTCGACAATCGTTCCGCATACCTGCGCGGCATTTTCTCCGATGGCGTTGATCGCCTCGGTGGCCAGGCCAAGACCATCCTGATCGGCCACCTGCAGGAGACCGGCAGGTTCAACGTTCTTGATCGCGACAACATGGCGGGGCTGGCCGATGAAGCCAAGCTCAGCGGCAAGCAGCAGGCGCTCCAGGGCGCCGAATACATGATCACCGGCGATGTGGTCGAGTTTGGCCGCAAGGAAACCGGCGACCAGCAACTGTTCGGCATCCTCGGCAGCGGCAAGAAGCAGAGCGCGTATTCCAAGGTCACGCTCAACGTCGTCGATGTGCTGACCTCGCAGGTGGTCTATTCGGCCTCGGGAGCCGGCGAATACGCACTGAGCGATCGCGAGATCATAGGCTTCGGCGGCAGCTCGGGCTACGACTCGACCCTGAATGGCAAGGTGCTGGATCTGGCCATACGCGAGGCGATCGATCGGCTGGTGGCGGGCGTCGAACAGGGCAAGTGGAATCCGGCAAAGGCGTC
>JAYTUZ010000149.1:0-4374 GCA_043744295.1 Gammaproteobacteria bacterium | reverse complement strand
GCTGCTGCAACGGCCGACGGTAGCCACCGTGGTGATCGGCGCGCGCAACGAAGAGCAGCTGCGCCAGAACCTCGGCGCCGTCGGCTGGGATCTCAGCGCCGAGCAGGTGGCGCGGCTCGATGGGGCCAGCGCCACCACCAAAGCCTATCCGTACTGGCATCAGAGCGGGTTCAGGGAGCGGAACCCGTCGCCGGTGTGACCAGTGTTCCGCGCGCGAACAGTTCCTGCTGGCTCACCCAGTGAGCCACTGAGGCGCTAGATTGCGACACATGGCACCCACTCAATCCACCTTCCTGCGCAATATTCCGGTGTTGTTCGCGTCCGCCATGGTCGCCGATAGCGAGTGTTTCTCCCCAAGTGCATCGAAACCGGCGGAGGTTCTCGCCTCATGGGAGAAGCTGAAGATTCCGCTCTCAATTCACTCGCCGCCGCCGGTGTCGCGCGACGACTTGGCGCGAGCGCACGACCCCAGCCATGTCGAAGATATCTTGTGTGGGCGCGGCCGAAATGGCTTTGGCAATGCATCGATGGCCGTTGCAAACTCATTGCCCTATACAAGCGGCGCCATGCTTGCCGCGGCTCGAGAAGCCATGAGTAATCGTCTGACGGCGGTGGCGCCTTGCTCTGGCTTCCATCACGCCGGCTACGCCGAAGTTGCCGGCTTCTGCACCTTCAACGGACTGATGGTGACAGCCCTTGCGCTGCATTCGTCGAAGGAGGCAAAGTTCGTCGGCATTCTCGACTTCGACCAGCACTATGGCGATGGCACGGACGACATAATCGATCGACTGAAGATCAACTGGATCGTCCACCACTCGGAGGGCAAAGCTCATCGGTCGCCGAACGATGCTGACAGCTTCCTTTCTCGCATCGCCTCGATTGTTGAAACGATGAAGGATTGCGATGTGATCCTCTACCAGGCGGGCGCGGACCCACACGTTGACGATCCGTTGGGTGGCTGGCTCACCACAGAGCAACTCTCAGAGCGCGACAAGCGGGTGTTTGAAAATGCGCGGCGGCTGGCAGTCCCAATTGCATGGAACCTCGCTGGTGGGTACCAAAAACCTCTCCGAAAGGTGCTGGACATTCACGACAACACGATGCGGGCCTGCGCTATGTCGTACCTCTATTCCCCTTGATATCCCCCCACTTTCGACAAGCCGGAAATTCACAGATGAAACTCATTCTGAGCCGCAAAGGATTTGATTCTAAATACGGTGGATGCGCGAGTCCGATTTTCGAGAAGGACTCGATGGTGTCGTTACCAATTCCGTTCCCAGACGGAGCACACCGCCTTCGCGAAGCCACGCAATTCAACAGCAATTTTGAAACGGGCGATCTTCCTGCTGATCTGACGGCTTTGCGACAGCCGGAAAACTGGCAGAGCAAAGAGACGAAAGTGCACCTCGACCCGTACCTGAAGAAGTACAGAGCGAATACTGCAACGGGCTGGCTACCGGCCTTCGGCCAGGACGGTGCTGCACAAGGCCATTTGCGGAATCAGGGGGTCGATGTCGGTGACCTGTTCCTGTTTTTCGGTTGGTTCCGCAAAGTGGAATATCTCAAGGGCGACGGTGGCGGATGGCGGTTCATCCCTCAAAGCCCTGAACTGCATGTCATCTTTGGATGGCTCCAGATCGGTGAGATCTTGACCATCGTTGGTCGAGACGCCTTGGATGCAGAGCATGCTTGGCTGGATGATCACCCGCATTGGAAGCAGCGGTGTCGGATGGGCAAAAACAACAAGATCTACATCGCCAAGAAGCGCTTGGAAATCGATGGGGACGACTTGGGACCGGGCGGTGGAACATTTGATGACTTCAAGTCCTGCCTGCAGCTCACAGAAGCGGAGCAACCCAATCGGAGTGTGTGGCGCTTGCCGAGCTGGTTTAACCCGAACGCGCGCAGCCCTCTCCTTTCATGCCATCGCAATCCGGATCGATGGACTCGACTCGATGAAGCAGAGCCAGCAACGAGACTGCGTTCCGTGCCGATCGGGCAGGAGTTCGTCCTGGACTTGAACAAAGTTGACCAGCCAGCCGCCATGGCGTGGTTGTCAGCGCTTTTTGCGCTGACTTAGAGCACCAACAGCGCCCGAAAGTCGTTGACGTTCGTGAACGTCGGCCCGGTCACGACCAAATCGCCAAGCGGCTTGAAGAAGTTGTAGGCGTCGTTGCGGTCGAGGAAGTCTTGCGCTTTCAGGCCTTGCGCCTGTGCGCGCACCAGCGTGTCGGGGGTGACGATCGCACCGGCGTTGTCTTCGACGCCGTCGATGCCGTCGGTGTCGGCCGCCAGCACATGCACGCCGGGCTCACCTTGCAGTGCGATCGAGCAGCCCATCAGGAATTCAGTGGCTCGGCCGCCACGGCCGCCTTTGGCCTTGACCGTCACCGTGGTTTCGCCACCCGACAGAATCACGCAGGGTTTGGCAAATGGCGCACCACGTCGCGCGACCGAACGTGCCAAGGCCGCGTGCACCCGGCCGACGACATGCGACTCGCCTTCGATCTCGTCGCTGAGGAGGTGCGCTTCGATTCCGGCCGCGCGGGCCACGGCCGCCGCGGCTTCGAGCGACTGCTGCGGCGTGGCGATCATGTGAACCTGGTGGCCGTTGAAACGGGCGTCGCCTGGCTTGGGCGTTTCGAACGCGCCACTGCTCAGACCGGCGCGCGCCGCGGCCGGAATGTCAATCTCGTAGCGCTTCAGGATGCGCAATGCATCGGCGCAGGTCGTTGAGTCGGGCACCGTCGGGCCGCTGGCGATGACTTCGGGCGCGTCGCCGGGCACGTCGCTGATCAGCAGCGTGACCACCCGCGCCGGTGCGCACATTGCGGCCAGGCGCCCGCCCTTGATGGCCGAGAGGTGCTTGCGCACGCAGTTCATCTCGTCGATCGCGGCGCCGCTTTTCAGCAGCGCCTTGTTGACGGCTTGTTTTTCTTCGAGCGTGATGCCGACGGCCGGCATCGCCAGCAGGGCCGAGCCACCGCCGGAGATCAGGCACAGCACCAGGTCGTCGGCTGTCAGCCCCTGCGCCAGTTCGGCTATGCGCTGCGCGGCGCGGCGGCCCGCTTCGTCCGGGACCGGGTGCGCGGCTTCGACGACTTCGATGCGACCCGGCGCCTTGCGATACGCCGCCGGCACATGGTCGTAGCGCGTGACGACCAGGCCCGACATCGGCGCGTCCTTCGGCCACAGCGCATCGACCGCCGCCGCCATCGCACCGCCCGCCTTGCCGGCGCCGAGCACCAGCGTGCGGCCCTTCGGCGGCGCGGGCAGGAAGGCGGCGGTGTTCTGCGCAGGCAGCGCACGCGCCACCGCGGCGTCGTACAGCGCGCGCAGAAAACCGCGCGGGTCGGTGTGGGGTGACGGTGTGGCCATGGGGCGAATTATCCGGGCATCACCTGGTGGTTCGCCATCAGCTCCAGTGCCCGCACCAGCGCCGAATGATCAAGGTCTTGCATGCCGTTGGCCGCGCAGGCCTGCATCAGTTGCGCCGCACCCGCGGTCTGCGGCAGCGCGACCCCGAGCGCACGCGCACCGGCCAGCGCCAGGTTTAAATCCTTCTGGTGCAGGCCGATGCGAAAACCTGGCGCAAAGGTGCGCTTGACCATGCGCTCGCCGTGCACCTCAAGGATGCGGCTGGCCGCAAAGCCGCCCATCAAGGCCTGCCTCACCTTGGCCGGGTCCGCGCCCGCCTTGCTGGCAAACAGCAGCGCTTCACCGACCGCCGCGATGTTGAGCGCGACGATGATCTGGTTGGCCACCTTGCAGGTCTGGCCGTCGCCATTGCCACCAACCAGCGTGATGTTCTTGCCCATCAGATCGAACAGCGGCTTGACCGTGTCGAAGGCCGACTGCGGGCCGCCAACCATGATGGTCAGCGACGCGGCCTTCGCACCCACCTCGCCCCCCGACACCGGCGCGTCGAGGTAGTCGCAGCCGAGCGCATTGATCTTCTTCGCGAACTCCTTGGTATCGATCGGCGAGATCGAACTCATGTCGACGACGATCTTGCCCTTGGACAAGCCGGCTGCCACGCCGCCTTCGCTGAACAGCACCGCCGCCACGTCGGGGGTGTCGGGCACCATCGTGATGACGATGTCCGCCCGCTGCGCGACTTCTCTGGCGCTGGCACAGGCGGTCGCGTTCGTCTCGGCAATCGACGCATGTAACTTGCCGTGCGTGAAGACAAACAGCTGGTGGCCGGCATCGATGAGGTGCCGCGCCATCGGCGCGCCCATGATGCCCAGGCCGATGAAACCGATCTTTTGGGGTGTGGTGGTCATGTTGTTCTTCGTGAAATGGGGGTGTCGTTGCAACTCAGCCGCGGCGCATCTGCTCGAGCCACTTCAGGCCCGATTCGGTGGTGCCAGC
>JAYTUZ010000148.1:0-15889 GCA_043744295.1 Gammaproteobacteria bacterium | reverse complement strand
GTTCGGGGCATCCTGCTCCCCCTGGATGCCGAGCTCGTGGGCACCCGGATCTACGCGCTGCTGCACGAACTGGACGACGAAGGCTTCGAGCGGGTGGTCATGGAACAGCCGCCGGAGGACGAAGCCTGGCTGGCCCTCCGGGACCGGTTGTGGCGGGCCTCCGCCAAGGAGACGCCATGAGCTCGTGGTCCCTATTCCAGGCGGCCGCCCAGGTGGGCGGCGAAGTGCTCGGAAACGGCGCGGTGGTGCCGTCATCGCTCTCCATGGACACCCGGTCGATTCATCCCGGCGCCTGTTTCGTGGCCCTGAGGGCGGAACGGGATGGGCACGACTTCGCGTCGCAGGCCATCGAGAAGGGCGCCGTGGCCCTGCTGGTGGATCATGCCCTGGATATCGACTGTCCCCAGTGGGTGGTGCCGGACACTCTGGCCGCCCTCCAGCGCTGGGGCCAGACCCGGCTGGCGGCCGTGCGGCCGAAGACGGTTTTCGGCATCACGGGCAGCGTGGGCAAGACCAGCACCAAGGAACTGCTGGCTGCAGCCGTAGGCGGCTGGAAGACTCCGGGCAACCGCAACAACACGCTAGGGCTACCCGAGGCCCTGGCGACCCTGCCGGAAGGGCTTGGCGCCGCCGTCCTGGAGATGGGCATGAGCACCACGGGCGAGATCCGGCGCCTCACGGAGATCGCACCCCTGGATGCCGGCCTGATCACACTGGTGGGCACAGCGCACATCGAGAACTTCCCCACCGGCCAGCAGGGCATCGCCGAGGCCAAGGGCGAACTGGTGGCGGGCCTGCGCAAGGGTGGGCTCTGGGCGCATCTGGCTTCGGATCCCTGGTGCCGCTGGATCGCGGAGCAGCCTTGGGCCAGGGGGACGATGCCCCTGCCGGTGGGGGATGGCCAAGCCTGCGGCTGGGAGGGGATCGAGTCCCTCGGTGCCGCCGGAGGGACCTTCCGCCTCAGGACCCCCCAGGGACTCCTGCCCATCCGCCTGCGGCTACCCGGCGAACATCAGATCCGGAACGCGGCCCTGGCCGCGACCCTGGCCATCACGCTGGGGTTCGATCCGCAGCGTGTGGCCCAGGGCCTCGCCACGGTGACGCCGGAGCCCGGCCGCGGCCGACTCCATGGGCTTTCGGGAGGGGGCTGGTTGCTAGACGAGACCTACAACGCCAGTCCCGATTCCATCCTGGCCTGCGCCCAGGCCCTCCTCCAGCTGGAGGGCGGCGAGGCCGCGGCGGTGCTGGGTTCCATGCGGGAGCTGGGGCCCGAGGCGGGCCGGATCCACCGGGAGACCGGCGCGGCCTTGGCGGCGCTGGGCCTTGCCCGGCTCTGGGCCTATGGCAGCTTTGCCAAGGATCTGGCCGACGGCTTCGGTCCGCGGGCCCAGGCCTTCCCGGATTTCGAGGCCCTGCGCGACGATGCCAGGGGTCTCTCCGCAATCCCGGCGGGAGCCCGTATCCTGGTGAAGGGAAGCCGGTACTGGCGCGCCGAGCGCGCCGTGGAGTGGCTCCTCAAGGTCTATTTTTTCAGCTCTCAACCCTCCGAATCTTGAACGGACTCTCATGCTGCCCTGGCTGCTCTACCCCTTCCGTGACATGTTCCCGGGCTTCTCGGTCTTCCGCTATGTCACGTTCCGCACGGCCATGGCGGCGGCCACCGCCATGGTGCTGAGCCTGCTGCTGGGCCCCTGGGTGATCCGCACCCTCACGGCCCTCAAGATGGGGCAGCACATCCGCGACGTGGGTCCCGAACACCATCAGAAGAAGGCCGGCACGCCCACCATGGGCGGCTTGCTGATCATCGTCGCGATCGTCGTGACCACGCTGCTGTGGGCCGACCTCGGCAATCGACTGGTGTTGATCGCCCTCGGGGTCACGCTTGGTTTCGGCCTGATCGGCTTCTACGACGACTATCTGAAGCTGGTGGTGGGCAATTCGCGTGGCCTGGCGGCACGCTGGAAATATTTCTGGCAGTCGCTGGTCGGTATTGCCGCGGCGATCCTGCTCTACCGGCTGGCGCAGCACTCGGCCGCGGCCACCGCGCTGCACGTACCGTTTTTCAAGTCGGTCGCCCTGCCACTGGGCGCGGTCGGCTTCGTGCTGCTCGGCTATCTGATGATCGTCGGCATGAGTAACGCCGTGAATCTCACCGACGGCCTCGATGGCCTGGCGATTGGTCCGGCGGTCATGGTTGCCGGGGCGCTGGCGATACTGGCCTATCTGAGCGGCAACATGCTGTTCGCCAACTACCTGGCGATCCCGGCGGTGCCCGGCGCCGGTGAGCTGGCGGTATTTTGCAGCGCCATCGTCGGCGCCGGTCTCGGCTTCCTCTGGTTCAATACCTATCCGGCGCAGGTGTTCATGGGCGACATCGGCGCACTGTCACTCGGTGCGGCGCTGGGCCTGGTCGGCTTCGTGGTGCGCCAGGAGATTGTCACTCTGGTGATGGGCGGCATCTTCGTGATGGAAACCGCGTCCGTGATCCTGCAGGTGGCCTCGTTCAAGCTCACCGGCAAGCGCATCTTCCGCATGGCGCCGATCCATCATCACTTCGAACTCAAGGGCTGGGCCGAGCCCAAGGTGATCGTGCGTTTCTGGATCATCAGCATACTGCTGGTGCTGGCAGGGTTGGCGACCCTGAAGCTGCGATGAGTGGCGCCGTGCACAATGCGCCGCGCACCGTGGTGGTCGGGCTCGGCAAGACCGGTCTGTCGGTCGTGCGCCATCTGCGCGCCCAGGGCGTCAGCGTTGCAGTCACTGACACGCGCCTGCAGCCGCCGGCGCTGGCACAACTGCGCGCGCTGGCGCCGGAGATCCAGGTGAGCACTGGTGGCCTGGACGAAAGCCTGCTGGGCGGCGCCAATGCCATCGTGGTCTCGCCGGGCGTGGCGCCCAGCGGTTCGTTCTTCGAGCGCGCGCGTGCCCAGGGCCTGCCGTTGATCGGCGACGTGGAACTGTTTGCACGCGCGGCGCGCGCCGACATCGTGGGCATCACCGGCACCAACGGCAAGAGCACGGTCACCACACTGGTGGGCCGCATGGCGCAGCGCGCCGGGCGGCGCACGCGCGTCGGCGGCAATCTCGGCGAGCCGGCGCTCGAACTGCTCGATCCGTCCGCTGAACTGTACGTGCTCGAGTTGTCCAGTTATCAGCTCGACACCACCGAATCCCTGCAGCTGATCGCCGCCACGGTGTTGAACGTCACGCCCGATCACCTCGATCGTTACGGTACGCTCGAGCGTTACGCAGCCTCCAAGGCGCGCATCTTCCGGCGTTGCGCCACCGCGGTACTCAATGCCGATGATCCGCGGGTGCTCGCCATGAGCGGCCAGGCTGCCAACGAGCTGCGTTTTTCGCTCGCTGCCGAGCGTGATGCTCATTACACGGTGCGCGCGCGCGCCGGCGAGCCATGGCTGGCGCGCCGCGCGGAATGGCTGCTGCCGCTGGCCGCGATGCGCCTGACGGGCCGGCACAATGCCGCCAACGCGCTCGCTGCGCTGGCGCTCGGTGAGGCCCTGGGGCTGGCGCGCGAGCCGATGCTGGCGGAGCTGCGTGAGTTTACCGGCCTGGCCCATCGCATGACCCTGGTAGCCGAGATCGGCGGCGTGCGTTATATCGACGATTCCAAGGGCACGAACCTCGGTGCCACCGCAGCGGCGCTCGACGGCCTGGACGGGCCGCTGCTGCTGATCGCCGGCGGCGAGGGCAAGGGGCAGGATTTTCGCAGCCTGGCCGGCAGCGTGCGCGGCAAAGTACGCCATGCGCTGCTCATCGGCCGCGACGCGCGGCAACTGGGCGCAGCGCTCGATGGCGTGTGCCGTATCGATTACTGCGAGACCCTCGAGGCAGCCGTCCGTGCGGCTGCCGCACTGGCGCGTGCCGGTGACACGGTGCTGCTGTCACCAGCCTGCGCGAGCCTCGATATGTTTCGCGACTACGCGCACCGCGGCGAGAGCTTCGCGGCGGCAGTGCAGGCCCTGGCCAAATGAGCGGCGCGGCTGCCAGCGTCATGAACCGGGCCGCTGAGCGCGCGCCCGCCGGTGCCAGCAGCAGCCGACTGCGCCTCGATCCGCTCATGCTGCTGCTGGTCAGCGCCATTGTGCTGCTGGGCCTGATCATGGTGACTTCGGCTTCTATTACAGTCGCGGCGCACGAGAGCGGTGAGCCGTTCGCCTATCTGCAGCGCCAGCTGGTGTTGCTGGCGGCCGGCCTGGTGCTCGCGGCCATGGTGTTCGCGATTCCCATCGCGGTGATCGAGCGGCTGGCCATGCCGCTGCTGATTGCGGCCGGCGTCATGCTGGTGCTGGTGCTGATTCCGGGCCTGAGCCATGTCGTCAATGGCAGCCGGCGCTGGCTGCGCCTGCCGGGCATGAACTTCCAGGTGTCCGAGGCCACACGGGTGCTGGCGCTGGTGTACATCGCGCACTATTGCGTGCGCTTCGAGAGCGCCCTGCGCGGTGGCGTCGCGGGACTGGCGCGGCCGCTCGGCCTGCTCGCGCTGCTGGCCCTGCTGCTGCTGCTCGAACCGGATCTGGGCGCCGCCACGGTGCTGTTCGTCACTGGCTTCGGCCTGCTGTTCATTGCCGGCGCGCAGCTGCGCTGGGTGCTGGTGACGGTCCTCGCCGCCAGTGCCGCCTTGTCGATGCTGGTGATGTTCTCCGGGTACCGCATGCGCCGGCTCACGGCATTTCTCGATCCCTGGGCCGATCCCTACAACAGCGGCTTTCAACTGACGCAGTCGCTGATCGCCATCGGTCGCGGTGAGTGGTTCGGTGTCGGCCTTGGCGCCAGCGTACAGAAACTGTTCTATCTGCCGGAGGCGCACAACGATTTTCTGTTCGCGGTACTGGCCGAAGAACTCGGGCTGGTCGGCGTGGTGCTGACCCTCGGGTTGTTCCTGGCGCTCGCCTGGCGCGTGTTCAATCTGGCACGTCGCGCCAACGATGCCGGGATGAAGTTTCATTCCTATCTGGCAGCCGGATTTGCACTCTGGCTGCTGGTGCAGGCCTTTGTGAACATTGGCGTCAACATGGGGGTATTGCCTACCAAGGGGCTGACCCTGCCGCTGATGAGCTATGGCCGCAGCAGCCTGATCGTCGCGCTCGCCTGGCTGGGCCTGATCATGCGCGTGCATCACGAGGTCGCCGGTGGCGCACGCGCGAGCGCGCGCGGGCGGTACGCATGAATACGCCGCCGACAGCGCCGCTGGCGATGATCATGGCTGGCGGTACCGGCGGGCACGTCTATCCGGCCCTCGCCCTGGCGCGTGAACTGCGCCGACGCTCCTGGCGGGTGGTGTGGCTGGGCACGCAGCGCGGCCTCGAGGCGCGCGTCGTGCCGCTCGAGCAGATTCCGATCGAGTGGCTCAGCATCAGCGGACTGCGTGGCAAGGGGCTATGGGCCTGGCTGGCCGCGCCGCTGCGCCTGTTGCGCGCCTTGCGCGAGGCGCTGGCGGCGATGCGCCGCCATCAACCCTGCGTGGTCGTGGGCCTGGGTGGATTCGTATCCGGTCCCGGTGGCGTGGCCGCCTGGCTGCAGCGCCGGCCGCTGCTGATCCACGAGCAGAATGCGGTTGCCGGCCTGACCAATCGTTGCCTGGCACGCCTGGCCAGGGAAGTGTTCAGCGGTTTTCCCGATGCCTTTGGCCCAGGCGTCAGCACGCGCACCATCGGCAATCCGGTGCGCGATGAAATCGCTGCGCTGCCACCGCCGGCAGCGCGCTTCGCGGCGCGCAGCGGCGCTATCCGGCTGCTGGTGGTAGGCGGCAGTCTGGGCGCGGCGCGCCTCAACAGCGTGGTGCCGCATGCGTTGGCGCAGTTGCAGGGGCGCTTCAGCCTCGAGGTACAGCATCAGGCGGGCGAGCGCTGGATCGACAACGCCCGGCGCGCCTATGCCGAAGCGGGTGTACGGGCGCGCGTTGCGCCTTACATCGAAGACATGGCCGAGGCCTACGGTTGGGCCGACCTGGTGCTGTGCCGCGCCGGCGCGCTCACCATTGCCGAGCTCGCCGCTGCCGGTGTGGGCGCGATACTGGTGCCCTATCCGCACGCGGTCGATGATCATCAGACCAGCAATGCGCGAGTGCTGGTCAGCGAAGGTGCGGCGCTGCTGATCGCCGATCGCGACCTGAGTGCCGAGCGGCTGGCCAGCGAACTGGGCGTGCTGTGTGCCGGACGCGGCAAACTGCTGGCGATGGCTGAGCGCGCCCGCCTGCTGGCACGCAGCGGTGCCGGCGCGGCGCTGGCGGATGCCTGCATGCCCTACGCGCAGGTGGCGGCATGACCCAGCGCATGCGTCGCATCGGCACCATCCACTTTGTCGGCATCGGTGGCAGCGGCATGAGCGGCATTGCCGAAGTGCTGCTCAATCTTGGCTATCGCGTGCAGGGCTCGGATCTCAAGCACAATGCCGTCACCGAGCGCCTCGCGCAGCTGGGCGCGAAGATCAGCATCGGGCATCGCGCCGAAAATGCCGACGCCGCCGATGTGGTGGTCACCTCGACAGCCGTGGCCGCGGATAATCCGGAAGTGCAGGCAGCTATCGCGCGCCGCGTGCCGGTGGTGCCGCGCGCCGAGATGCTCGGTGAACTGATGCGCTTCAAGCAGAGCATTGCGGTTGCCGGCACGCACGGCAAGACCACCACCACCAGCCTGGTGGCCAGCGTGCTGGCCGAAGGCGGCGAGGACCCGACCTTTGTCATCGGCGGCCGGCTCAAGAGTGCCGGCAGCAGTGCGCGCCTGGGCGCGGGCCGCTACCTGGTTGCCGAAGCCGATGAGAGCGATGCCTCGTTTCTGCACCTGCAACCGATCATCGCCATCGTCACCAACATCGACAACGATCACCTCGGCACGCACGGCGGCGATTTCGCGCGGCTGTGTGACAGCTTCGTCAGTTTCCTGCACAACCTGCCGTTCTACGGGCTGGCGGTGCTCTGCCAGGACGATGAGCACGTGCAGAGCATTCTGCCGCGCGTCGGCCGCGCGGTCGTGACTTATGGCCTGAGTGAAGGCGCGGACGTGCGTGCCAGCGTGATCCGCCGTGAGCACGCGCGCACCAGTTTCGAAGTGCAGCGCAAGGGCAACGCCGCGCCGCTGGCGGTCACCCTGAACATGGCCGGTCTGCACAACGTGCGCAATGCCCTGGCCGCCATTGCCGTAGCCAGTGAACTGGAAATTGCCGACGCGGCCATCGTGCGCGCGCTGGCTGCGTTCCAGGGCATTGACCGGCGCATGCAGCTGATCGGTGAAGTGCGTACCAGTGCCGGCACCATCACCATCGTCGATGATTACGGTCATCATCCGACCGAGATCGCCGCGACACTCGATGCGCTGCGGCAGAGCTACCCCGAGCGTCGCCTGGTAGTGGCATTCCAGCCGCATCGCTATTCGCGCACCCGCGATCTGCTCGATGACTTCGCCGCCGTGCTGTCGCAGGTTGATGTGCTGCTGGTGACCGAGGTCTACGCCGCCGGTGAGACGCCGATCAAGGGCGCCGACGGACGCGCAATCTGTCGCGCCGTGCGCAGCCGCGGCAAACTCGAACCGGTGTTCGTGAGTCGCGTGGAGAATATCGCCAACTCGCTGCGTGATCTGTTGCGCGACGGCGATGTGGTGGTGACCATGGGCGCCGGGCACATCGGTGCCGTGAGCCAGACCCTGCCGGCCAGGCTGGCCGCGGTGCGCGCCGTGGAGCGTCGCTCGTGAACGTGGCACTGTCGCCAGAGCTGCAGCTGCGCGTGCGCCGCGACGAGCCGATGGCCAAGCACACCTCATGGCGGGTGGGCGGCCCGGTCGACATGTTCTTCACGCCACGCGATCGCCACGAGCTCGCCAGTTTCCTGCGCGCCCTGCCAGCGGCGACGCCACTCTACTGGGTGGGTCTGGGCAGCAATCTGCTGGTGCGCGATGGCGGCATCCGCGGCGTGGTGATCTGCACGCACGGAGCCTTTACGCAGCTCGAGCGGCGCGCGCAGCGGCGCGTCTGGTGCGAGGCGGGCGTGCCCTGCACGCGACTGGCGCGCCAGTGCGGCAAGTGGGAACTGGGCCAGGCGGAATTCTTCGCCGGCATACCCGGCACATTTGGCGGCGCCCTCGCCATGAATGCCGGCGCCTATGGCGGCGAGACCTGGAAGCTGGTGCGCAGCGTCGAGCTCATGGGTCGCGACGGCCAGCTGCACACCCGCCAGGCCAGTGAATTCCAGGTGGGCTATCGACACGTCGTCGGGCCCGTGGCCGATGAGTGGTTCCTGGCCGCAGAGCTGGAATTCGGCGCGCGCAGCGCCACCGAAACCGGCACCGTGCGCGAACTCAGTGCGCAGCGCCGCCACACACAGCCGCTGGGCGAGTGGAGTTGTGGTTCGGTATTCACCAATCCGCCCGGTGATCATGCCGCGCGGCTGATTGAAACGGCCGGCCTCAAAGGTTATCGCATCGGCGGCGCAGTGGTCGCTGACAAGCACGCCAATTTCATCCTCAACGAGAACAACGCCAGCGCGCGCGATCTCGAGGAGCTGATCATGCACGTGCAACAGACCGTGCAGCGTGTGCACGGCATCACCCTCAAGCCCGAAGTGCGCATCGTCGGGGAGGCGCTCTGATGCGCCTGCGCCACGACGCCCGCGCACTCAGGCGCGTCAGCGCGGCCGCCGACTTCGGCCGCGTGGCGGTGTTGTATGGTGGCAGCTCGGCAGAACGCGAGATCTCGCTGCTGACGGGCGCTGCGGTGCTGGCGGCGCTGCAACGCCGCGGCGTGGACGCGCACGGCTTCGATCCCGCGCAGCATCCGCTCAGTGAGCTCTCGACCGGCAGCTACACGCGCGCCTTCATCGCGCTGCACGGCCCGGGCGGCGAAGATGGCACGCTGCAGGGCGCGCTGGAATTTCTCGGCATTCCGTATACGGGCAGCGGCGTGACCGGTTCCGCCATCGGCATGGACAAACTGCGTACCAAGCGTCTGGCTGCAGCACTCGACATCCCGACACCGCAGTTCGTGGTGCTGCGCAGTGCCGCCGACCTCGAGCTCGCGCTGGCACGCCTGGGGTTGCCCATGATCGTCAAGCCCGCCTCGCAGGGTTCGAGCGTCGGCATGACCCGGGTCGAGCATGCCAGTGAATTGCCGGCCGCGTGGCGCGCCGCCACGCAACATGAGCCGGTGGCTTTTGCCGAACCGTGGATCACTGGCGCCGAGTACACGGTGGCGATCCTGCAGGGCAGGGCGCTGCCCGCGATTCGCATCGAAACGCCGCGCAGCTTCTATGACTACGAAGCCAAGTACCTGCGCAATGACACGCGTTATCTCTGTCCGTCAGGTCTGGCGGCCGCAGCAGAGGAAAATCTGGCAGCACTGGCGCTGGCGGCCTTCGAGGCCTGCGGCGCCGAGGGCTGGGGTCGCGCCGATTTCATGATGGACGGCCAGGGCCGGGCTCTGCTGCTGGAGATCAATACCGTACCCGGCATGACCGATCACAGCCTGGTGCCGATGGCGGCGCGGGCCGCCGGGATCGATTTCGATGAGCTGGTGTGGCGCGTGCTCGAGACCAGCCTGGTGCGCACGCCATGCTGAGCCTGCGCCGCAATAATCGTCGCGGCAATCGCCGCGCCGCCAATGAAGAGCGCCGCTGGCAGCTGCCGGCGCTGCCGTGGCGCCGCCTGGGCGCCTACGGCGTGAGCGCGCTGGCGCTCGTGGCGGCGGCGCTTGGCCTGTTGCTGTTCCTCAACCAGCCGATCGAGCAGATCCAGGTGGCTGGCAGTTTTCAGCATCTCACGGCGCTCGATGTCGAAAAGTCGGTGCGCGCGCAGCTGCATGGTGTCGGGCTGATATCGGTACGACTGAACGCCGTGCAGCGCGGCGTACGCGCTCTGCCGTGGGTGGAGTCGGCGAGCGTGCAACGCAGCTGGCCACACGGCCTGGCAGTGCGCGTCACTGAACAGCAGGCGGTGGCACGCTGGAACGAACACGACCTGGTGAACACGCACGGCACGCTGTTTGCCAGCGATGCGCGTTTTGTGGCACCCGAGTTGCCGCAGCTGGCGGGCCCGGCCGGCAGCGAGGGCGAGGTGGTGGCGCGCTACCTGGCGCTGCAGGGCCACATTGTCGAAGCCGGCATGCGCCTGGTGGCGCTGCGCCGCGATGCCCGCGGCGGCTGGGAAGCGCAACTGGACAATGGCGTGAACGTGCGGCTGGGACGCAAGCAGGTGGATGAACGCAGTGCGCGATTCCTCGCCGTGGCACTGCCGATGCTCACGCAACGCGCCGCCGATATTGCCTACGTCGACATGCGCTACACGAATGGCTTCGCGATTGGCTGGCGCAGCGGCGCCACCCGCCTGGCCGGCAGCACAACTCTGGAGGATGGCACGCCGCATGGCTAAACGCACCGACCGACCCGTGGTAGTAGGACTCGACATCGGCACCTCGAAAGTGGTGGCGCTGGTGGGCGAGCTTGGCAGCGACGGCAGTATCGATATCATCGGTCTGGGTTCGCAGCCCTCGCGCGGCCTGAAGAAAGGCGTGGTCGTGAACATTGAGTCGACCGTGCAGTCGATCCAGCGCGCGGTCGAGGAAGCCGAGTTGATGGCGGGCTGTGAAATCAACGCGGTCTACGCCGGCATTGCCGGCAGCCACATCCGCAGCCTCAATTCACACGGCGTAGTGGCGATCCGCGACCGTGAAGTGACCCATGCCGATGTCGAACATGTGATCGAGGCTGCCAAGGCAGTGGCGATACCGGCCGACCAGCGCATCCTGCATGTGCTGCCGCAGGAATTCATCATCGACGGCCAGGAAGGCATCCGCGATCCGATCGGCATGTCGGGCGTGCGCCTCGAGGCCAAGGTGCACATCGTCACCGGCGCCGACAGCGCCGCCCAGAACATCATCAAGTGCGTGCAGCGCTGCGGACTCAATGTCGAGGACATTGTGCTGGAGCAGCTCGCCTCCAGCTTTGCGGTGCTGACCGACGATGAGAAGGAACTGGGCGTCTGCATCGTCGATGTCGGCGGCGGCACCACCGACATCGCGGTGTTTTCCGGTGGCGCGATCCGTCATACGGCCGTGATTCCCATTGCCGGGGACCAGGTCACCAACGATATCGCCGTGTCGATGCGCACCCCGACGCACTATGCCGAAGACATCAAGGTGCGCTTCGCCTGCGCGCTCTCGCAGCTCGCCAACCCCGATGAAAGCATCGAGGTGCCCAGCGTCGGCGACCGTCCGGCGCGGCGCCTGGCGCGCCAGACGCTCGCCGAGATCGTCGAACCACGCTATGAAGAGCTGTTCAACCTGATTCGCGAAGAGCTGCGCCGCAGTGGTTTCGAGGAAGTCATCGCCGCCGGCCTGGTGCTGACCGGCGGCAGTGCGCGCATGGAAGGCGCGATCGAGCTGGCCGAGGAAATTTTTCATGTGCCGGTGCGGCTCGGCATTCCGCAACAGGTGCGCGGCCTCGCCGACGCGGTCCACAACCCCATTTATTCCACCGCCGTCGGTCTGCTGCTGTACGCGCGCGAAAACCTCGCGCCGGCGGCACGCGGCGCCTTGCTGGGCAACAGCGTCGGCGGCGCGCTGACGCGCATGAAGAGCTGGTTTCAGGGTCATTTCTAGTTTTTATTTTCAACACGGGAGCTGACAGCCATGTTTGAACTGATGGACGCCTACAGCCAGAGCGCTGTAATCAAGGTGATAGGTGTGGGTGGCGGCGGCGGCAATGCCGTCACGCATATGGTGGCCAGCGGCATCGAGGGCGTGGATTTCATCTGCGTCAACACCGATGCCCAGGCGCTCAAGGCCTCGAAGGTGAAGACTGCGCTGCAAATCGGCAGCAACATCACCAAGGGTCTGGGCGCTGGCGCCGATCCCGAGATCGGGCGCCAGGCCGCGGTCGAGGATCGCGATCGCATCATCGAGCTGATCAACGGCTGCGACATGCTGTTCATCACTGCCGGCATGGGTGGCGGCACCGGTACGGGAGCGGCGCCGGTGGTCGCGCAGATCGCGCGTGAGCTGGGCATACTCACCGTCGCCGTGGTCACCCGTCCCTTCCAGATGGAGGGCAACAAGCGCTCGATGGTGGCCGATCACGGCATCGCCGAACTGACCAAGAGCGTCGATTCGCTGATCACCATCCCGAATCAGAAGCTGCTGACGGTGCTTGGTCCCACGACCACGCTGCTCGACGCCTTCAAGTCGGCCAACCAGGTGCTGCAGGGCGCGGTGCAGGGCATCGCCGAGCTGATCACGCGACCGGGCCTGATCAACGTCGACTTCGCCGACGTGCGCACGGTCATGTCCGAGACCGGCATGGCGATGATGGGCAGTGGTGTAGCCAGCGGCGAAAACCGTGCGCGCCAGGCGGCCGAGGCGGCCGTGTCTTCGCCGCTGCTCGAGGACATCAATCTCTCCGGCGCCAACGGCATCCTGGTCAATGTCACCGCCGGTCTCGACCTGGCCATTGGCGAGTTTGAGGAAGTCGGCCGCATCGTCAAGGAATTTGCCTCCGAGGACGCCACGGTGGTCATCGGTACGGTGATCGATCCGGAGATGAGCAACGAATTGCGCGTCACGGTGGTGGCCACCGGTCTCGGCCGCCACGTGCCCGCGCGTGCTGCCAGCGTGCCGGCGGCGCGCGAGCGCGAGCCCGCGCACGCCGCGCAGCGCGAGCAGCCGACCATGCGCATGGTCGGCCGGCGCACGCCCCTCACTGCCCCCGACTATTCGGAACTGGAAAAACCGACCATTCATCGCCAGCGGGCCGTGGGCGATGGTCTGCGCGCCGAAGTCGCACCGGCCGAGGAACTGCTGGATATTCCGGCCTTTCTCCGCCGTCAGGCAGACTGACGCCGGCGCGGTATCACAGCGGCGACGGACGAGCCTGCGCCCGTCCCCTGTGGTACGGTAGCCGTCATGGTTGGGCAGCGCACCTTACGTAACAGCATTCGCGCCACTGGCGTGGGCCTGCACACCGGCCAGAAGGTGCTGATGACCGTGAAGCCTGCGGCAGCGGATACCGGCATTGTGTTCCAGCGCTGCGATCTGCCGGGCTCGGCCGATATCCCGGCGCGCGCCGCCAATGTGGGCGAGACCACGCTCGGCACCACGCTCATTCAGGGTGAGGCGCGCGTCTCGACGGTCGAGCATCTGCTCTCGGCCTGCGCGGGACTGGGCATCGACAACGCGCGTATCGAGCTCAACGCCCCCGAAGTGCCGATCATGGATGGCAGCGCCGGCCCGTTCGTGTTCCTGCTGCAGTCGGCCGGCATTGAAGAGCAGAGCAGTCCCAAGCGCTTCACGCGCGTCCTCAAGCGGGTACGCGTGGAGGATGGCGACAAGTGGGCACAGTTTGATCCCTATGAAGGTTTCAAGGTCAATTTCGAAATCGAGTTCGACCATCCGATCTTCAAGCGACGCATGCAGCGCGCCACCATGGACTTTTCGACCACCGCATTTCTCAAGGAAATAAGCCGCGCGCGCACTTTCGGCTTCATGCGTGATCTGGAAATGCTGCGCTCACGAAATCTGGCGCTCGGTGGCACACTTGACAACGCCATCGTGCTCGACGACACCAGCGTGCTCAACGAAGGCGGCCTGCGTTACGAAGATGAGTTCGTGAAGCACAAGATTCTCGATGCGATCGGCGATCTTTACCTGCTTGGCCACAGCCTGATAGGCGAGTTCTCCGGCCACAAGTCCGGTCACGGGCTCAACAACAAGCTGTTGCGTACCCTGCAGGCCGATACCTCCGCCTGGCAGGAGGTCACGTTCGAATCGGCGGATCAGGCGCCTATTGCCTACGTGCAGACGCTTAGCATTCCGGCCACGGCGCTCGCGTCCTGAGACTATCGGCCGTGGCGCTCCGCTGGCGCCACCCGTACCGTTACTTTGTTGATTCCCGGCGCGCGCTGGTGCAGCGGCCCGGCAATGGCCGTTAACCCGTAGCGCAAGCGCGTACTCCAGGCCGCCGAGTGCGTCAGCACCACCAACTCGCTGCCCTTGGGAATGACATTGACAGGCGCGGCACGCAGTTCTTCGGGCAGCAGCGCCCTGAGCCAGCTGAGCCAATCCTGTTGATCCTGCTGCGCGCTCTTCAGGGCTTTCAGCAGCCCCTTGCCCTGCATTATGGTATGCAGGCTTTGCGGTACCGCACCAACTCTGGGCCGCAGGCGTACATAACCCTTGGAAGAACGCAAATCGGGACTTCTCTTCTTGTCTTGAGGGGGCTTCTTGGGCATAGTTTCCCGCATGATAACGGGGTTGACGGAAATTCAGTCCATCCAGATGGAAAACCTGATTAGCGGGTCTCTAACCTCATGAATCTCATCCTCTTTTCAAGAAAACAGGGCAAGACACGCCACCTCAATCTTTCGCACCCGGTGACCCTGACGCTGCTCGCTGTGGTCGGCCTGGGCCTCATGGCCGGTATCTTTGCCGCGGGCCTCAAAGCAGGCGTCAAGGGCGCCAGCATGGGTGCCTTTGGCAACCCGGCGGCTGTCGCGGCGGAGCGCTCCGAGCTGGCGCTGCTCAAGGTTCGCCTCCAGGAACGCATTGACGGGCTGGCGGTGCGCATGGGTGTGCTCAACGCCCACCTGGTGCGGCTCAACGCCCTCGGCAAACGCCTGACGCAGATGGCGAATCTGAACAATCACGAATTTGATTTCGATCACGACCCGCCGCTCGGTGGCCCCGAATCGGGCAGTGGCGGTCGCGGTGCACAGGTGCCGGATCTGTCGCTGATGATCAGCCAGTTTGACCGCCGCCTCGACTTTCGCACCACGCAGTTTTCGGCTCTCGAAAACGTGCTGCTGGGCCGCGAGCTTTCTGCCGATGTTCGCCCCACGGGCCGTCCGGTGCTGGGCGGTTACATTTCCTCGTTCTTCGGCGAGCGCATGGATCCCTTCAACGGTGAGGAGGCTTTTCACAAGGGCCTCGATTTTGCCAGCGATGCGGGCAGCGATGTGCTGGCGGTTGCCCAGGGTGTGGTCACCTGGGCCGGCCCGCGCGAAGGCTACGGTGTGCTGGTCGAAGTGAACCACGGCAACGGCTATTTCACGCGTTACGCGCATAACTCCCGTGTGGTGATTGCCAAGGGCGACACCGTGCAGCGTGGCCAGGCAGTAGCCGTCGTGGGCTCTACCGGGCGTTCGACCGGACCGCATGTGCACTTTGAGGTGCTCAAAGATGGGCGGCAGATTGATCCGATGACGTTTGTCGGTCGCTGAGCGCGCGCCGCCGCGCACCTACACCCCTTCCCGGAGCTGGATCAGAGGCTCTGCGCGTACAGCGGGGCGTCACTCCGGAATCTTGATGGGCTATTTGCGGGAACGCCATGAACCCATCCATGGGGGCTTCGGCCGCGACATCCATGTCGCGGACGATCCCACAAACAGCCCATCAAGATTCGGGAGTGACGCCCAGCCCCTATCCATAGTGCCACTGGTACAGTGCCGGACGACGTGCCAGTGCCGGTGGAGGCGCGCGAGCGCGGGTCTGTGGCGTGTGCCGGTGTGCGTGTCCCCGCACCTCCGCGCGCGCTGCGAATTGCCCGGGCGGCAGCGTGCGCAAACGTCGATGGATCGGGTGGTTGCAGGGCTTAGGCCCCTGCCGGGATCGTCGGCGACATGGATGTCGCCGCCGAAGCCCCCATGGATGGGTTCATGGCGTTCCCGGCAGGGGCCTAAGCCCTGCAACCACCCGATCCACCTACCAATTCCTCCCGCCCGAACAAATTCCTCACCGCGCCGTCTACTTGTACAATGCGCGGTTCCCCGGCCCGGGCTAAACCCGCTCTCGGGTCGCGCCCCGTTTCCAAAGGATGTACTAGTGCTTCAGGCCCTGACTCGCCTATTCGGCAGCCGCAATGATCGCCTCGTCAAGAGTTACGCCCGGCCGGTACGGG
>JAYTUZ010000147.1:0-16006 GCA_043744295.1 Gammaproteobacteria bacterium | reverse complement strand
CGCACGACGCCGCCGCTGCGCTGCAGCTGGGTGCTTTCTTTGGCGCGCAGCTTGGCGATTGCTTCATCGCCCGCACTGGCTACACCGGCGAGGATGGTTTCGAGATCATGCTGCCCGCTGCCGCCGCGAGCGCTCTGTGGAGCCGGCTGAATGAACTGGGCGTGCAGTCCTGCGGCCTGGGTGCGCGCGATACGCTGCGGCTCGAGGCCGGCATGAACCTCTACGGCAGCGACATGGACGAGAGCACGCAGCCGCTCGAATCGGCCTTGAGCTGGACGGTGGCTTTCGAGCCGCGCGAGCGTGCCTTCATCGGCCGCGCCGCGCTCGAAAGCGTGCGCGCACGGGGTGAAGGGCGAAAACTGGTTGGACTGCTGCTGGCCGATCGCGCCATCATGCGCTCGCATCAGCGCGTGATTACCCCGGCGGGCGAGGGCGAGGTCACCAGCGGCACGTTTGCGCCGACACTGGGGCGTTCCATTGCCCTGGCGCGCGTGCCGGCGGCCGCTGGCGCAATGGGCGCCACGCTGCAGGTTGAAGTACGTGGCAAGCTGCTGGCGGCGCAGGTAGTGCGGACACCGTTCGTGCGCCATGGCAAGGCGCTGGTTTAAAAATCGATGAAGGGGATGTGACGATGAGCAATGTATCCGCTGATCTGCTGTACGCACGCAGCCACGAATGGCTGCGCGAACTGGCCGATGGCACGGTGGAGATCGGCATCAGTGATCATGCCCAGCATGCGCTCGGCGATCTGGTGTTCGTCGAGGCCCCCGCCGTGGGACGAACGCTGGCGGCCGGTGAGGCCTGCGCAGTAGTTGAATCGGTCAAGGCCGCATCGGATGTGTACAGCCCGGTGGCGGGTGAAGTGGTGGCTGTCAATGAAGCACTGGTCAAGGCGCCCGAGCTGATCAACCAGGATCCCTACGGTGCCGGCTGGATCTGGCGGCTGCGCCCGAGTGCGGCGCTGGCCGGCGCCGGGCTGTTGAACGCCCAGGCCTATGCGGCTGTGTCAGCGGCCGGCTAACGCCCCATGCCGTTCATACCGCATACCGACGCCGATGTTCAGGAGATGCTCGCCGCCATCGGCGTAAGCGATGTCGAGGCGCTGTTCGATGAAATCCCCGCCTCACTGCGGGTGCGCTCGCTGGCGGGCATCCCGGAAGGCATGAATGAACTGCAGATCATGCAGCTGATGCAGGAGCGCGCGCGCCAGGATGGCCGACCGCTCAATTTCATCGGCGCTGGCGCCTACGAGCACCATATCCCGGCGGCCGTCTGGTCGATCATCACGCGCGGCGAGTTCTACAGCGCCTATACGCCTTATCAGGCGGAAGCCAGCCAGGGCACGCTGCAGTCGATCTATGAATACCAATCGATGATCACCGCGCTCACCGGCATGCAGGTGGCGAACGCCTCGATGTACGACGGCGCCAGTGCCGTGGCCGAGGCCTGCCTGATGGCGGTGCGCACCCATCGGCGCTCCACTGCCGCGCGCATACTCATGCCGCGCACGGTGCATCCGAACTATCGCGCGGTCACCGCGGCCATGACCGGCAACCAGGGCCTGCAGCTCGACGAGCAGCCCTATGCGCGCGCTACCGGCCAGACCGATCTGGTTGCCCTGGGCGCGTCGGCAGGCCAGGATCTGACCGCGCTGGTCATCCAGCAGCCCAATTTCTTCGGCGTACTCGAAGATGTTGATGCGCTCACTGACTGGGCGCATGAGCAGGGCGCGCTGGTGATTGCCGTGGTAAACCCCACCGCGCTCGCCCTGCTCAAGCCTCCCGGCCAGTGGGGGCGGCGCGGCGCCGACATCGTCGTCGGTGAGGGGCAGCCGCTGGGCTGCCCACTGTCCTCGGGCGGCCCCTATTTCGGGTTCATGGCCACGCGCCAGGAATTCGTGCGCCAGATGCCGGGCCGTATCGTCGGCCGCACGGTTGATCTGGATGGGCGGCCAGGCTTCACGCTCACGCTGCAGGCGCGCGAACAACACATCCGCCGCGGCAAGGCGACCTCGAACATCTGCACCAACCAGGGGCTGCTGATGATGGCCGGCACCGTCTACCTGGCGCTCATGGGCGCAGAGGGACTCGAGCGTGTGGCCGCGGCCTGCATGAACCGCAGCAGCGAACTGGTCATTGCGCTCACAGGTCTGCCCGGGGTGCGTGCCGCCTTCGGCGCGGCGCGCTTTCACGAGGCAGTGCTGCTGCTGGAGCGACCGGTCGCACCGCTGCTCGAGCAATTGGCGGCGCGCGGCATCGAGGGCGGGCTCGATCTGGCCCCCTGGTTTCCGGAGCTGGGTCCGGCCCTGCTGGTGTGTGCGACCGAGACGCGAACCCAGGCGGATATTTCGGCTTACGCCGCGGCGCTCGGCGCTGCGCTGGCCGGCGAGCGTGCAGCATGAGCCTGGCCATTTGCGAACCACTGATCTACGACTACGGGCGTCCCGGGCGGGGCGCGCGTGGCCAGTGGCCGGCGGCCGAGGCTGCGGCGCCGGCGATACCTCCGGCCCTGCGGCGCCCACAGCGAGCGCCGCTGCCGGAGGTGAGCGAGCTGGACGCCGTGCGTCATTACACGCGGCTCTCGCAACTCAATTTTTCCATCGACACGCATTTCTATCCGCTCGGCTCCTGCACCATGAAATACAACCCGCGCGGCTGCAATGCCGCGGCGATGCTGCCGGAATTTCTCGGCCGGCATCCGCTGGCCAGCGCGCGCCACAGCCAGGGGTTCCTGGCCTGCATGTATGAACTGCAGGAGATGCTCAAGGAAGTCACCGGCATGCAGGGCGTGGCGCTCACGCCGATGGCTGGCGCGCACGGCGAGTTCGCCGGGGTGGCGATGATTCGCGCCTATCATCGCGCGCGCGGCGATCTGGCGCGCAACGAGATCATCGTGCCGGCGGCGGCGCATGGCACCAATCCGGCCACCGCCACCATGTGTGGTTGCGTGGCGCGCGAAGTGGCGGTGGGCGCCGATGGCGATGTCGATCTCGAGGCGTTGCGGGCCGCAGTCGGGCCGCACACCGCCGGCATCATGCTGACCAACCCCTCGACGCTGGGCATCTTCGAGCGTCACATCGTCGAGGTGGCGCACATCGTGCACGACGCGGGCGGCCTGCTGTACTACGACGGCGCCAATCTCAACGCCATCCTCGGCAAGGTGCGCCCGGGCGACATGGAATTCGACGTCATCCACATGAACCTGCACAAGACCTTTTCCACGCCGCATGGTGGCGGCGGGCCAGGTGCTGGCGCGGTGGGTGTGGGCCCGCGCCTGCTGCCATTTCTCCCGCAGCCCATCGTCGGGCGCCGGCTCGAGGGCGCGCGCGAGCATTACCATTGGCTCGGAGCGCAGGATCTGCCGCAGTCCATCGGCCGGCTGGCGGGCTTCATGGGCAATGCCGGTGTGCTGCTGCGCGCCTATGTCTACATGCGCATGCTGGGCCGTGCCGGCATGAGCCGGGTCGGCGAATTCGCGACGCTCAATTCCAATTACCTGATGACGCGGCTGCGCCAGGCGGGCTACACGGCGGCTTATCCGGAGCGCCGCGCCAGCCATGAGTTCATCCTTACGCTCAAACCGCAGCTGCAGCAGTACCATGTCAGCGCGATGGATGTTGCCAAGCGCCTGCTCGATTTTGGTTTTCACGCGCCGACTACATATTTCCCCTTGCTGGTGCCAGAATGCCTGCTGATCGAACCGACCGAAACCGAGAGTAAAGAGACCCTGGATGCCTTCGTGGGCGCCATGAGCGAAGTGCTGCGTGAGGCAGCCAGCGAACCGGAGATTCTGCGCACCGCTCCGCACCGCATGCCGGTGCGGCGCCTCGATGACGTGCGCGCGGCGCGCGAGCTTGATCTGGCCTATCGTCCCGCGCCCTGAAGGAAAACCATGAGCACTGCACGCGACAAGCCGCGCGGCTTCACGCGCCTGTTTCGCGCCTTTGGCGCCAGCTGGCAGGGACTGCGCGGGGCATTTCGCGAGGAGGCGGCGTTTCGACAGGAACTGGCGGGCGCGGCGCTGCTCATCCCACTGGGGCTGTGGCTGGGGCACACGGGTGTCGAACGCGCGCTGCTGGTGGCGCCGGTGCTGCTGGTGCTGATCGTCGAACTGCTCAACAGCGCCATCGAGGCCGCGGTCGATCGCATTGGCCTGGAACGGCACGTGCTCGCGGGCCTGGCCAAGGATATCGGCTCGGCCGCGGTCCTGGTGTCACTCATCTTGCTGGCGAGCACCTGGGCGCTGGTGTTGCTGGAGCGCTGACATGACAGCACTGATCTGCGGTTCACTGGCCTACGACACGGTGATGGTCTTCGAAGGGCGCTTTCGCGAGCACATTCTGGCCGATCGACTGCACATGCTGAATGTGTCGTTTCTCGCCCCGCAGATGCGCCGCAATTTCGGCGGCTGCGCTGGCAACATCGCCTACAACCTGAAACTGCTGGGTGGCGATGGCCTGATCATGGCGACCGTGGGTCATGATTTCCTGCCCTACCAGGGCTGGTTGCAGCAGCACGGCATCGCGCTCGAGCAGGTGCGCAGCATCGCTGCCGAGTTCACGGCGCAGGCCTACATCACCACTGATCTGGACGACAACCAGATCACGGCATTTCATCCTGGCGCCATGAATCATGCGCATCTGAACCGCGTCGAACAGGCCACGGGCGTGCGTCTGGGCGTGGTGGCGCCCGATGGGCGCCAGGGAATGATCGAACACGCGGCGCAATTCGCGGCGGCCGGCATACCCTTCCTGTTCGATCCCGGCCAGGGCCTGCCGATGTACAACGGCGAAGAGCTGCGCGCCTTCATCAGCCAGGCCAACTGGGTGGCGGTCAATGATTATGAAGCCAGCATGCTCACTGAGCGCACCGGCTGGTCGCCCGCAGAGATCGCCGCTCAGGTCGACGCCCTGATCATCACCCGTGGTGGCGCCGGTTCCTGGATCTACGCCAAGGGCACGCGCCACGAGATTCCGCCAGCCAGGCCGCAGCGTGTGGCCGATCCGACCGGCTGTGGCGATGCCTATCGCGCCGGGCTGCTCTATGGCCTGCAGCGCGGCGTCGACTGGCCGGGCACCGGGCGCATTGCTTCGCTGGCAGGCGCCATCAAGATAGAACATCACGGAACCCAGCAGCACAGCTACGATTGGGCGGAGTTCGCGGCGCGATTCCGCGACAACTACGGCTACGCACTATGAGTCCGCGGCGTTTCACTGTGGTCAGCACCTGCGGATTTGCCGGCCTGTTGCTGGCGAAAGCCGCGCTGGCAGCGCAGCTCGCGCCGCCGGCGGACTGGGCGCGCACGCTGGAGCGCATCGCCACCAGCGTGGTCACCATCCAGATCGATCAGACGCGCTCCTTCGATACCGAGCGCAATACCTCGGCGCAGGCCACCGGCTTCGTGGTCGATGCCCAGCGTGGCCTGATTCTCACCAATCGTCATGTGGTGACTCCTGGGCCGGTGACTGCCGAGGCCACTTTTCTCAATCGCGAAGAAGTGCAGCTTTACCCGGTGTATCGCGATCCGGTTCATGATTTTGGCATCTATCGCTACGACCCTGCGAAGCTGCGCTTCATTGCCCCGGCGGCCTTGCCGCTGGCGCCGGAAGGGGCGCAGGTCGGGCGTGAAATCCGCGTGGTCGGCAACAACGCCGGCGAGCAGCTCTCGATCCTGGCCGGCACGCTGGCGCGCCTCGATCGCGAAGCGCCCGACTATGGCCTGGGCCGCTACAACGATTTCAATACCTTCTATATCCAGGCGGCTTCGGGCACCTCGGGCGGCTCTTCGGGTTCGCCGGTCATCGATGTGCAGGGTCGCGTGGTCGCCCTGAACGCTGGCGGCGCGAGTGGCGCCGCCTCGAGCTTTTATCTGCCGCTCGGCCGCGTGCAGCGCGCGCTGCGCTTGATTCAACAGGGCCAGCCGGTAGCCCGTGGCACATTGCAGACAGAGTTTCACTATCGACCCTACGATGAGCTGCGCCGTCTGGGTTTGCGCCCCGAGACCGAAGCCGCCGCGCGCGCGGCCCGGCCGGACGACACCGGCATGCTGGTGGTGGAAAATGTGCAGCCCGGTTCGTCCAGCGATGCGCAGCTCTCGCCCGGCGATGTGCTGGTGCGACTCAATGGCGTCGCGCTCAGCGGTTTTGAGCCGCTCGAGACCGTACTCGACGAGTCGGTGGGCAAGCCGGTCAGCCTTGAACTCGAACGCGGCGGCCAGCCCTTCAGCGTGCAGCTGACGGTTGAGGACCTGCACGCCATCACTCCCGCCAGCTATCTCGAGACCGGCGACGCGGTGCTGCACACCTTGTCCTATCAGCAAGCGCGTCATTTTCACCTGCCGATCCGCGGCGTGTTCGTCGCGGCCTCCGGCTACAGCTTCGATGCCGCCGGGGTGCCGCGCGGTGCGGTCATTACCGAGGTGAATTCGCACGCCGTGAATACCCTGGCTGATTTCGAGGATGCCATCGGCGCGCTTGGCGATGGCGCGCGCTTCACTGTGCGCTACCTGACCATTGATGACCCGACGCGCAGTGAGCTGCGCTCGGTGCACATGGACCGACGCTGGTTTCCGGCGCGTCACTGCCTGCGCAACGATGCCTCGGGTTTCTGGGATTGTCACGAGTTGCCCGGGAGCGCCACGGCCGTAGCGGCTCCGCCGGGTGGTTCGGCGCGCTATCCTGAAAGTCACGGCCGCGTGCTCCAGCAGCTGATGCCCTCGCTGGTAGGCATCAGCTTCGACATGCCCTATTCGATTTCCGGCGTTACCGAGCGCAACTACCATGGCACCGGCCTGATCCTGGACACGGCACGCGGGCTGGTCATCACTGATCGCAATACCGTGCCGGTGTCGCTCGGCGATGTGCGCCTGACGTTCGCTGGCACCCTGGAAATTTCCGGGCGCGTGGTCTATGTGCACCCGCTGCACAATCTGGCGGTCATTCAGTATGACCCGGCGCTGATCGGGGCGACGCCGGTGCGCGCCGCGACCCTGACGATGGCCGCGCTGCGTGCCGGTGAAGCGGTCAGCGTGGTGGGGCTCGATGCCAGTGGCGATGTCAAGGAGCGCGTCACGGCCATTGCGGAGGTTGATCCGCTGCTGTTGCCCTTGTCGCGCTCGGTGGCGTTTCGCGACAGCAATATCGAAGTGGCGACGGTGCTGAACCCGCCGGAAGATGTCGTCGGTGTGCTGGCCGACAAGGCTGGTGGCGTGCGCGGGCTGTGGGCAAGCTTCGCCAGCGATAACGGTCGCGAACTGGTGCAGGAGAGCCGTGGTGTGCCGGCCGAGCTGATCGCCGAGACTCTGGATATCGTGCGCCGTGCCGCGTCGCTGCACTCACTCGAGGCTGAGCTGGTCACGCAGACCCTGGCTGGCGCCCGCGGCCTGGGCCTGAGCGATGCCTGGGTGGCGCGCATCCAGAGCAGCAACCCGGCGCAGCGTCAGGTGTTGAGCGTGGCGCGGCTGGTTGGCGGCACGGATGCCGCGCGGGTGCTGCAGACCGGCGATATCCTGCTGGCGATCGATGATCAGGTGGTCACCCGGTTCCGCGATGTCGAGCGCGCCACAGCCGCGCGCGACACGGTAACAGTCACCGTGTGGCGCAACGATGGCGAGCATAAGCTTGCCGTCCGGACCGCCGCGCTGAGCGGCAGCGACCTCGAGCGCATCGTGCAATGGGCGGGCGCCACCCTGCAGGCCCCGCATCGCGCGATAAGCGCCCAGCGTGGCATTGAGCCGCGCGGCGTCTATGTCGCCTGGTTTGCCTATGGCTCGCCGGCCAGCCGTTTCGGCCTGGTGCCGGGGCGGCGCATTGTCGAAGTCGACGGCCAGGCTACCCCTGACCTGGATGCCTTTCTCAGGCAGGTGGGCGGCCACGCCGATCGCTCCTCGCTGCGCATCAAGACGCTCTCCTGGAATGGCGCCGCCGATATGATCACGCTGAAGCTCGATCGACACTACTGGCCGGCCTACGAACTGCGGCGTAGCACTTCGGGTTGGGAGCGGCTGCCGCTCGAGTAGCGGTGGTTCGCCTAAGATGCGTTGATGGCCAAAGCGGTCAGAGCCACCCAGCTGGAGCTTGATACGGCGGTACAGGCGCTGCGCGCGGGCGATGTGGTCGCGTTTCCGACCGAAACCGTCTATGGCCTGGGTGCCAATGCGCAGCACGCCTCGGCGTTGCAGAAGATCTTCGAACTGAAAGGCCGGCCGACCACCCATCCGCTGATTGTGCATCTGGATAGCCGGCGTTTTCTGCATCGCTGGGCGCGTGAAGTGCCAGCGGCCGCCGAGCGCCTGGCCGCACGCTTCTGGCCGGGGCCCCTGACCCTGGTGCTGCCGCGTGCTGACAAGGTCCTCGACCTGGTCACCGGCGGGCAGGACAGCGTCGCGGTGCGTGTGCCTGCACACCCCATGGCGCTGCAGTTGCTGACGGCCTTTGGCGGCGGCATTGCCGCACCCTCCGCCAATCGCTACGGTCATGTCAGTCCGACGCGCGCCGAGCACGTGCGTGAAGAGTTTGGCGAGGCCGTGCGCGTGGTACTGGACGGCGGTGAATGCGGGGTCGGGCTCGAGTCGACCATCGTCGCCTGCCTCGGCGGCACGGTGCGCCTGCTGCGCCCCGGTGCGATTACGCTCTCGCAATTGCGGCACGAGGTGGGCGAGCTGTCGAGTGGACCGGCAGAGGATGCGCCGCGCGCGCCGGGATCCCCGCTCGCGCATTATGCGCCGAGCACGGCGCTGCGACTGGTAGCAGATGGGCTGATCGAGCGCCTGGCCGCCGAGCTGTCGGCCAAGGGGCAACGCGTCGGCGTGCTGGCGCAGCGTCCGCCGCTGCACAGCAATCCGCGCCTGACCTGGATCAACGCCGGCACCCGTCCCGAGAGCTACGCTCACGATCTGTATGCTCACCTGCGCACACTGGATCGCGTCGGAGCCAGTTGCCTGCTGGTACAGCAGGTGCCCGCCGATGAGCCCTGGGATGCGGTGCGTGACCGCCTGACCCGTGCCGCTGCGGCGCACATCACGGAGCTGCCCTGATGACCAGGAATATAATCGATCCGTTTCAGCCTGAGCACATCCGCCGCCTGGTGGCCCAGTTCGGCTCGCCGCTGCTGATCCTCGATTGCCAGCGGGTGCGCACGCAGTACCGCAGCCTGCGCAAGGCGCTGCCCGGTGTCGACCTGCACTACGCCCTCAAGCCGCTGCCCCATGCGGCCGTTGTGCAGACCGTCGTCGAGCTTGGCGGCTGGCTCGATCTGGCCACCACCGGCGAAGTGCAGCTCGCCCGGCGCCTGAAACTCGATGCGCAGCGCTGTATTCACAGTCACCCGATCAAGCGCGACTGTGACATCCGCAACGCACTCGAGTACGGCGTGCGCACCTTTGTCGCTGACAATCCCGATGAAGTGCGCAAGTTCCGCCCCTATGCGGGCCGGGCAGAACTGCTGCTGCGGGTCTCGTTCCGCTCACCCGGCGCGGTCTGCGACCTGTCGCGAAAATTCGGCTGTGATCCCGAGGCTGCGCTGGAGCTGGCACGGCTCGCGGCGCAAGTGGGCGTGGGCGTGCGCGGGTTTTCATTCCACGTGGGCTCGCAGGCGGCCGACGCGCTCAAGTATGTCGAAGCGATCGAGACCTGCGCGCGGCTGCTGGCGGCCGCTCGGCGCGAACGGCTCGGCGCCTTCGACACCCTGGATATCGGCGGCGGCTTTCCCATCGGTTATGCGCAGCGCGCGCCCGATATCGCCCGCTTCTGCGCGCCGATCCGCAAGCGCCTGGCAAAGCTGCCCCTGCGGGTACGCATCATCGCCGAGCCCGGCCGCTACATCGTCGGCCCGGCGGCCATTGCGGTCGCCACGGTGATGGGTCGTGCGCGCCGCGAAGGCCACTGGTGGTATTACCTCGATGATGGCCTGTACGGCTCCTACAGCGGCCAGATCTATGATCACGCGCGCTACCCGGTCGAGGCGCTGCGCAGCGGTCCGCTGCTGCCGGCGGTGCTGGCCGGGCCCACCTGCGACAGCATCGATGTGATCGCCGAAAACCTGCTGCTGCCGGAGTTGCGCGCCGGCGATCTGATCATCGGCCGCGCCATGGGCGCCTACACCTGGGCGAGTGCCTCGGATTTCAATTTTTTCCCCAAGGCAACCGTGGTGGCGGTGAATCGCCAGGCCGGCGATCAGGGCGGCGTGGAGTAGGGCGCAAAGCCCAGCCACCACGCTGGCAGCAGGCTGGCTTCGGTAGCGGGCACGAAGCGCATCGCCAGGGCCGGGGCATTTTCCATCCATAGCAGGGTGTGCGCCGGTAAACGCAGCGGCGGGTTCACATCGACATATACGGTCCCGTCGACAGCCGTGAACAGTCCACGCTGAGTGCAGCGGGAGACCCATGGCGCGCCATGCTCCACGCGCAGCAGATCGCCGTGCCCGTGCTTCACCATCAGATTCAGATCGGTTGTGGCGCCGGCGATCGGTGCCGCGTGGGCAGTGGCGCCGCCGTCGAAGTGCAGGGGCACGGATCCGGGCGTCAGCCGGTGCTCGCGATCCTGTACCGTCAGCAGCACGCCGGCCCCCGCGACCACCGTCAGCACCCGCTGCACGCCGGGAAAAGCCGAGAACGGGCCCGCCGCTTCGATGGTTGCGAGGCTGATGCGCAGCTGCCAGTCAGGATTGCCCGCTGGCCAGGTCAGCAGCTCCCGCGTCCAGCCGCCGCCATTGCGCCAGCGTTGCGGTGCGATGTCCGCCGCATGAATGAGCATTGGGTTTTTCACCGTGTGCTTCCCTGGCCGGGGCGGCCTCGTACTGGCTGAGACCTGGTTCTCAACCCCTGGCAACATTAAGGCCAATTCGGGCTGTGGCGCTACATTGCTGCTGCCCTGGGGCCGATAGCTCAGGGCATGAGTGATTCCAATCCCAAGGCAGGCCCAGGTCTCACCGCCATTCGGGGGGCGCTGGACAGCTACTTTGCCAGCCGTGGCCACTGGCCCCCGCAGCGGCGCGCGCAGGCGGAAAAAGAACTGGGCGAACTGCTGGCGCAGCTGCAGCGCCTGGCCGCCAGCCTGCATATCGATCTTCCGGCACCTGACGATCAGGCCCCGCGCCGATCTTAGTTCGCCAGCTCCTTGATCAGCTCCGCCAGCGAAGCCATGGGCGGCGAGCAGCTGCTGCCACGGCACAGGTACGCGCTCCCTCCCGGCAGCGGCACTTTGGCGAGCAAAGCTGCCGGCAGGTTGACCGCGTCCGCGGCAATGGCCAGCACCATGCGGCGCGGCGCATAGACTGTGGCGAGTTGTTGCTGCCAGGCGGCTATCAGCGCCGGCGGGCCGCGCAGAATGACGATCTCCGGCGCCTGCAGATGCTCTTCGAGCGCCTGCAGCAGGGTGGCGTGTCCCTGCGGGTGTTGCGCGATGGCGGGCCAGGCCGCACGCAGGCAGCGCTCGGCCGCGAGCAGGTAACGCTCTTCGCCCAGCAGATAGCCCAGGCGTTGCAGCACCACGGCCGCGGCGCCCGCGCCGGCGGGCAGGGCGTCATCACCAAAGGACTTGGGGCGGCTGATCAGTGTCTCGTGATCGTCAGCGGTAAAGTAGAAGCCGCCGGCGGCGCTGTCTTCGAAGTGCGCCAGCACCACCTCAACCAGTTCGCAGGCGAACTGCAGCTCTGCCACATCGAAGCGTACGCTGGCCAATTCCAGTATTGCCTCGGCCAGGAACACGTAGTCGTCGAGGTAGGCGTTGAGTCGCGCATCACCGTCGGCGCTGGTGGCCAGCAGGCGCCCGTTGCGCCAATGGTGTGTCCGCAGGAAATGCAGTGCGGCGCCCGCCGCAGCGGCCAGATCAGGGCGCGCCAGCATGCGCGCGGCGCTCGCCAGCGCGCGTATCGTGAGTGCATTCCAGCTGGTGAGCAGCTTCTCATCGCGCGCCGGGCGCACCCGGAGTGCGCGCACGGCCAGTAATTTGTGACGCGCCGGCAGCAGCAGGGCCGTGAGTTCCGGTTCACTCTGGCCGTGTGCCTGCGCCAGCGCATCAAGGCTCGTGGCGACGATCAGGTGGTGCGCATGCCCCTCGAAATTCTCGGGGCGATCAAGACCGTAGCGGGAGGCGAATACTGCGTATTCGGCCTCGCTCAGCACTGCGCGCACCTGCGCAGTCTGCCAGACGTAGAAACTGCCCTCTACACCGCCGGCGTCGGCATCCAGGCTGGAATAGAAAGCGCCACCCGGCGCGCGCATTTCGGCCAGCAGCCAATCGGCGGTGCGGCCAGCCACCTCGGCGTACAGCCTGTCGCCGGTTGCACAGGCGGCCTCGGCATACACGCCCAGCAATGCGGCATTGTCATACAGCATCTTTTCAAAATGCGGGATCGCCCATTGGGCATCGACGCTGTAGCGATAAAAGCCGCCGCCGAGCTGATCGAACAGGCCGCCCTCGGCCATGCGCGTGAGCGTCAGGCCCGCCATGTACAGGGCCTGCAGGTCTGGCGTCAAGGCTGCAGCGCTGGTGTGCCAGTCGCGCAGCAGGCGCTGGATCAGTGGTGCGTGGGGAAATTTAGGCGCGCCGCCAAAGCCGCCCCAGTCGCGATCGAGACTGCGTTCCAGCTGGGCGCGGCATTGGCGCAGCGGCCCGGAATCGAGCGGCAGATCGCCGGCCGCTGGTGGCGGGTTCAGGTCATCGAGCGCGCTGACTACCCGGCCGGCACCTGCGCGCAGTTCGGCCTCGTGATCGCGGTAGTAGTCGGCGACATGGATGAGCAGATCGCGAAACGAGGGCATGCCATGACGTGGCAGCGGTGGAAAATACGTTCCCGCGAAGAACGGCCGTTGATCGTCGTGCATCAGAAACACCGTCAGCGGCCAACCGCCGCCGCGACCGCTGAGCATCTGCTGCGCGAGCTGGTAGAGCTTGTCGATGTCCGGACGCTCTTCGCGATCGACCTTGATATTGACGAAGCGCTCGTTCATGAGCGCCGCCGTGGCCTCATTCTCGAAGGATTCATGCGCCATCACATGGCACCAGTGGCAGGCGGCGTAGCCGATCGAGAGCAATATGGGTTTGTGCTCGCGCCGCGCCAGCGCCAAAGCGGCGTCACCCCAGGGGTACCAGTCCACGGGGTTGCCAGCGTGCTGACGCAGGTAGGGGCTGGTTTCGCTCGCCAGACGGTTGCTGTGGGCGCCCGCTACATTGCCCATGGGGTGTGCCTGTCACTTTGAGTAGAATGGCGCGCCACTATACGCGAGAGCCTTCCCCGCATGACCCTCATCGACGACGATTCACCAGCGCCGGAGCCGACTGACGCGGCCGCGCTGGCATTGCCCGTCTTGCAGCTCAAGCGTGGTGAAGACCGCCGGCTGCGTGCCGGCCATCTGTGGGTGTTTTCCAATGAGGTGGATACCACGGCGACGCCGCTGGTTGGATTCGCCGTGGGCGCACATGCGCGCGTGCTGAGCGATCGCGGCCAGTTTCTCGGCTACGCCTATGTGAATCCGCACGCGCTGATCTGCGCGCGCATCATGACGCGCAGTCCCGTGCATCTGCCCGATCGCTCGCTGCTGGTGCATCGGCTCAAAGTGGCGCTGGCGCTGCGCGAGCGATACTACGCCGCCCCGTATTACCGTCTGGTGTTTGGCGAGTCCGATGGCCTGCCGGGTCTGGTGCTGGATCGCTACGGCGAGGTGGTGGTGGGCCAGATCGCGACCGCTGGCATGGAGGCCATGCGCGCCGATGTCGAAGCGGCGGTTGCCAAGGTGCTCGCGCCGCAGGTGCTGGTCTGGAAGAACGACGGCGGCGCTCGCGAGCTTGAACAATTGCCGCGGCAGATCATCACCGCCATTGGCAAGGCGCCCGATGAAGTGTCGGTGGTTGAGGGTGTGCTCAGGTTTCAGGCGCCGCTGGCGAGCGGCCAGAAAACCGGCTGGTTTTACGATCAGAGCGCCAACCGTGAGCAGTTTCGCCGCCTGTTGTGGCCCGGCGTGCGGGTGCTCGATATCTGCAGTTACGCCGGCGCCTGGGCGATTACCGCACTGCGCTGCGGCGCGCGCGAAGCCCTGTGCGTCGATTCATCGGAGGCCGCTGTGGCGATGGCCGAGCGCAATGCGAGCGCCAACGGCGTGCAGTTGCGCAGCCAGCGCGGCGATGCCTTCGAGGTGCTCGACCAACTGCAGCGCGCCGGTGAACGCTTCGACGTCGTGGTGCTCGACCCGCCCGCCTTCATCAAGCGCCGCAAGGATCACCCGCGCGGCGCGGCGGCGTATCGCAAGCTCAATCAGCTCGCCATGCGCCTGCTCGAGCGCGATGCCCTGCTGGTGAGTTGTTCGTGCTCATGGCATCTGCCGGCCGATGAACTGGCCATGCTGATCCAGTCGGCCGGGCGTCACACCGGCCGTTTCGTGCAGCTACTGGCCAGTGGCGGTCAGTCGCCCGACCACCCGGTGCACCCGGCGATTCCGGAAACCCGGTATCTGAAGGCTTTTTTCTGCCGTGTCACACGCGAGTGACTTGCAGGTAGAATTGCGCCCCTGATGCTGACCTACCCGCATATCAACCCGATCGCGCTGCAGCTTGGGCCGCTGCGCGTGCATTGGTACGGCATCATGTACCTGGTGGCCTTTGGAGCCGCCTGGTGGCTGGCACGGCGGCGTGCAGCGGCGCCCGCGTCCAACTGGTCGCCCCGGGCGGTCGATGATTTCATTTTTTACGCGATGCTCGGCACGATCATCGGCGGGCGCGTCGGTTATTTGCTGTTCTACGGCGAGGCGCTGTGGCGCGCCGATGTCTGGTATCCGCTCAAGATCTGGCAAGGCGGCATGTCCTTCCACGGCGGCTTGCTGGGCGTGATGGCTGCCGTGGCGCTGTACGCGCGCGCGCAGGGTCGCAGGGTCTTCGATGTGTTCGACTTTGCGGCGCCACTGCCGGGCATCGGTATCTTCGCGGTGCGTATCGGCAATTTCATCAATGGCGAGCTGTGGGGGCGGCCGACCGATGCCTGGTACGGCATGTGGATGAGCGACAGCCCGGGTGCGCCGCTTGTGGCCCGGCACCCCTCGCAGCTCTACGAAGCGGGCCTGGAAGGGCTATTGCTGTTTCTCATCGTCTGGTTCTACACCCGCCGGCCGCGACCGCGCTATGCGCCCGCTGGGCTGTTTCTGCTGTGCTATTCGCTGGCGCGCCTCAGCGTGGAATTCGTGCGGGTGCCCGACGCCCAGCTCGGCTACCTGGCCGGCGGCTGGTTGACGATGGGTCAGCTGCTCTCGCTCCCCATGTTGCTCGGTGGCGTGTTGCTGTGGATCGTGGCTCATGTCCGCCGCCAGGCCTCCGGCAATTTCCAAGCCGCGGCATGAAGGCCTACCTCGAGCTGTTGCGCCGCGTGCGTGAGCAGGGTGCGCTCAAGCCGGATCGCACCGGCACCGGCACGCGCGCGCTGTTTGGTTACCAGATGCGCTTCGATCTGGCGGCCGGGTTTCCGCTGGTGACCACCAAGAAGATCCACCTGCCCGCGGTGATTCATGAACTGTTGTGGTTCCTGAGCGGCGACACCAACATCCGCTATCTGCGCGAACACGGGGTGCGCATCTGGGATGAATGGGCCGACGCGCACGGCGAACTCGGCCCGGTCTATGGCAAGCAGTGGCGCCGCTGGCAGGCCGCCGACGGTCGCGTGATCGATCAGATCAGCGAGGCCGTGCGGCTGATTCGCACCGATCCGGATTCGCGGCGCATTATTGTCAGTGCCTGGAACGTCGGCGAGCTCACCGCCATGGCGCTGCAGCCCTGTCACGCGCTGTTCCAGTTCTTCGTGGCGGGCGACCGGCTCTCCTGCCAGCTCTATCAGCGCAGCGCCGATGTGTTCCTGGGCGTGCCCTTCAACATTGCCTCGTACGCGTTGCTGACCCACATGCTGGCGCAGCAATGCGATCTGCAGCCGGGCGAATTCATCTGGAGCGGCGGTGACTGCCATCTCTATGCCAATCACTTCGAGCAGGCCGACGAGCAGCTGGCGCGCATCCCGCTGGCGCTGCCGCG
>JAYTUZ010000146.1:0-16107 GCA_043744295.1 Gammaproteobacteria bacterium | reverse complement strand
GCCAGTCGGCGCTGGAAAAATGCCCTGGCAGTGGCGCCGCGATTTTCTCCAGCGAACGATGCAGGCGCACCAGGTTCGCATCACTCCACCAGCCGGGTGCGCGCAAGGTGCCGCGATCGAAATCGATGAGCCACACGGTATCGTCGGCGCCGAGCAGAATATTGTGCGCATTCAGGTCGGCGTGGCAGACGCCGCACAGATGAAAGCGTCGCAACCAGCGGCCGACCGCCACCCAGGTGGTCAGCGGCACTGGCGCGGCACGCAGCGCTGCCGCCAGCGAGACCACCTCTGGTATACGCTGCAGCAGCAGATCGGCGCAGTAGGTGCGACCCCGGCGCTGATAGCCCGCCGCCAGCGGCATCGGCACCGGCAAGCCCACCCGATGCAGGTGATAGAGCAGATGCCATTCGCGAAAGGAACGCGTCTGCTCGGCGCCGCGCCACCAATAGCGGTCGGCCGAGAGCCGGGCGATCAGCCCGCCGCGCCGGTAGTGCCTGAGCACAAAGCCGCGGCCGTCGGCCTCGATCAGGCTGGCCGCGCCGCGCCCCTCGCTCGCCGGCCTCACCGTGCCGCGCTCGCGCCACCAACTTAAGGAGAGCCAACCCGGCACGGCGTTGCCGGCGCGCGAGCTGTCATATAGCATCGCGCCGCCGCCCTGCTCGATGATGCGAACTTCAGCGCCGGTGGCGAGAAAATTCAGACCTGCCACGCTGCGCCTATTCCCTGCATGAGTGAACCCGCCACACCGCCCAAGAGCCTGTGCATTCTGCGCCTCTCGGCCATTGGCGATGTCTGCCATGTCGTGCCGATCGTGCGCACCCTGCAACAGGCCTGGCCGGAAACCGCCATTACCTGGGTGATTGGCCGCACCGAAGCGCGCCTGATGAGCCTGTTGCCTGGTGTCGAGTTTATCATCATCGACAAGCGCTCCCTGTTCGGCAGCATACGCGCCCTGCGCGCGCAGTTGCGCGGCCGCCGCTTCGATGTATTGCTGCACATGCAGCTGGCGCTGCGGGCCAGTCTCTATGCGGCCTGCATTCCAGCGCGCCTGCGCCTCGGCTTCGATCGCGCCCGCGCCCGTGAACTGCAGTGGCTGTTCACCAACCGGCGCATACCGGCCCGGGAAAACGAGCACGTGCTGGACAGCTTTTTCGGATTTGCCGCGGCCCTGGGGCTGGCAGCGCGCCGCCTGGAATGGCAGTTGCCGGTGCCGGAGGCGGCCAGCGCCTGGGCGCGCGCGCAGATTCCCGATGGCCTGCCCACGCTCATCGTCAGCCCCTGCTCCAGTCACCGCCTGCGCAACTGGAGCGTTGAGCGCTACGCAGTGGTAATTGCCCATGCCGTGCGCCACCACTATCTGCAGGTGCTGCTGTGCGGTGCGCCGAACGATTATGAGCGCGAATTCGGCGCGGCGATCGCCCGCGCTGCCGGGGTTCCCGTCAGGAACCTGATCGGCACCGACACCCTGCCCCAGCTGCTGGCGCTGCTGGCGCGAGCCACGGCGCTGCTCACCCCCGATTCCGGGCCGGCGCACATGGCCACCATGGTGGGCACGCCGGTCATCGGGCTCTATGCCGCGACCCGACTCGAGCGCAGCGGTCCCTATCTCTCACGCCAGTGGTGCGTCGATCGTTACGAGCAGGCGGCGCAGCGTTTCCGCGGCCGCAGCGCAGCGCAGCTGCCGTGGGCGGAAAAAATCGAGGAGCCGGGTGTCATGGAGCTGATCGAGACCGCAGCGGTCATCGCCCGGCTCGATGAACTGCTGGCGATGCCCCTGCTACGATAGCCATAGCGATCACGCGGAGCAAAGCATGCAGGATATTCTGGTACCGATTTCACCGGGTGAATTGCTCGACAAGATCACCATCCTGCGCATCAAGTCAGCGCGCATGAGCGATGCGGCCAAGCTGGCGAATGTCAGGCACGAACTGCAGCTGCTCGAGCAGACCTGGCAGCAGGCGCTGCCCGCGGGCGTTGATCTGGCGGCCGATGAGCGCGCGCTGGAGGCGGTGAACGCCAGCCTGTGGGAAATCGAAGATGAAATCCGTGACCAGGAAGCGGCGCGCAGCTTTGGCGAGCGCTTCATCGGGCTGGCGCGCGCGGTCTATGTGAGCAACGACGAGCGCGCGGCGATCAAGAAGCGCATCAACGCCGCGCTGGGCTCGGCGCTGGTGGAAGAGAAATCATACCGGCCCTATCGCTGAGCTTGCCTCACACGCCGAGGCTCCGGTAGAGCTGCTGCGTCTGCGGCGAAGGCTCCGACTGCAGACTGAGCAGCAGGGTTTCGCGGCAGCGCTCGTAGGCATCGAGGGCCGCGGCAATCTGCCCATGACGCTGGTGCAGCGTCATGAGATGTCGATACAGCGTTTCGGCCAGAGGATCGATGTCGATAGCACGATTGTAGAGGTCGGCAGCAGCGCCAGGTCCACGCTGCTTTTCCAGTGCCTGGGCGGCTTCGGCTATGAAGCGCAGCATGCGGGCGTGCAACTGCTGGCGCGGGCCTGCGGCCCACACGTAGTGATGATCCTGCAACAGCAACTGCCCGCAATACAGCGACATTACCCGCTCGACGCCAGCCTGCAAGGGCTCACCGGCTGCCTCGGCAGCGGCCGGCACGGTGTCATCCCTGAACAGCGCGCGGCACTCGGTCAGTGCCTGCTCGAGCGCCCAGCTGTCAATCCAGAACTTGTGGGCATGCAGGCTGAGTTTGCCGTCCTGCAGCACAATCGCGCTGTCATCGCCCAGTAGTTTGCGCAGCCGATGCAGGGTCGTGGTCAGCGAGCGTTGTGCATAGTCGCTGTCAATGCGCGGCCAGAGCGCGTCAGCGATCCGTTCGAGCGGGATCTGCCGGCCGCCGAACGCGATCAATGCCTTCAGCAGTTCGAGCGCGCGGCTTTGTGGGCGCGCGCCGCTCGCACCTGGCTCGCGGGTCGGCAGCTCGAGGGCAAACTGCCCGAGGACACGCACGCGCCAGGTCCAGGGCCAGTCTTCCAGGCCGTAGGGCGGCGCCGCCGGCAACAGGTTGCGGTTGCGAATCAGGCTGACGACATAGGCGGTCTCGATTTTTTTCTCCAGCGCCAGGACGCACAGCTGTGCCAGATGTTCGGGCAGCCAGAACATGACGTAGCTGAAACCGCGTTCGCGTCCCAGACTCAGCGCTTCACGCAGTCGCGCCTCGGCCGTGGCGTCCTGACCCTGGCACAGCGCCAGTCGCGCCGCCGCCAATAACGACATGAAATCGAACAGTCGGCTGCGAATCGGCGCAGCCACCTGCAGCGCGCGCCCGAGCTGCTCGCCGGCGGCCTTGAGTTCACCGATCGCAAGCAACGACTGCACCACGGCCAGGCCCGAGAGCGCCTGGAAATATGGCGCTCCCAGCTGTTCGGCGATACGCAGTGACTCGCGCGCGTGTTCGTGCGCCTGCCAGCTCTCACCGCGCAGCAGTGCGTCCCAGCCCAGCATGTATTCGCGCATGCTGGCGCCGAAGCGCCGCACCCGCACGCCGCGAACACCAACCTCGGCCAGCAATTCTGCTGCGCTCGCCAGATCGCCCGCCGCCAGTGAGCCGCCAGCGCCATGCAGCAGCAAGGTGCCACGCCACAGCGCGACGCCGGAGCTTTGCGCCAGATCGAGCCCGTCGTACATGGCCTCGAGGCAGGCCTCCTGCCGGCCCTGCAGCATGTAATACATCGACTCGAGCTGGCGCAGCGTCACGACCGAGACAGGCGGCACCGCCGGATCCTCGGCAATAGTGCGCAGCGCCTCGATCAGCGCAGCCGCCTTGGCGAACTGTCCGGTCCAGGTCAGCACCGTGAGCACGTAAATGCCTGCAGTCAGGCGCAGGCGCACGGCGCCCGGTTGCTGCGCGAGGGCCAGCGTGCGCTCACCCCAGGCGTAGATCTGCGGATGCTGCGGCTGACGCAACACCAGGGCTATGAACAGGCTTTGCGTCAGGCGCGCTTCGATGGCGGCACTCGGCCAGTGCGGCTGCGCCGCTATCAATCGATCGGCCTCGGCGATCCAGTGATCGAGCGGGCACAGGTCGTCGGGGTCATGCACCCGGGTATCGAACAGCCCGGCTAACGACAGATACTTGCCGGCCTCATCGGCGCTGCTGGCACGTGCGCAAAATCCGCGATAGGCGCGCTCGAACTGCGCGGCAGCATCGTTGGGCGCGCCGGAGAAACGCGCTGAAGCCAGCCAGTATTGCAACCAGGGCTCGGCCTCGGTGGCGGCAGGCGGCAGCGCCTGTATCCAGCGCACCAGCGTTTCGCCGCGGCCCTGCGCCAATAGATGCTCGGCATGCTGCAGTATCAGGGTCTGCAGCGCCGGCCAGTCCTCGATCTCCAGCAACAGCTGTGCGGCAACGTCGCTCTGGCCGCGTTCGGCCAACAAGGCTGCGGCACGCCGGCGCGCCTCGAGCAGCTCACTGGCGCTGTAGATCTCGCGGGCCTTGCGGGTCAGGAACTCGCGCACCAGCGGATGTACCTGGTAAAGCATTTCGTTCTGTGCCGGCGTGGCAATCAGCAGGAAGGCGTACTGCAGTACCCCGTGGAGCAGGCCGACGGCGTCCAGGTCGGGACACAGGCGCTGCACCAGGCTGGGGCTGAACTGCGGCAGCATTGCCATGCGCAACAGCAGGTCGCGCGTCGCAGCATCGAGCTGGCGAAATATCACCTCGCCGAAGTAATCAAACAGCAGTGCCGGCGAGGGCCGCAGTTCGCCAGTCTCGGTGAGCGCGCGCTGGTCCGTCAGCAGCATCGCCAGCGCAACCACCCAGCCCTGCGTGCGTCGATAAAGCGTTGCCAGCGCCACATCGTCGAGCTGCACGCCACGCAGTGCGACCACACCATCATGCTCATCGCGCGTCAGTCTGAGTTCGTCCCAGCCGATTACACTCAGCTGGCTGTTGGCCCGAAAGCGCGCCAGCATTGGCGGCGGCTCGAGTCGCGAGATCACATAGACATTGCCGCCCGGGGGAATCTCCGACAAACCTGCCTGCAGCAGGCTCGACAGCCCGGCAGCCTCCAGCCCTTCCTGGAAATTGTCCAGCACCAGCGCGAACGGCGCGTGCAGGCGGCTGAACAGCTCGCGAAAAAAGCGTCGCGTGAAGCCTTCCAGGTCAGCCATGTATTCGGATGCCAGCAGCGGCAGTGCGCGACTGTCAGGGTAACGCTGCTGCACGGCCTGGCTGACAAAGTAGAAGAACGTTGCCGGGTCGGCGTCGCTCCCGTCTACCTGATACCAGATGGTATCGACCGGACGGTGCGCCAGGTAGTCGGCCACCAGCGTGGTCTTGCCAGACCCCGGCGGCCCCGCGACCCATAACACCGGGCAGCTGTGGGCCGCGTCCAGCACCGTGAACAATCGCTGGCGCGCCAGCGCTTTAGTGGGCACCGGGCGCGCGGTCTTGGCGTAATGGACCTGCATCGCCGGCTCGATCATGGCGTTAACGGGCCAGCAGCGCCGGCAGCCAATGGGTCAATGCCGGCCAGTAGCTGACCAGCACGACCGTGAGGGCGACCACGCCGATCATCGGCAGTACCGCCCAGACAATTTCACCGAGCGGTCGGTTGAAACGATAGCTGGCCAGAAACAAATTGATACCTACCGGTGGATGCAGGAATCCGAGTTCCAGGTTCACCAGAAAGATTACGCCAAGCTGCACCGGATCGATACCATATTGCAATCCCAGCGGCACAATCAGCGGCACGACGACCACGATGGCCGAGTACATGTCCATCAGGCAGCCTACCACCAGCAGCGCGAGGTTCAGCGCCAGCAGGAACACCAGCGGCGAGTGTATGTATTCGCCCACCCAGATCGTCAGTCGTTCCGGGACCTGTTCGGTGACCAGAAAATTCGTCAGGCCCGTCGCCGTCGCGAGTATCAGTAGGATGCCGCCGGTGAGCAGCGCGCACTCGCCGCCGATGCGCGGCAGATCGACCCCCAGGCGCAGATCACGGTGGACAAATGCCTCGATCAGCAGGGCGTAACCCGCGGTCAGCGCTGCGGCCTGCACCGGCGAGCTGACCCAGCCACCGAACATGGCGCCGACCGCCACTACCGGCAGGCCCAGCTCCCACTTCGCCGCCCACAGGGCGCGTCCGGCTTCACTCCAGTCAAACTGGCGTCGCGCGCGCGTGCCGGGCGGTTCGCGCCAGCGACCCCACAGGACCGCGAGCGTCACCAGCAACAGGCCGGGCAGCAGCGCTGCGGTGAACATGCCTTCGATGCTGACGTCGTACCTGGCAAGCGCATCAGGATCGAAGCCCTGCAGGGCCTGCAGGGCGACGATCGAGTAGAGAATAACTGGCAGGCACGGAGGCAACAGCAGCCCGATGGAGCCAGAGCCGGTAATCAGCCCGAGCGCGTCGCGCTCGCGGTATCCGGCGGCGCGCAGCGTCGGCAGCAACAGGCCACCCAGGGCAAGTATCGTCACACCGGACGCGCCGGTAAAGGTCGTGAAGAATGCGCATGACAGCACGCACGCCGTGGCCACGCCGCCGCGAAAGGGCCCAAAGCAGGCGCCAAATACCCTCACCAGGCGCGCGCCTGCGCCACTTTCGGCCAACAGATAGCCGGTCAGCGCAAACAGCGGCAGGGTCGGAATCACCGGCATGGTCGCCAGCGAATAGTGCTTGACCGCCATGGCCGCAGTGGGCTGGCCCGTGGACCACATCAGCAACAGCGCGCTGCCGCCGATAATCGTGAACATCGGCGCACCGCACAGCAACGCTACCCCGAGGGCCACGAGCCCCAGCGTCCTGCCGGTTACCGGATCCCAGGGCACGAGGCACAAAATCAGTCCCAGCGCGGCGGCAGTGAGCGCCAACAGGCGCGCACGCGAACTTAAGTGCCCCACCAGCAGGATGCGCGCGCCAATCAACAGGAACCCGATGGGAATGCACATTTCGATCTGCCATAGCGGCAAGCCGGGTAACAGTTCGATGGCGGAGCCACGCTCAGCGCTGGCGAAATGCCAGCCGGCAACCGCAAGCTGCACGCACACCAGCGCTGCTATGGTCTGTCCGGCACCGGCGGCGAGCGCGCGAGCGCGCGTCGGCAGATGATTGAGCAGCAGCGGCGTGGCAATCAGGCGTTTCGAGGCTGCTGCCAGCAGTCCGCCCAGCATCGTCAGCAGCAATGTGAGGTGCGCGACCAGGCTGCCCGGCGGCGCCGGCGCACCCAATCGATAGAGGATGCGATCAAGCAGGGGCAGCGCGATCATCGCCAGCAACAACAGCGTCAGTACCCATCGCTCGATCTGCCGCGCTGCCCTGAAGCTACGCTCGCTGCCTGACTGCGCGAACCCGGTCGGGACCGACTCGGCACCCACGGCGCTCATGCGCCGCTGCCGGAACGATACTGGGCCAGCAGGCGCATGACTTCATCGTGTATATCGGCCGGCACCGTGCGTCCGCGAATACGCTGCTGGAACACTTCGGCAGCCCCCTGCCAGGCGGCGCGCTGGGCGGGTGTCAGCTGGTGCACGATCAGTCCGCCGGCCTGCATCCGGACCACGGCCTGCTCGCTCTCAGTCCGATTGCGGCGGCGGATCTCAGCGCCGGCCTGATCAGCGGCGCTGCGCAATGCGGCCTGCTGGCTGGCGCTCAGCCGGTCCCAGCTATCCTTGCGCAGGACGCAGGCTCCTATCAGCGGCGCCCACTCCAGATCGAGCATGTGTGGCAGGCGCTTCTCAAACTGGCTGACCAGTGCAAAGATGGGCGGCACGCTGACGCCAGTAATCTGCCCGGTGGCAATCCCCTGCAGGATGTCGGCAGTTTCCATCTGCACCGGGTCGTAATCCAGTTCGCGGAGAATCTTGTACTGCTCGATGGCTCCGGCCCAGACGAACACCCTGGCCTGCTTGAATTGCTCAGGCGTCATCACTGGCTGCCTGAAAAAATAGCGAATCCAGCCGGCATCAGCCCAGAACAGCACGATGAAGCCTTTGGCCGCCAGCCGCTGCGCGATCAGCGGCTGCAATTTTCCGGTGACGTACTCCAGTTCGCCGAAGTTGCGAAACAGCAAGGGATAGTTCTGCAGCCCGGAAATACCGGGCTCAATCTCCGCCAGCCCGACTGCCGTGAACAACCCGCCCTGCAGGGTGCCGACACGCATCAATCGCACCATGTCGGCTTCGCTGCCCTGCGCGCCATCCGGATAGACGACCAGTCGCACTCCCTGGCTTTGCCACTGCCCACCCATGGCTTGCAGGGCCTGATGGAAGCTCGATCCACGTGGCGCCAGCGTGCCGAGATTGATGCGTGCCGGCAGCGCCGGCGCCGAGCCCACGCGGGCACAGGCCGCGATGCTGGCCAGCGCGATCAACAGCTCACGGCGCGAGGGTCTGGGTTTGCTCATGGTGGTGTCTCGGCTGCGGGTGGTGCGGGCTCCGGCAGGAACAGCTCATCGCTGCGCGCCAGCAACCAACGTGCGCGCCGCTGCATGATCAGTGTTTCAAGACGCCGATCGGGATCAGCATCGGCGTCGATCGCCAGGGCCTGGTTCAGCAGCGTGACGAACTCCGCGCGCGCCCGTTCCGGCACGCACACAGACTCGGCCAGCGCCAGGTAGGGGCTGGCGCGCTTGCTGCCGCTCACAGCGAGCGCGCGCGCGAAGTGTGCGCGCGCCACCGACGGGCGGGCGGCGCGCGCCATCTCGTAGCTGATCATGAAGCTCTGCAGCGCCCCGTCGTCATAATCCGGTTGCAGCTGTGCGGCGCGCGCCACCAGCGCATCGACGATCGGCAGATCGCCAAGCAGCTGGGGATCGTCCTTGGACTGGCCAATGGCGGCCGCCCAGGCGAGTGCGCTCCAGTACAAGGCCTCCAGGTCAGCAGCGCCGGTGGCCTGCAGTGCTACGCCCGGATCCTCGCGCAGCTGCCCGGCAATGCCAGCGTGGCGCACCTCGAGCCCGCGCAGCCCGTAGTCGCGCGCCCGCAGATACATGCGCCGGGCCCGTTGCCGCAGCTCCTGCGAGCGCGCAAAGTCCTGATCCTCGAGTTGCTCGGCATCAAACTGCAGGTAGGCGTAGCTGTACTGCGTGAAGCCACTGGCCGCCGCCAGCAGCATGCCTGCATGACGCGGACTGCGGGCGAGCAGACTCTCGATCAGCTTGAGATTGAACGGCGCGGCCGCGCGGATGAACTCCGGATCATCATCGCGCGCCACGACCGTACTCTCACCCGCGAGCGCATCACCGGCCTTGTTGACCACCAGGCGCTGGATACTGCAGCCGCTCTGCAGAATGCACAGTGCGGCCAGTACCCACTGCAGTCGCTGCGGCTTCATTTCACGTCCCGGAGCAGATGCTGCGCGTGACTGCTCAGTGCCCTCCCAGGGTCTCAAGTGCCGCTTCGGCAATGAGTTCATGACCGGCCCTGGTCGGGTGAATGGCATCCCAGAACATATGCTGGTCGGCGTTGCCGCACACGGCATTGACTATCACCGCGAAGCGCAGGCACGGAGTGGTGAAATCCGCAATGCCGCTGGCGGCCGGATTGAGCGCCACAGCCTGGAGTGTGGCGTTGATGTCAAAGCGCTTGATGTCGATGCCGGGAAGCGCACCCAGAGCGGCAACTACCTGGGCGAGCCCGCCGTTGTAAGCGGCGGTGAGTTGCCTGGCGGCGTAGAGCGCCACCGGACCGAGACCCGCAACGTAGGGCGTATAGCCGAGATCCGGCATGTCGACCAGCATGAAATGGCGCGCGCCCGCAGCCCACAGGGCCTGCAGGTTGCCAGCCGTCGCACCGACAGCCTGCTGGATGATGGCGCCCGCAGTCGCGAAGCTGGAATCCACGGCCAGGCTTTCCAGCGCGTCCTTCAGATCATTGGCCCCGATCCAGACCACGTAGAGCGCCTCTGGCGGGGCCCGATTCCCGGCCTGACCGAGAAACAGACCCACCTGCGTCGCCAGGTCGTAATACGGAAAGCCCGCTGCACCGGCGCGCGCCCGCGCTCTGCCGACCGCAAAATTGGTGCCGCCCAGGTGGCGTAGCGCCGGGCCGCTGCTGTTGCCGGCATCCAGTTCGCGCCCCAGCTGCTCCACCCAGGTAGCGCCATTGGAAAAATGCATACCACCGATGACGTAGGGCGCATCGGGTATGGGTGCAAAGGGCCTTAGAGAAACTTCGTGATAGGCGGCGTAGTAGTTGCCAGGATCGGAAAGACTATCGCCAAACACCACCAGCTGGTGCTGCGCGTGCTCCGCTATGCGTTCATTCGCACTCAGCGGCCCAACGATCAATAGTGCCAACGTCGCCAGACAGGCGGACATGAATTTATTCTTCATCGGATTTACTCCCAATTACATTTGCCAACGAACGCCGACCGCCAGCGCATCGCTGCGCCAACCGCTGCCACTCACCAATTCAGGCAGCAGCTCCAGATCCATGCTGATGCCTGGACTGAAGTTCCAACTGAAACCCATCCCGTAGGAGGCGGAGCCCAGGTGCTGGTGGGACGCCGCGAAGTCAGCGTCCGCCTGCAGGCGCAGTCCGGTGTAGCCGAGCAGGCCATAGACTTCGCAGCGAGCGCAGACCGGAAGCACGGCACGCGCATAGATCCCGTAGAGCTGCTGAACCGTGACGTGCAGCGGCATTCCGAACGACAGCGCGTCGCCGCTGCCCGGGGCATCCGTGCCGACTCGTGCCTCGAGCATGAAGTGGCGGTTGAAGCGCCAGCCGCCCTGCAGGTAGATGAAGTCCGGCTCGGTGGAGTGTAGTTCTGGCTCGCGGTATTCGCTGACGCCGAGGCCGGCGCCAAGCAACCAACCGCGCGCAGCGGACGGCTGCGCGTTCATGTTGGCCCGGTCTGCGGCAGCTGCCAGCGGTCCCCCACTGAGCGCGCTGCAGGCCAGAATAATGCAGATCGAGGTCTTCAACGGCGTCACTCCCTATGGCTGTTGCCATGGGCAGGGAGTGTGGAGTCGGGCCTGTTACCGGCGACCCACCGATGACTTACAGGTTGCTTACAGTTGCGCCGGGCGCTGCCGGGCGCTCGCTGCCGGGTTCAGCGCTGCAGCGTGTATTCCGTGCCGCAGTACGGGCATTTGGCCCAGCCGCTCTGCTCTATGGCCAGATAGACGCGTGGATGTGAATTCCACAGCGCCATCGCAGGCATGGGGCAGGAGAGCGGCAGATCCTGGGCCGTAACCGGGTACTGGGTCTGGGAGTTGGCCGCCTGCGGCGCGCTGGGTGCGTTCATGTTGCCATTATACCTGCATCGTGGCGTTCCAGATGGCCGTGACGGCGGTACGTTCGCCCTGGAACTGTGACTCGTCGACCAGCGCAGGCAGGCTGGCGATGGCGCGGTGGTGACTGCATTCGCGATAGCTGCGATAGGCCGCCGTGAGTGTATCGATCGTGGCCTGCGGCACCAGCGCCGCGGAACTCAATGATTCCAGCTCACGGATGGTGTCGGCGAACCAGGCGAGCGGCGGGTATTGCCCGGCCCACAGCAGCGTCCAGTATTGCGCCAGGAATTCTATGTCGGCGATGCCACCCGGATCCTGCTTGAGATCGAATTGACCCGGCTTGGCCGCTGACAGCTCGCTACGCATGCGCTGGCGCATGTGGGCGACATCGTTGCGCAGGCTGTCGCGGCGCACGCACTCCTTGAGCACGCGCAAGCGTAGCTGCTCAAAACGCTCGCGCAGCCCGGTGTCCCCCGCCATCGAGCGCGCATGCAGCAGCGCCTGGTGTTCCCAGGTCCAGGCTTCGCGCTGCTGGTATTCCTCGAAGGCTTCGATGCTGGTGATCAGCATGCCGCCCTTACCGCTCGGGCGCAGGCGCATGTCCACCTCATAGAGCCGGCCGGCCGCAGAGTGCAGGGTCAGCATATGCACCAGTCGCTGCACGAAGCGCACGAAGAAGACCTGGTTGTCGACGCTACGCGCGCCGATCGTCGATTGTTCCGCGCCGATGGAATCGTGCAGAAACACCAGGTCGAGATCCGAGCTGTAACCCAGCTCCATGCCGCCGAGCTTGCCGTAACCCACGGCGCAGATGCGCACCGCGCGCCGCTCGGCGCCGCTGCCGCACATCGGCGTGCCGTACTGCTGCGTGACGAACTGCCAGGCAATCGTCAGCGTCTGCTCGACGATGATCTCCGCCAGCTCGGTGAGCCGATCACTGACGACCATGAGCGGCAGGCGGCCAGTCAGATCGGCCACGGCTATCCGAAACAGCGCCGCCCGCTGGAAATGCCGCAGTTGCTCGACCGTGCGCTCTTCATCGCCGGCCTCCACCTCGGAGCAACGCTGCAGCAGCTCGGCGTTCAGCTCCTGACGCGTCGGCAACTGTTGATACAGGCGCTCGTCGATGAGTTCATCGAGCAGTAACGGGTAGGCGGCGATCTGCGCCGGTAGAAAATCGCCGTGGCGCGCGAGTTCGATGAGTCGGCCACGGGCTGCGGCATTCTCCAGCAGCAGGGCAAAATACGCCGAGCGCCCCCCAATCGCCTCAATGATGCGCAGCAGCCGGCGCAGCAGGGCGAGTGCGTCCGGGAGTGGCGCCAGCTGCGCCACCAGCGTCGCCAGCAAAGCGTCCAGGCGTCGCCGCCCCGGCTCATCGAGACGTCGCAGCAAAGCGGATGAGTACAGATCGTGCAGCAGGCGCGCGGCCGACTGGGCCTCCACGTAGCCCTGCTCGCGCAGGCGCAGCGCCAGATCCTGGGCACTGATTTCGTCGCCTGCCAGCGTTGCAAGCGAGAGTCCCACGCGCAGCGACGCGCCACCGGCCTCGCCCTGCACGATGGCATCGAAGGCGCTGCTCACCCGTTGCCGATGGGCTTCAAGCAGGCTCGCCAGTTCATCCCACGATCGGCAATTCATGGCGCCGGCAATACGCCGCTGCGCCACTGGATCGCTCGGCAGGCTGTGCGTCTGCTGATCGCTGTACATCTGCAGCCGGTTCTCGAGCCGCCGCAGGAATTCATAGGCGGCACCTAGCTGCGCGACGCTGGCCTCGGGCAACAGCCTGGCACCGGCCAGGCGCGGCAGGGTCTGCAGCAGCGAGGCGCTCTGCAGACGTCGCTCAGTGCCGCCGCGCACCAGTTGCAGCGCCTGCACGATGAATTCGATTTCGCGTATGCCACCGTAACCGAGCTTGATGTTGTCGTGGAGTTCGCGCCGCTCGACCTCGCGGCTGATCAGCGCTTTCATTTCGCGCAGTGATTCGAACACGCCGAAATCGAGGTAGCGGCGATAGACGAACGGCTGCAGGCTGGAGCGAAATACTTCCGCAAACAGTTCCGGCTCAGTCACGGCGCGCGCCTTGATCCACGCGTAGCGCTCCCAGTCGCGCCCCTGTCGCTCGAGGTAGTCCTCGAAAGCCGCCACACTCGCTACCAGCGGCCCGCTGGCGCCGAAGGGACGCAGGCGCATGTCGACGCGCCAGGCACGCCCATCAGCGGTCGCCGCGTCCACGAGGCGGATGAGCATCTGACCCAGGCGCGTGTAGAACTCTTCATAGCTGACGGCGCGCGCGCCACCGGTCTCGCCATGCCCGGCAAACAGGAAAACCAGGTCGACGTCCGAGGAAAAATTCAGCTCCTGGCCGCCAAGCTTGCCCATGGCGACAATCAACAGGCCGCGTGCCGCTGCGCCAGCGTCGCCTGGCGCACCATGCCGCTCCGCCAGCACCTGCCAGGCGAAATCATGCGCACTGCGCAGGGCGAAATCGGCGGCATTGCTCAAGTCGGTCAGGGTTTCGGCCAGACTGGCCCAACCGGCCAGATCCCGCCAGGCGATGCGGGTCAGCTCGGCGTGACGCCAGCGGCGCAGCGCGCTCATGAACCGGGTTTCATCCGCTGCGCTGGCGACTGCGGCCTCGCCTGGCAGAAAGGCGGCCAACGGCAAGGCACCGGCGAAATCCTCTGGTGCGCGCTCGAGCAGGAGCGGTAACAAGAGCGGGTCGCGCGCCAACGCACCCGCGACGAACTCACTGCCATCGAGTACGCGGCCCGCTGCCACGCGCAGCCGCAACGGCGAGCGCTGCAGGAGCGCGGCAATCTCCGGCGCGCGCTCCTCCAGGCGCGCGAGCACCTGCTGCCCGCCAGGGCCATCGGCATTGACGCTCGACACCCGCTAACCGCCCGTCAACACGTTGCTGCCATTCTGAAACGCTGCTCCAGAGGAGCAATCTATTCTGGCCGGGGAGAGCAAAGCAAGGAATCCGGGGACGGCGGCTGCGCTGCGCGGACAAAAAAAGAGCCCCGCAAGCGGGGCTCCAAGGTGATGCGCGGAAACGGGGGGGGGTCTTGTTCCGCGACTTTGGGGTGATTGCGAACTTGCGTTCACCATCACCCATGGCCGCCATGATACCCGCTTCAATTAGTTTGTAAAGTGAACTGTTTGTTACACGCCCAACTTTCCCTGTGCATCAGGAACCCAGGTTTCACCTGAAATAATAATAATACTTTCAATTAGTTACGACTGCACCTGCAGCCCCACCTGGCGGCCCTCAGGCTCCAGTCTCAGCGGCCTCCAGGTCGGCACTCGCATCCAGCCAGGCACTCTCCGTTTCCTTCAGCAGGCGCGCCAGTTCCGCCTGACGCGCCAGGGCTGCCTTCAGCTGTGCGCGCGACGCGTGCTGGTAGAGCTCCGTAGAGGCGAGGCGGGTCTCGAGCGCAGCACGTTCACGGGCAATGAGTGCCAGCTGCTGCTCACATTTCTGGATGGCGGCGCGCAAGGGCGCCAGTCGATTGCGCCCTTCGGCTTCGAGGCGGCGTTGCTGGCGTCGTTGTTCCGCGCTGAGGGGTGCGGGTGCCGGCGGCGCGCTCGTCGCAGTAGTCGCCATGTTGGCCGTGGTGCTGGCCGAGCCCGTGGGCGCGTCGCCGGTCGCCAACCAATCAGCATAGTCTGCCAGATCACCGTCAAAACTCGTGGCACGACCATCGTGCACCACGATCAACTCGTCGGCCACGGTATTGAGCAGATGCCGATCGTGCGACACCAGCACCACGGCGCCCGGAAAATCCTGCAGCGCGACGGCCAGCGCCTGGCGCATCTCCAGGTCGAGATGGTTGGTCGGCTCATCGAGCAGCAACAGATTGGGGCGCAGGTAGGCCACCAGCGCCAGCACCAGCCGCGCCTTCTCGCCGCCAGAGAACGGCGCCACCGGTTCAAACACCCGATCGCCGCGAAAGCCAAAAGTCGCAAGATAGTCGCGCGACTGCGCTTCCGTGGCGCGGGCCGCGCGCACCCCGCCAGTGCGCCGCAGATTTTCCAGCGGCGACTCAGCGGCGCTCAGCTGTTCCAGATGGTGCTGGGCAAAGTAACCGATGCGCAGATCGCGCGCTTCGGTGCGCGTGCCGGAGAGCGCAGTGAGTTCGCCGGCCAGCAGCTTCATAAAGGTCGACTTGCCGGCGCCGTTTCGGCCCAGCAGCGCGTAGCGATCACCTGGCATGAGGGTAAGTTTGGCGTCGCGCAGCAGCGCCACACCGCCGTAGCCGGCACTCTGCCCGTCGATCGCCAGCAGCGGGCGCGGCAGCCTGGCGGGTTCGGCGAATGCGAACTCGAAGCTCGCTGAGTCGACGTGCGCGGGGGCGATGCGCTGCATGCGCTCGAGCGCCTTGAGGCGGCTCTGCGCCTGCCGCGCCTTGGTGGCCTGGGCGCGGAAGCGCTCGACGAACGATTCCATATGGCGAATCTCGCGCTGCTGGCGCACATACAGCGCCGACTGCTCGGCGAGCTCAGCGGCACGCTGCGCCTCGAAAGCCGAATAATTGCCACGATAGGCATGCACCTGCTCGTGCTCGATGTTGACGATGCGGTTGCAGACGCGATCGAGGAATTCGCGATCGTGCGCAATCAGCAGCAGGGTGCCGGCATAGGCGCGCAGCCAGGTTTCCAGCCAGAGAATGGCGTCGATATCCAGATGGTTGGTGGGCTCGTCGAGCAGCAACAGATCCGAGCGGCACATGAGCGCGCGTGCCACATTGATGCGCACCCGCCAGCCGCCAGAGAAACTGCGGATCGGCCGCTCGTCTTCCGCGGGCGCAAAGCCCAGGCCATGCATGAGCTGCGCAGCGCGGGCGCGCGCGTCGTAGCCGCCAACCTCGGCGTAGCGCGCATAGAGGGTGCCCAGGCGTGCACCGTCGT